>CAVRNM010000025.1:0-15724 GCA_963722225.1 uncultured Verrucomicrobiae bacterium
GCCTTCCAGTATTTGCTCCGATGAGGCTGCAATTCGTTTTTTTTAGCGACCGCTGCACGGTCATCGGGGAAACGCTCGGGGCGATCTTCAGTTCGACCAGTTTCTCCGCCAGCAAGCGCACCGTCCAGCGCGCTCGTCCATCGGGGGCTGGGGAACACGCCAGCGCCGTCAGCCGGGCGTCAAATGCGCCGCCATAGATGACTTTGGGCGGTGTCGTCCGTGCGCGCCGCTCCAGCGCCTTCTCGATGCCCTCCTCCACGAACCGCTGCTTCAGGTGCTCGACCGTGCGTGGAGTTATGCCCAATGCCGCTGCAACATCGGCAACTTTCCAGGGATCGCCGTGCGGCCCGGCGTCGCAAAGCAGCAGCGCACGCCCTTGCACATACGTCACGGCTGTCGACTTTCGGTTGCGGGTCTGATCCTCCAACATCTCCCGCTCCTGCCGGGTGAGTGTTATCCTATATCGTGGTGCCATGCCCAAATGAATCCATTTGGGCAGTGAACTACAATACGAAACTAACGATGGTACGTGATACTAGTCTATCTTGGGCTGCTATGGATCTAAAGGGGTAAGTCGATTGGGGCACATCGCCTTACTTCGGATCGCGGCCTGGATCCGGCTCGGTCGCCACCAAGGCGGAGAGCAAGGCTAGTAGGATGACGGTTTCGATCATGGCTTGGTTTGGTCAGTTCGATGAGAGTGACAGGTGTCGGGCATGTTCCCGTGTTTTACAAAAACATTGCAGTAGATGAAAACGATTCACAAAAAAGCCCGGAGATCATGAAAGGACAGGCATGGCGTTAGGCTCTGTTTTTAGAGAAACGCTGCCACCAAAGTCAAAGAACGGGGCTTCGAGGCCGGCTGCGCAGAAGTCGATCAGCCGGCGAAGACAACCTTCGAGATCATCGCCTCGGCAGAGGCCACATGAAATCCGCTCGAAATCACGTTGATGGGCAGCGGCATAGAGAATCCCTCCGACCGTGAACTGCATCCTCCAGAAAAGCTCGGGCAGCGGGATTTTGGGCAGTGTCTTGGTTAATTCCCGAGTATAGCGTTCAATCAGCGGATCGATTTC
The DNA here is from genome assembly GCA_963722225.1 of uncultured Verrucomicrobiae bacterium. Lineage (GTDB taxonomy): Bacteria > Verrucomicrobiota > Verrucomicrobiia > Opitutales > Opitutaceae > Fen-1467. The sequence continues at coordinate 1,077 of CAVRNM010000025.1, forward strand.
CTTCACCATCTCTGCCGTCATAAACGGCTGAGGATCGGTTAGATCCCGACTAATCAGCCGCAGAAATGAAATCCCTCCGGCGGAGCCGGCCATCGCATCTCGCAAGAGAGGGCGGATAAAAGTCTCAAGAATCGAACGGATCGGCAAAGGTTGCTCCCCTGCCAGTTGTTCAGCTTGGGTGAGGAGTTTGATCCGCTCCTCATTGATCGGACGTAAGCGCCGGATTAATACTCCTTTGTACAATTCTTCTTTCGAGCCGAAATGGTAGTTTACGGCGGCAAGATTTGCGCCGGCTTCGTCGGTTATTTGCCGGAGAGACGTGCAGGGAAAGCCGTGCTGTCCAAACAATCGCTCGGCAGTGTCAAGAATTCGATCACGAGTGGCTTGATGTTCTGTTGACATGGAAAACAATTGATTAAAACAAACGTTCGAGTCGTTTGTGTCAAGCGCCGAATCGCGATTGCGCGAGGCGATGATTGACGGCGTTGGTTTGCCATTTAGGGTCCGGATGTGCGGATCGATGCGCTCGAAGGCTTGCAGAGATTGATGTTGCCAGACCGTTGGCAGGCGGAGGCGATCCAGGCTCTGATGGGCGGCAAGGATGTGGTGATCGATGCCCCCACGGGCGCGGGGAAAACCTATGTTTTTGAACGTTGGTTGGAGCAGACGAACTTCTCCCGGCGTTCGCTTTTCACAGTGCCCACCCGCGCGCTGGCCAACGACAAATTCGCAGAGTGGCGTGCTCGTGGCTGGCGCGCGGGGATCATGACCGGTGACGTCACCATCGCTCCCGATGCACCCGTGGTGGTGGCGACGTTGGAGGCGGTGCAGGGTTGTTTTCAGGAGGTGTCGGGCCATTCGCGACATTCGGGGAGGGCACCCGATGCCCAGGGAGAACGCGAGGTGACACCGCTGGGGACAGGCAAAGCTGCGATCGACGACGGGAGGCCGTTCCGGTTGCTGGTCGTCGACGAATACCAATGGCTGGCTGATCCCGATCGGGGAAACCATTACGAAGGAGTTTTGCTGTCGGTCCCTCCGTCCGTTCAATTGCTGCTGCTGAGTGGTAACGTGGCCAATCCGGAGGAAGTCGCCAGCTGGTTGCAGCGGCTCGGCCGGAACGTGGACCTCATCCAGCATCGGGAACGCCCGGTGCCGCTCGAAGAGGTGGAGGTTGACGACCTGATTCATGGCCTGCCGCGGAGCCTCGAGGGATTCTGGAGCCGGCGGGTGGCCGGGGCGTTGCGCGAAGGCTTGGGACCAGTGCTGGTGTTCGCGCCGCACCGACAGGATGCGGAGCGCCTCGCCCGGCAGTTTGCCCGCGAGCTGCCGCTCGCTGATCCGCTCCCGTTCACGCCGGAGCAGGAGAATCTTCTCGGCCCGGCGCTGGCGAAGGTCTTGAAGCAGCGGGTGGCCTACCATCACAGCGGACTGACCTATGCGCAACGGGCCGGCATCATCGAACCCCTGGCCAAGGCTGGGCAACTCCGCGTGGTCGTTGCCACGCTGGGACTCAGCGCCGGGATCAATTTCTCGCTCCGTTCCGTGCTCATCACCGCCTCGAGTTACCGGTACCACCAGCTGGAACACGAGATCGAGCCGCACGAACTCCTGCAGATGATCGGACGGGCCGGCCGGCGCGGGCTCGACGAGGCGGGCTTCGTGCTCTGCAGCGGCCACGCCCCGCGACTGCGGCGGGCGCAGCCGCTGCGGCTCCGCCGGGCCGCTCCGCTTCCCTGGGCCTTCATTCTGCGCCAGCTCCGCTCCGGCCGCAACGCGACGGAAGTTGCTGGAACGGTGGCCAGCCGTTTCTTCGCGCTGGAGCCGCTCCTGCTGGGCGTGGAGGCGACCGCGCATCGCGCCGGGCCGGAACTGCCGTGCGGGCAGCGCACGGACACGGGCCGGGCCCGGCTGGTGCGCCGGCTGAAAAATCCGTATCCGGCGTGCCGGTCCTGCGCGTGGCGGGAAGAATGCCTCGCTCTCAGTCCGCAGCCGACGCTCTTGTGGCAGTGGCAGCGGCTGGGGCTGCTGGACCACTCGTTGGTGCTGACTCCGCGCGGCGAAATCGTCTCGTGCTTTCTGGGACCGGAGGGTCTGGCCCTCGCGGCGGCGCTCGACGATGTCCGGTATCCGCTGGATGAACTCGTGTTCGATTGCGCCAACCTTTTCGCCGGGGACCGTTTTTCCGGCACGAATCCGCGCACGCTCGGCCGCCTCGCGCGGGCGTGTGAGCAGACTTACCGGCGGTTCACGGCCGAGGGCTGGCTCGATCACGGGTTGCCGCCGCAGTATGGCTGCGGTGCCTCCGAGATCGTGCGGGCGCTGGTTGAGCAAAAAGCCAGGCGCGGAGAGCTCGCCGCGGCGAGCGAGTATGCCGGTCGCGGTGATATCGACCGCTTGCTGACCGAGTGGCGCAGCCTGCTCCGGCTGGTGGTTCGCGCTCCGGCGCTGGATCTTCCGGAGACGGCAACCCCGACTGGGCGGTTGCTCGCGGTGCGCTGGGACGATTTCCAGGCGCTTTGCCGGGCGCAACTCGGGGTGATCCGGGCCGATGCGCTGCCGGACCTGCCGCCCTTGACCCCGGAGCAGCGCCGCCCGGTGAACCATCGCTTCTTCCGGGCGCCGACGGCGGCGGAGGCTCGCCGAAGGTAGCGCAGGCTTCCCAGCTTGCTTCACCGGCAAGCGGTAGTCGCAGCCCGGCGACGCCGCCCGCGGTTGGTTCTGGTGAAGGGCGGACCGCTCCCTCGGCTCCACTCGGGACCCTGAGCTTGTCGAACGGGCGTGTCCGCCGTGGCTCTCCCGTCCATTCTTGCGTTGGTACCAAATCAGGAAGCAAGATTGGTGGTGTATTCCGGCAGCCTTATACCCCCATGCTTGACCTGAATCCAGAGCACCTCTCCCGCCAACAGATCGACGTGCAGCTCGTTGCCTGACTTCCATGCTCCGTCTCTTCATCAGCAGTGTGCAGAAGGAGTTCGCTCCGGAGCGGGCGGCCTTGCGTGACTATTTGCGCGGCGATCCGCTGCTGCGGCGGTTCTTCGAACCGTTCCTTTTTGAAGACGTGCCTGCCGCCGACCGTCGAGCCGACGACGTGTATCTTGACGAGGTTGGGCGCTGTGATGTTTTCCTCGGGCTTTTCGGCAACGACTACGGTTTCGAAGATGCGGAGGGGGTGTCGCCTACTCATCGGGAGTTCGCCCTCGCTACGCAGCGCCACAAGTATCGGTTGGTTTTCGTCCGAGGAACGGACGACCGGGCCCGGCACCCAAAGATGCTGGCGCTCATACGTCAGGCTGGCGCGCAGGTGGTTCGCCGGCGTTTCAGCACCTTGGCGGAATTGATCGCAGGAGTGTACGCCTCCCTCGTTCATTATCTCACCACCCACGCTTTGATCCGCCACGGGCCGTTCGATGCGGCGCCTTGCACGGGGGCCACGCTCGCCGATCTCGATCCCGAGCGGATGGACCGCTTCATCCGCGAAGCCCGCCGCGAACGCGCTTTCCCCCTGAGTGAAAAAGCCAGCCCGGAGGAATTGCTCACGCACCTCAACCTGCTTTCTGCCGGTCGCTTGACTCACGCCGCCGTTCTCCTCTTCGCCCGGCAACCGCAGCGCTTCCTGCATTTCCTCCGAGGTCAAGTGCGCCCACTTCCACGGCACTCAGGTCGCCAAGCCGATCCCGTCCTACCAGGTCTACAAGGGCACCGTCTTCGACCTCATCAATCAGGCCGTGGATTTTGTCCTCGTCGAAAATCAACCTCTCCGTGGGCACCCGGGCTATGAGCACCCAGGCGCCCGTCGCCTACGAGCTGCCGCCCGACGTGGTGCGCGAGGCCATCGTCAACGCCGTGGCGCACCGCGACTACACCAGCAACGGCAGCGTGCAGGTCATGCTCTTTGCCGATCGGCTGGAAATCTGGAATCCCGGCACCCTGCCGCCCTCCCTCACGCTGGAAAGCCTCCGCAACCCCCACGGCTCCGTGCCCGGCAATCCGCTGCTGGCCGAGCCGCTTTATCTCACCAAATACATCGAGCGCATGGGCACTGGCACCGGCGACATGATCCGCCGCTGCCGCGAGGCCGGCCTGCCGGAACCGGAATTCTCGCTGGCCGACGGCTTTGTCCTGAAACTTCGGAGGAAGATTCCACCAATCACCCCACCAGTTGCGGGGCAGGTCACCGATCCAGTCATCGGACAAGCCACAGGGAAAGTCGCACCGCGGCCAGAGTCACAGCCAGAGTCACAGCCAGAGTCATTGGAGGTGCGAGTACTTCGCCTGCTTACCTCCGGACCGCTGGCCAAGGCGGAACTTTCCAGTGGTCTCGGGCAAAAGGAGATTTCGGGTCACCTCAACAAGCTGATCCGACTCCTGCTGGCAGACAAAGCCATCGAGATGACCATTCCGGAAAAACCCAACAGCCGGCTCCAAAAATACCGCCTCACCGCCAAGGGCCGCGACTGGCTGGCTGGTCAGATCTAGGAGAAAAAAAAGTGATCCTGCGCGACGACATCGCCACCGGCCTGAGCATCGTGCCAAATGATGCCGATTGCGCCCCGCTCCTTGTCACGCCGAAGGAGGACGATGTCTGATTCCGAATCCGTGCCGGACGGGCCAAATGCGACGGCTCCGCACCGGCGGCGGCCGCGCTATGCGGGCAGGAATCCCCGGCGGTTCGAGGAAAAGTACAAGGAGCTCAACCCGGAGCGTTATGCCGCCGACGTGGCCAAGGTGCTCGCCGCGGGCAAGACGCCCGCCGGCAGCCATCGGCCGGTCATGGTGGCCGAGATCCTCAGTGTGCTCGCCCTCCGGCCCGGCGAACACGTCGTGGATTGCACGCTCGGCTTTGGCGGGCACGCCCGGGAATTGCTGGCGCGGATTGCCCCGGGGGGCCGGCTCGTCGGACTGGATGTCGATCCGATTGAACTTCCCAAAACCACCGCCCGCCTGCGTTCCGCCGGCTGGGGTGAGGATGTCTTTACCGCGGTTCGCTCCAACTTTGCCGGCCTGCCCAGGGTGCTGGCGGAACTCGGATTCGACGGCGTGGATGCGATCCTCGCCGATCTCGGCGTTTCCTCGATGCAACTGGACGACCCGGCGCGCGGTTTCACGTTTAAATCCGACTGCCCGCTCGATCTGCGCATGAACCCGTCGCGCCCGCCGTCCGCGGCGGACTGGCTCGCGCGAGTATCGCGCGCTGATCTGGCAGCCGCACTCATCGAAAACTCCGACGAGCCCCACGCCGGGGTGCTGGCCCGGGAGCTCACCGCCCGCAGAAGCAAAACTCCGTTCACCCGGACGCTGCAGCTCGCCAGGGCGATCCGGGCCATCCTGCTCCAGAATGGCCCACGCCACGACCCGAAGACCGACAATGATTGCGTGCGCCGGGTTTTTCAGGCGATCCGCATCGCGGTGAACGACGAGTTCGGTGTGCTCGACCTGTTCCTGCGCCAGCTGCCTTCCTGCCTGAAGGCCGGTGGACGGGTGGCGATTCTCACTTTTCATTCCGGCGAGGACCGACGGGTGAAGAACGCCTTCCGCGAAGGCCTGCGCTCGGGGCAATATTCTGGCGCCAACGAAGAGGTCGTTCGAGCCGGGCCGGAGGAACGGCGGGCCAACCCGCGCAGTTCCTCGGCCAAACTCCGCTGGGCCGTTCGGGCCGCCTGTCGTCCAAGCGCGACAGGCTTCTAGGCTAAACTTTTTGCTGGGCTTTGCCCCGGTGTTCTGGGATGGGTGGGGTTCATTTTCGTCCTCCATGCCAAATTGGGAATACAAGATCATCACCAGCGGATCGCTGGGTTTCGGGTCACTGCAACTGTTGGAGCAGCACCTCAACCTCCTGGGCAAAGAAGAATGGGAGATCATCCATTTTCAGACGCGTCCGGACAATCCGCTGGCTTTCAACGGCCTCGCCCGCCGGCCGGTCATGCGCGACTGGGTCGTGGAAACGGCTCCGGGCGCGGGCATGCCGGCGACGAAGTCCGGCGCCGTTCCGGCGCCGCCGCCGGACCGGCAGGCCGAGGCGCCGAGCGTGGATGAACTGCGCGCGGAGGCCGAGGAGCGGCGCGAATCGATGCTGTCGCGGGAGGAATCCCTGCGCCCGCTGGGCGGGGCCGACGCCGAAGAGGACGCGGCCACGGAGGGCGCGGAGGAGTTTGATGACTTGGAGGACGACGAGGATCTGCCGACGTTTTTTGAAGCGATCCGTCCGCACATGCGCCGGAACCAGCGCGGGCCGGGCATGGCCGTGGGCGTTGATTATCTGGCGAAGAAATTCGAGCAGACCGAGGCAGACTTGGTTGAGGCGCTGAAAGAGTGCGGCTTCACGCTCCCGGCGAGCGCCAAGGACGAGCCCGTCTTCCTGGAATACGACGGCGATCTTTACTGGCTGAACCTGAACCACCGCGGGCAGCTCTGGATCAACACGCGCGAAAAACCGCGGGCGGTTTTTCGTCCGGCCCAGGGGCATCGCGTTGCGGAGGAAGCTCCGCCGGAAGCAAAGCCGGCCAGCGTGGAAGCGCGGATGGAAAGCGCCCCGCCGGCCGAGGAATCATCCGCGCCGCTGCCGCCGGCCGGCAATCCGTTGCCGGTGGGCCCGGAACTCCTGGATCGACTGCGACCGGCGATGCGGCGCAACCGTCACGGCGCGGGACTTTCGGGCAGTGTCAGCTATCTGGCGCGGGCGTTTCGGACCGAGCCCCGGGCGTTAGTGGCGGCATTCGAGGCGCTCGGTCTCGTCCTCCCCTCACGTCCGAGCGATCAGCCGGTGTTTGTCGACATCGGCCCCTTGGTCTACTGGCTCAACCGGGACAAGACCGGACAGGTGTGGATCAACACGCGCGAGAAACGCGACGAGGTGCAGCCGCCGCCGGCCGGTCCGGCGCCCGAGTCGGTTCCGTCGGCGACCGAGGCGGTCGTGCCTCCGGCGGAAATGAAGCCGGAGGCAGCGGGCGCGGCGCCGGCGACTCCGGTGGTTCCGGGGGCGGGCTTGCCCCTGGCCGCGGTGAGGCTTCTGCTCCGGGAAACCAAGCGCGGGGGCATCGCGGAGGAGCTGGGACGCCTTGCCGAACAGCTCGGCCGGAACACGGATGATTTGCTCGCAGCGCTGACGGGCGCCGGCCTGCAGGTGCCGGAGAAACCCCGCGAGAAACCGGTGTTTGTCGAGCACGCTGGCGAGATCCTCTGGCTGAACCGGAACGCGAAGGGCGAACTCTGGCTGAACGCCAAGGCCTCGAAGCTGGCGGAGAAACCGCAGGACGAAAAGCCCTCGACCGAACCTCCGGGCCCGGTCGCAACGCCGGCGGCCAGGCGTTCGCGCGCCCCGCGGCGCCGGCGGTAGTGATTAGTTGGATGCGCGAGGCCGACCCGGGGAATCGTTCTGCCTGCCATGGCCACTGCCGGCAAAGTCGTCCAGGTGCCGGTGGCCCCGGCGGATCTGGGGGAGGGAGCGATCTGGAACAGGGCGCTGCAGCGCCTGCATTGGATCGACATCAACGGGCATCGCGTTTTCACCTATGATCCGGCCACCGGCGAGAACCGCGGCTGTGACGTCGGCCAGAAGGTCGGAACCATCGTGCCCCGGGCCCGCGGCGGACTCATTCTCGCGCTCCACGAAGGCTTTGCCCGCCTCGACCCCGAGACCGGCGGCATCGCGCTGCTGCCGCGGCCGCCGGAGCACGATCCGGCGGTTGTCCGCTTCAACGATGGCAAGTGCGATCCCTCCGGACGTTTCTGGGCGGGGACGATGGCGCTCGTGAAGGGCCCGAAACCGCTGGGCCGCCTGTACCGGCTGGACGCTGATGGCTCGATGAGGGTGATGCTGCAGGACGTGGGGACGTCGAACGGGATCGCCTGGAGCCTGGATCGCCGCACGCTTTACTTCATCGACACGCCCTTGCGGCGGGTCGACGCCTTCGATTACGACGATGCCACGGGCGCCATCGCCAACCGGCGCATGGTGATCTCAATTCCGCCGGGAATCGGACGCCCGGACGGATCGACCCTCGATGCCGAGGGAATGCTATGGATCGCAATGTATGATGGCTGGGCGGCGACGCGCTGGAACCCGCGGACGGGAGAACTTCTGCAGACCATCCGTCTGCCCGTGGCTCGCGTCACGTCCTGCGCTTTCGGCGGACCGGAACTCGACACGCTTTACCTCACCTCGGCCCGCGAGAAGCTCAGCGCAGAACAGCTGGCCGCCCAACCGCTGGCCGGAGGTCTTTTCCGGGTGAAGCCGGGGATGCGCGGCGTGCCCGCGTTTGCGTATCAAGGGTGAAATGAGTCGATGCAGAGCAGGGCGGGGTCGCCGGACCCCGCCTCGGTTCTTGAAGAATGGCGGGGTCCGGCGACCCCGCCCTACATCCCGATTGTGCGGGCAAAACAGAAGCAGGATGTCATCCAGCCGCGCCTCCAAAAAACCACTGGCCTGTGGATGAGGTTGCCGCTTAGCTTCAAATCTCCGGCGGCTCCGCGGCTCACTGCGGACCACCGTTCTCCATGCCGACCCCTCCTCCTGAGCTGACCATGCGCGAACATTTCGACTGGGTGGCGGACCATGATCAGCGTCCGCGCCGATGGCAGCGGGGATTTCATGCGCAGCTTCTGCGGCATTTCCGTCACCACATCCCCGAGGGTGGCCGCGTGCTCGAGTGGGGCTGCGGGGCCGGCGATCTCCTGGCGGGACTGAAGCCGGCGCGGGGCTTGGGGCTTGATTTCGGCCGGCGAATGATCGCGCAGGCGGTCGAACGGCACGGCGGCGACTCCGCGCTCGAGTTCCGCGAGGCTGACATCGAAACCGGTCCGGTGACCGAGGTGTTTGACCACATCATTCTGGATTACCTGACCGGCTATCTCCCGGACATCCAGTCGGCGCTGAAGAGCCTGCACGCCGCCGCCCATCCGCGCACGCGGCTTCACCTCACGACGTTCAACACGCTCTGGCTGGTCCCGCTTCGCCTGGCCGCCGGCGCCGGCCTGGTGAGCCGCCAGCCGCCGAGCAACTGGCTCTCCCACGACGACCTGTTCAACCTGCTGGAATTGGCGGGATGGGAGGTCGTCGCCTTCGAGCACCTCCAGCTCTTCCCGTTCGAAGTGCCCCTGTGGTCGGGCCTCGCCAATCGTCTGCTGGTGAAGCTGCCCCTGGTCCATCATCTGGGCGTGACGGTGGCCATCACGGCGCGCCCGCGCGGCGCGCCGGCGCTGGCGGGCGAGGTGAGTTGTTCCGTGGTGGTGCCGGCCCGCAATGAAGCCGGCAACATCCGGGCCGCCCTCGAACGGATCCCGGTGCTCGGCCGGCGGACGGAGGTGATCCTGGTCGAGGGGCACAGCACCGATGACACCTGGGCGGCCATTCAGCGGGAAACGGCCGCCTACCGCGGCCCGCATCTGCTCCGGGCGCTGCGGCAGACCGGCCGGGGAAAATGGGACGCGGTGCGCACAGGACTCGGCGCGGCGCAGGGCGACGTGCTCGTCATCCAGGACGCCGATCTGACCGCGCCGCCCGAGGATCTGGCCAAGTTTTATGACGCCCTGGCGTCCGGGGCCGCCGAGTTCGTGAACGGAAGCCGGCTCATCTATCCGGTGGAGAAGGGCGCGATGCAGCTCCTGAACATGGTCGGAAACAAGTTCTTCTCCCGGGCGCTCAGTTATGTGCTGGGCCAGCAGATCAAGGACAGCCTGTGCGGCACCAAGATGCTGATGCGCTCCGACTACGAGCGCCTGGCGCGGCGCATCGCGTCGTTTGGGGAGTTTGATCCGTTTGGCGATTTCAACCTGCTCTTCGGCGCCGCCCTGCTCGATTTGCGCATTCGTGACGTGCCGGTGCGCTACAAGGACCGGACCTACGGCAGCACCAATATCTCGCGGTTCCGCCACGGCTGGATGCTGCTGAGAATGACCTGGTGGGGCCTGCGCCACCTCCGATGGCGGTAGCAATTGCGCGCGGCGGACGGGGCGGTTGGATGTAGGGCGGGGTCGCCGGACCCCGCCACTTCCGATGTAACGGCGGGGTGCGGCGACCCCGCCCTGCTACATCTGCGCCAACGGTTATGGTTCCAGCCGCAGGGTGTACCGCGCTGGTCCGGGCAGGAACGGCGTGGGTTTGCCCTGCGCCCAGTCATCGAACCCCGCGCGGAAAAACGGCGAAAGCGGATTCCCGCTTTGCCCGCCCGGCATTTGGAAGATGCCGTCCTCCTCGTGGCCCGGCGAGACCACCAAACGCTCCGACGCGCCGAAAGCGGGGCCCTGGACCCGCGGCATGTCGTGGTCCCCGGGCAGAGGCACCTTCGGCATGTCGAGCCAGCGCGCCAGCAGTTCCGGCAGGAACCGGCTGAAGGGATGCTGAATCCGGGTGGTGTTGCGCCCGCCCCAAGTGAGGCGCTGCAGTGGACGGCTCTGGTGGTCCGCCCATTGCAGCACGTCATCGGCGGCTTGGAGGAGCAGATCATCCCAGGTGAGAAAATCCGGCGTCAGGAAGTTCGGCGGCCTTTGCTGCACCAGCTGCCAAAGCGGAACCTCATAGTTGAGCTGGTGAAAATCGAAGGATTCGTCCTGTTCCACGCATGGCTCGAACACGGGGTTGAGCACCCGGGCGGCCACGAAGTCCCGCCAGCGACGGACGAGATGATAGGCCACCGAATCGATCGAGGCATGGCCGTTCCATTGCGCGACCAGGCGTCGCAGCTCGCCGCGGTCCGGGTGGGCGGCAACGGCGTCGGGGGTGAGGGTCGCGAGCAGGAGTTTTTGCCAGCGTTCGAGCAGCAAGGCCCGGTCATCGAGCTGCACCGCGAGGAGATCGCGCGGAGTGGCGGGCGCGGTGAGGGCCGTGAGATCATCGCGAATCTGCCGGGCGCGCGCCGCGTTGTCGTAGCCGCCGTCGCCCAGCTTGAGATAGGCCGCTCCGCTGACGGGACGGTTGTTCGCGGACCAGAGCTGGCCGGCCGGCGGCGAGAGAACGCGCGGATATTCGTCCGCCGGGAGGTATCCATTCCATCGGCGATCGCCATAACTCCAGATGGCGGGCAGCCGGCCGTCAAAGCCAACGCGGCGGGGCAGGAATCCTGTGATCGTCCACCCGATCACACCCGCACGATCGGCGACGACGAAATTCTGGGCGGGCAGCCCGAAGCGCGGGGCCAGCGCCAGCGCCGTGGCGGCATCCGGAACGGTTTCCAGTTCCACGAGGTTGAGGTTGAGCGCCGCCGGATCGTCAAACACCCAGTGCAGCACGAGCGAGCGGGCGTTGTTGCTGTCGCCGATCACCGGCCCCCAGATCGTCCAACGGGTGACGGATTCAACCGGGTCGCCACCCTTGACGCGGATGATCTCCTTGCGCTCCTCCATCTTGGAGAGCTCGACGCCGTTCTTGTAATACTGCGGGTCGATGCTGCTCAATTCCGCGATGACGATGTCCGCCGTGTCGGCGTAGCTGTTGGTGAACCCCCAGGCGATGCGGCCGTTGCTGCCGGCGATAACCAGCGGAATGCCTGGCAGGGTAACCCCGGTGACGCGATGCTCTGCCGTCGTGTCGGCCGGCGCGGGTTCCGGGTTTGAAGTTTGGTCATTGAGAATTGGCGTTTGGACTTTGGAACTTGATCCTTGGTCCTCGGTCCTTGGTCCTTGAGACTTGGAACTTGATTCTTGGAACTTGGAGCTTGGCGTTTGGGATTTGGCGTTTGGTGTTTTGTCCTCCCAGACCAGCTCCGCCCGGTACCAGGCATTGGGCACCCCGAGATGGAGGTGCATGTCGTTCGCGAGCAGGGCGGAGCCGTTGGCCGTCCGGCTGCCGGCGAGGGCAAACACATTTGATCCGGACGCGAATCCGTCATCCGGCAGCGGGTGCAGCGCCAGGCGGGAATCCGGGCGGATTTCCGCTCCCGTGTCCGCCTTGCGCTTCCGCAGGTCGATGATTTCGGGGCCTGGCACCGGCGGCGGCGGAGAGGTGCCGCCATCGAGCGCCGCGTCGGACTCGGTTTCCCCCGGCGCGACGAAATCGAGCATCGTGCGACCGTAGCTGTCGTGAATCGCGGCGAGCATCTGTTCGTGCCGGTCCCGGAAATCCTGCAGGTCGAGCACCATGGCATAACCGACGAGCAGACTGTCTTCCGGTTGCCACGGTTGCGGCCGGACGCGCAACACGGTGTATTCAAACGGCCGCGCGCGCAACGCGCCCAGACCGGCATTGACGCCGGCGGCATAGGCGTCGAGCAGTTCGCGATGCGCGGGCGGCAACAGGGCCAGGACTTTCCGCGCCAGAGAGCGAAAGCTATGAATCCGGGCCTCGCGGTCGAGGGGAACGGCTGTCTGGCCGAAGAGCTCGGCCAGTTCCCCCGCTGACCGCCGTCGGGAGAGGTCCATCTGGAAGAACCGGTCCTGTGCGTGCAGATAGCCCAGCGCCCGCGCCACGTCCCGGCGGGTGGCGCCGTGGATGGTCGGAACGCCCGCGGCATCGCGCTCCACCGTGACGACGCCGGATAGTCCCGGCAGGGGCGCCGCGCCGTCGAGCTGCGGGAGACTGCGGCGCGTGAGCCACCACAATCCTCCGGCCGCCAGGATGACACCGGCCAGCAACAAACTCAGCACACTGACCAACAGACGGAAGCGAAGAGAAGCGGCGGCGGACATGGCGCGGGAATTTGCGGGAATTTGGAGCGGTGATCCGGGCGAGGCGAGAATTCTTGTCTGGCGGGGCGCCGCCTCGGGCTTTTTGCCGCGCGCGCCAGTGGCAGATTCGATCTGTTTGATTCGCGGCGGTATGGCGGGTCGGAATGTCCGCCTCAGGGACGGCCCACGGCTCGTTCATACCCGGCCCGGGCGGAGAGGTAGCTCCAGCGCGCCTGGGCCAGCGAGGCTTCGGCGCTGGCGAGCGCCGTTTGGGTATCGAGCAGATCGGTGATCAAGGCCGCGCCGTTCTGATAGCGTTCGCGCTCCACGCGCAGGCTTTCCTCGCTCGCCCGGACATTGGTTTCATTGGCGGCGATGGAATCGCGGGCGCGCTCGAGTTCGGTCACGGCCGCCCAGACTTCCTGGCGGACCTGCAGCACACGGTTGTCATACGTCGCCTGCTCACGGGCGAGTTCGGCCTTGGAGCGGGCGACCTGGTGGGCGCGGCTGCCGGCGTCGAAGACGGGGAGATCCACGGACAGCCCCACCTGCCATTCCTTGGTTTCAGGCAGGAAGGTGGTGTCATTCACGCCATAGGAGCCGTCGGCCCGGAGCTTGGGAGCCCGGGCGGCCCGCGCCCCTTCCACTCCGGCGCGGGCGGCGTCGACCTGGAGTTGCCCCGCCTTGAGTTCCGGCCGGCTGGCGATGGCTTGCCGGACCGCAGCCTCGATGTTGGTCGCGACGGGAGGGAAAGAGTCGACTGCGGGCGGGGCAATGGTGAGCGGACGCTCGGCCGGCCGCCCCATGGAGGTGTTGAGCTGGCCGGTCGCCGTGCGCACCCGGCTGTGCGCGCTGATGAGCTGCAATTGGGCCGAGGCCACCTCAGCCTGCACCCGCAGCACGTCGGCTTGCGGCACGGCGCCGGCGGCATGCCGCGCCTGGGCGAGCGCCAGGTGACCCTCCATCCGCTTCAGGTTCCGCTCGGCCACCCCGGACAGGTCTTGCGCGGCGGCGAGCCCGTAAAACGCCGATTGCACATCCAGACGGATGTCGCTCCGGGTCGCCTCGGATTCGGCCTGGGCGCTTTTCCAGCGGTCGTGCGCGGCATCGAGGCCTGCCCGGCGTTCTCCGAAGTCGAACAGCGTCATCTGCGAGTACAGGCCGCCGGTCCAGTCGTTGAGCGGACCGACGATATCAGGGATCGAGAGGCCTGGGATCCTAAGACCGGACGGAAGGAAGGCGTGGTTCTGCCAACGCTGATACCCCATGCTCAGGTCGACTTGCGGCCAATAGGGCGCGCGAGCCTCGCCCACGGCCTCGTTTGCGGCGGTCACGCCGGCCGCCGTGGCGGCCAGCAAGGGGTGGTGGTCGGCCGCCAGGCGGAGACAATCCTCGAGCGTGAGGGCGGCCGTCTCAGATCCGGCCGCCCTAAATGGTACAAGCGCGATGACGATAAACGCTGCGAGGGCGCATTTCTTCGGATCGACGACCGCACGGTGGGAAAGGAAGATGATCTTCATAGGCGCGGAATAGGTGAAGGTATGGCGGATGCGGGGGGCAGGAAGCGGCGCGGCATCGCCGCGCCAAATGAAACGCGCCCAAGCTGATCCGAACCGGCCGGACGAAATCTGACCATGGGAATACCCAGCGGGAAGCCGGCGGGAGGAGCGCGTTTCATAGCGTTTTGTGGAAACGGTTCACGGCGAAGGTCAGCACGATCAGTCCTATGCCCAGCAGCGCGATGAACTGCGGCCAGAGCAGATCCCAACCGATGCCCTTCAGGAAGATTCCGCGGATGATGATGAGGAAATAGCGCAGCGGATCGGCCAGGCTGAGCCACCGGATGACGGCGGGCATGTTGGCGATCGGGAAAATGAACCCCGAAAACAGCATGGCCGGGAAAAAGAAGAAAAACGTCGTCATCATGGCCTGCTGCTGGGTCTGGCTGACGGTCGAGATGAACAATCCGATGCCGAGGGTGCTGAGCAGGAAGAACGCCGTGCCGACAAGGAGGAGGGTGAAGCTGCCGCGGAGCGGAATGTCGAACC
>CAVRNM010000026.1:0-7726 GCA_963722225.1 uncultured Verrucomicrobiae bacterium
TTCGTCGATCTGGTGCAGTGTTTCTGGCTTCAGGTTCATCGGTCACATTCCCCCATCACAAAGTCGAACGAACCGAGGATCGCCACGATATCGGCCAGCATCGCCCCGACGCAGACCTTCGGCAGGATGCTGAGATTGCAGAATGACGGGCTGCGGATCTTCAGCCGCCACGGCACCCCACCGCCTTTCGACACCACGAAGAAGCCCAGCGCTCCCTTGGGATTCTCCGCCTCGAAATAGACCTCGCCCCGCGGCATCTGCGGCCCCTCCGTGACGAGCATGAAATTCTGGATCAGCTCCTCCATGCTCGTGAGGATCTTGGCTTTCGGCGGGGCAAAGATGCGCTTCGCGTCCTCCGCATACCAGGCGCCGCCAGGAAAGTTCTTGATCGCCTGCCGGATGATCCGCACCGACTGGCGCATCTCCTCGCCGCGGCATAGATAACGGTCGAAGCTGTCACCCTTGCTGCCGACCGGCACATCAAACTCGTACTGTTCGTACCCGCAGTAGGGCCGGTCCTTGCGCAGGTCCAGCGGCACGCCGCAGCCGCGCAGGTTCGGACCGGTCAGTCCGTAGGCAACCGCGTCCGCCCGGCTGATCACGCCGATGCCGGCGGTCCGGTCGACGAAGATCCGATTCCGCGTCAGGAGCGCGAGCGTTTCCTCCAGGATCGGCAGGAACTGATCGCAAAAAGCCCCCACCCGGTCGAGCCAGCCGTCGGGAACGTCGCGCGCCGCGCCCCCGATGCGGGTGTAGCTGGTCGTGAATCGCGCCCCGGTCAGCTCCTCGAACAACCGGTAAAGCTTTTCGCGTTCGGTGAACGTGTAGAGAAACACCGTCCAGGCGCCCACATCGATGCCAAACGCGCCCAGCCCCATCAGGTGAGAGGAAATGCGCGCCAGTTCCGAAATGACCACGCGCGTCGCCTGGCAGCGCGGCGGCATTTCCAGGCCGGCCAGGCGCTCGACGGCAATCGCGTAGGCCACGTTGTTCGCCAGCGGGGCGAGATAATCCAGCCGGTCCGTGTAGGGCACGAACTGGTTGTAGGTCATGTTCTCCGCGATCTTCTCGTCTCCCCGATGCAGATACCCGACCACCGGATCCGCCTTGGTGACCACTTCGCCATCGAGTTCCAATTGCAGGCGCAGCACGCCGTGCGTCGACGGATGCGACGGTCCCATGCTGATCGACATCCGCTCCGGCCCGAATTCCTGCGCCGCGGCCGGCGCCTTCGCCGCGTTCTCCGGGAATGTATATTCAGTGGCCATGCTCGTCAGCTCTTAGCTTTAAGCTCCCTTCGGTTTCTCCTGGCGTTCGCTCCAGCTCTGGTCCTTGGCGCGAGGCTCGCCCGCCTCAATCGTGCCGCCGCCCGGTGCGGCCACGAACGGTCCGCCCATATATGGCGCCGGCTTGACGGAAGCACCGGTCTCGTCCGCCACCGCCAGATCGGACAGGGCCGTATCGAGCCCGGCCAGGGGGAAGTCCTTGCGTAGTGGAAAATACGGATAACCGTCCCACATCAAGATGCGGCGCAGGTCCGGATGTCCGGTGAAGGTGAGGCCAAACAGGTCGAACGCCTCGCGCTCATGCCAGTTGGCGCCCGGCCACAAGCCGGTCGCACTGGGCATCGAGGGATGCGCGTCGTCGGCACAATCGGCGGCAATGCGCACATACCGGTGGGCGGCTGTCGACCAGAGATGCCAGACCACGGTGAAGCGCGGCGACTTCGCGGCGCTCCAGTCGATGGCCGTCAGGTCGGCCAGAAAATCACAGCCCGCGTCGTCGCGCAGACTTCGCAGCACCTCCAGCACCTGCGCCACCGGCACGTTGAATGCTGGACAGTCGAGACTCGGACGCCCCGTGACCAGCGGGAATCTTTCGGCGAGGAAAGTTGCGAGGTCGGCGGTGGCGGTCATCGGCGGGCGTGGGCGGGACGGTTCAGGCTTTGAACAGGCGGCGCGCCGCCGGCTCGCGCCGGACCTTGGCCTGCAACATGACGAGGGCGTCGAGCAGGGCTTCCGGCCGCGGCGGACATCCGCTGACGTAGACATCCACCGGCACAATGCGGTCCACCCCCTGCAAGACGGCATAACTCCGATACATACCGCCGGTGCTCGCGCAGGCGCCCATGGCGATCACCCATTTGGGGGCTGGCATCTGATCGTAGATGCGGCGCACCTGTGGCGCCATCTTGTACGTCACCGTGCCCGCCACGATCATGCAATCCGCCTGTCGGGGAGAGAAACGCATCACTTCGGCGCCAAAACGGGCGATGTCGAAGCGCGCCGCCGCCACCGCCATCAGCTCAATGGCGCAGCAGGCCAGCCCCATCGGCATGGGCCACATCGAGTTCGTGCGGATCCAGTTTATGACCGCATCAAGGCGGGAAACAACCAAGTCTCCCTCGATCTTGCTGTCATAGGCGATTTCTGTGCTCGGGGAGACCATGGAACGCGTGAAAAGCGGAGTCACCCTACCAACCCCCTTTGGTCGCGCAAGGAGGTTTTGGTGATGTGTCTCATTAATTCTCTTTACAACAGTTCATGCGCACCCAGCGCGCTCCTTCACAAGGAGCCCGGCGCCAGTCGGGGCACGACTCCGGTCGTCTCTGCTCCAACCTTCGGAACGGGTGGGTTCCGGTGCGGGCGCTGACCGCGGCAAGCTCCATCACGCTACTCCGCCAGCGCCGCCCAGATTAACCCCTTGACCCGTGCAGCGGCTTTCCGCTCTATTTGGCCCCTTCGCCACGCCGCCGACGCGCTCGCCAGCGCGCCGGCCGGGTCTCCGGAGAGGTGACAGAGTGGTCTAATGTGCATGATTGGAAATCATGTGTACTCGCAAGGGTACCGAGGGTTCGAATCCCTCCCTCTCCGCCATTTTTCTCCTCTGAGGAGGGAAAACCCACTGCTAGGTTGCCAGGTTGACGTGGCAACCTAGGCATGACCCAACCATCATTTGCCGTCAATCGGTTCGAAAACCGGAACGGCGTGTTCTCGTTCCGCGTCGATGGCCACCTCAACGGCGTTCGCATCCGTCGCAACTTCAAGACCCAGGAGGAGGCCGCCGCCGAAAAGTCCGCGCTCGAACTCAAGGCGCTGCAAATCGTCTCGAATCTTCGGTCAGTCACGACGTGCCTGACCGAAGATCAGGTGCGCGAAGCCGAAGCTGTCTTTCGGCGCCTGGCCGACCACGGGCGCCCGCTCTCGTTTTATGTCGATTTCGCGCTGGCGAACCACCGCGATCCGACGCACCAAAAGCCGTTGGACGAAGCTGTTGCGGCCTATCTGGCCGTGAAGGTCGCCGAGCACGAGCAGATGCTGATTTCGCCTTCTCAGCTCACGACGATCAAACGGCACATGGCGGCGCTGAAAAAGCATTTCCCGCGTATCGCGGTCGGAGAGCTGACGGCGGCGCGTCTGACGCCGTACTTCCAGCGCGGCAAACCCTGCCTCAAGACCTACAACAACCGGCGCGGGTTGGTATCCACGTTCCTCCGGTTCGCGGAGAATCAGGAATGGATTGCGACCAATCCCATCAAGAAAGTCCCCTACTATCGGATTGCCCGCCGTCGCGGGTCAGCCAAGACGCTCACCGCGGCGCAGGCGCAGGAATTGATGGCCTACGTCGAAAACTTCCAGGATGGCCAGCTGGTGCCGTTCTTCGCCCTGTGCCTCTTCGCCGGCATCCGGCCCTGTGTCCGCACCGGCGAAATTCTTCGGATAAAACCCGAGCACATCTTGCTCGATACGGGCGTGATTCGCATTGAACCCGAGGTTTCCAAGGTGAAGGAACTGCGCTCAGTGGCGATTCAGCCGAACCTCGCGGCATGGCTCCATGCGTATCCGCTAAAGAAATTCCCGATCATCGTACCGAACCTGCAAAAATACCGGGCGAGAATCGCCGAGCGCTTCGGGCTCACGCACGACGTGATGCGGCACACGTTCATCTCGATGTTCGTCGCGAAATTCCGCTCGATGGGCGAGGCCGCGCTCCAGGCGGGCAATTCCGAGACCATCATCCGCAGACACTACCTCGACCTGAAGAGCGCGACTGAAGCCGAGCAGTTCTTTGGCATTCTGCCGCAAGGCAAGGCGGCGGCGACGGCCGTGACGCCGTTTGTTGGATCTCCGACTCCGGCGCAGGCGAAGCCGGCCGCGTGAGTTGACGGGAAACCAAGGGTATGGAAATGACACCCTCGCCCATTATTGACACCCAGCTCACGGACATCGTCGGCCTGCGCCACAGCGGGATCTTCCCGAAGGGCAAGGAGCCGTCGATCCGCACCCTTCGTTCGTGGACCACGCTCCGGATCATTCCTTCTCACAAGGTCGGCCACTTCGTCTATTACGACTGTGCCGAGGTCGCCGTTCACATCCGGACGAAACTGAAGGTGCCGGCGCGGGGCTAATCCCCTCCCGCCGCAGTGACGCCCCACTGGATTTCCCAGCGCGGCGTTTTTGTTCTTGGAAGTGACACGACATGCGCTGTGTCGCGCCGCAAGGGAGTATTGTACAAATAGGATCAGTAGGACGCAGCCACGCTGTGTCTATTACGAAACTCTCTGGAGGCATAGAGTGGGCTCGAACAAAAAGCCCATCCTATGAAAACCAACGATGATTCATTCTTTACGGAGCCAGTCGATGCCAGGCGGGAAGCTCGCTTGCTCGCCTTGGAGGTGGTATGCCGGCTCTTGATCTGGATGGCAGAAGGCGCATCGCTCGAAGAACGCGGCGTACGCGCGACGGTGGCACTCTATTGCCTCCGGCCCGATTTGATCGGAGAGGCCACGATGGAAGAGATTGGCCATGGCGGCGGCCGGTCGCGGCAGGCGATACATCAACTTGCGGACAGCTTCCGCGAAACCACGGGGATGGCGCCATGAACCCAACCTCGGCAACCACCGTCGCGGCGGAAATCAACCGCCTTCACGAAGAAGCCAAGAGATGCTCTGTCGCCTCGCGCCAGGCGTTGCACGGTGCGCTGACCGCTGCGTGGCAGGCCGGACAGCTCCTGCTCGCGGAAAGGATGCGCGTGCGTCACTGCATGGGGCATGGTGCGTGGCTCCTTTGGCTCGAATCAAACTTTCGCGGTACAGCGCGGACGGCGCAGCGTTATATGAGGCTCGCACAGTGCGTCGCCGACATCGATTCTTTGCAGGGGATGAGCCTGCGCCAAGCGTATGCCCGTCTCGGCGTCGCGACGGAGCCGAAAACGCCGGCCAAGCGCCCGCTGGCTCACAGATTGCCGGCCTACATCATCCTCGCCAACAAGCTCGTCCGCGCGCTCAAGCCTCAACTGGGCAAGACTGCCGAGGAGCAGGGCGAAGCCTATCGCCGCGACCTGCGGGCGCTCTATGAAAAACTCCGCCCGTGGTTCGAATCTACACCTTAGAAAGCCTTGAATGTGAACCGGTGTTTCGGTTTCGTGAAGGCGTCGGGTGCCGCTGGTTCGGGGGCTGGGGTCGCACCTCGACCCCAGCCAGGCGCTGGCGGCGTTCGGGGCCGCGCGCGCCGTGGCAAAGCGCCGCAGGGAACGGCGCGGGAAGCTCCAGCGACACCTCTTGCGCCGAACCGAACGTCCACCGCTCCTTCGACAGCAAAACCACAGAAATGTCTACTGTGTGATTAGATTCACAACTGCTTTTAACGTAGATAACAAGGAAATAGAACGCAGACAAACAGAGTGGCTAGACGTCACAAAACAAAGTTGACGTATTCGATAAAACATAGTTATTTTCTGCTACAAAACAAAGTCGATGCCAACACCTCAACAAGTCCTCGCTGCCACTCTGCAACGGGTGCGCAATCGGGCGACCGGCGAAGTCGTTCGCGGGCCGGATATTTCTCGGCCCGATCGTTTGCTGCTGACCAAGCGCGGCTTCCTCGTCGAAGTCATCAAGGGCTGGTATGCACTGACTACTCCCCAAGCGGAATCGGGGGACACGACCTTTTGGCATGCGCATTTCTGGGGTTTCGCCAGCGCTTACCTTGGCCACCGCTTTGGCACTGGCTACAGCCTGTCCGCCGAGCACTCGCTCGATCTATGGAGCGGAAACACCCAGACCCCGACGCAGCTGATCGTCATCGCCGGGAAGGGTGGCACATCCACCGTGCAACTGCCAAACCGCACGTCGTTGCTGATCTATGCCGACAAGAAAAACCTGCCCAAGCCCACGGACATCCGGCAAGGCGTGCAGGTCATGCCCCTGGCCCTTGCCTTGGTGCGGGTCAGCCCGGGCTTTTTCCGGCATTCCGCCACCAGCGCGGAGATCGTCCTGCGCCTCGTCCGCCCGGAAGATCTCAACCGCGTCCTGTTGGGCGAGGCGGGCTCCCCCGCTGCGGCCGGCCGGCTGGTCGCCGCCTTCCGGCACTGCGGCCTGACGGAGCAGGCCGACCGCCTCGCCGCGGACCTGACCGCCGCCGGTCTCGAGTTCGATGAAACCAATCCGTTCGCCGCTCCGCCGCGACTGCCCGCCGGACTGCTCTTCACCTCGCCCTATGTGGGCCGGCTGAAAGCCCTCTGGCAGCACATGCGCCCGGTCGTGAACGAACTCTTTCCGGCGGCACCCGGCGCTCCCAAAGGCGACGCCTATCTCAGTCGCGTGGCCGAAATCTACACGCACGACGCCTACCACTCCCTTTCCATCGAGGGTTATCAGGTCACGCCGGAATTGATCGCGCGGATCGCCGCCGGCGAATGGAACCCGGAAGCGGACGGAGCCGATCAGGGGCAAGTGAATGCGATGGCCGCGAAAGGCTATCACGGGAGTTTCCAAGCGGTCATGACGAGCCTGCGGGAAATCCTCGGCGGCCAGTCCGCGCCCGCGATCATCAGCCGCGATTTGGCCGCTTGGTATCGCGCGCTCTTCAGCCCGTTCGTCCAAGCGGGGCTGCTCCCCGCCTACGCTCTCGCCGGCTACCGCAACCGGCCGGTCTTCATCCGGGGCTCGGGACACGTGCCGCCTCCTCACGAGTCAGTGCCGGAACTGCTGGAGACCCTCTTTGCGCTCCTGGCCGCCGAATCATCTGCCGGGGTGCAGGCGGTCCTCGGACATTTCCTCTTTGTTTATATCCATCCCTACTCGGACGGCAACGGCCGCATCGGCCGGTTCATCCTGAACACCCTGCTGGCGTCGGGCGGCTACCCTTGGACCGTCATCATGGTGGAGCACCGGAAAGCCTACATGGCAGCGTTGGAAAACGCTTCGGTCCGGCATGACATCAGCGATTTCACGCGATTTGTTGCCACCGAAATGGTGGCCTCTGCTGCACTCAAAGGGCCAAAGACGTGATTGCGCTCGGAGAACAGTGACCAGTTCGTTCCGCCGCCTTTGATTCCCGACCTGCAGTCACGGATGAGGCGCACCGGCTCGCAGAACTCGGCAACGCTGTGGAATTGCTGTCTGGGCTGAATCCCCGCCTGCGCACCACCTTCGGCTATGCCGACTGGTGGAAGCTGCACGCGTTGGTTTACATGCTCAGGCATCTCCGCCAAGCCTACCACACTCGCGACGTGCGGGCGCATCTCGTAGCACTCGGCCTGCGGATCAACACACTCGATTTCCGCCGCTTCTGCAAACGGCACCGCATCCGCCGCGATGAACGCGCCGGTCGCCCACGCAAGCGAACGACAGCACCAGCGGAACGCCAAATGGCAACCCTGTGTAGCGACGAAATGAGAAACGGCTGGCATAGCTTAAGATGCAGCCACTTCACCACCGCCCCTG
>CAVRNM010000027.1:0-13440 GCA_963722225.1 uncultured Verrucomicrobiae bacterium
CAGCGGAGGAAGTCGCCGCAACCGAAGATGGCGATGGAATGGGTTTTCATGGGGGCGATGAACCCGCGAATCGAACGGAGGGCGGGACGGGGCTATTTCTTGGCGAGCGTGGCGAGGGCCGCCCGCCAGGCGGAGATGTAGCCGTCCATGGTCTGGTTGATGCTGGGGACGATTCTTCGGCGGGACGCGTCGGCCTCGAACCAGGCGAGGGTGCGGCGGGCGCCGGCGTGGAAGGGGATGACGGCCCGGAAACCGGGGACGAAGCGCTTGATCTTGGAGTTGTCGAAGATCACGGAGTGGGCCTTGTCGCCGAGAAGATTGCCGCGCTCCCAGTCGTTGATCGCCGCCAGGAATTCGGACGGGATGTGGACGAGCTTCGGCGCGACCCCGGCGGCCTCGGCGAGCGTGGTGTAGAGCTGGTTCCAGGAGAGAACTTCGTCGGAGGTGATGTGGAAGGCGTGGCCGATGGCGGTGGTGTTGCCAAAAAGTCCATTGAATCCGCGGGCAAAGTCCTCGGAGTGGGTGACGGTCCAGAGGGAGGTGCCGTCGCCGTGGACGATGATCTCACCGCCGCGGCGAATGCGGTCGATGAGCGTGAAGTCATCCCAGCCGCCGATGGCGATGGGCCAGACGGTGTCGTAGGTGAGGGAAGGGCGGACGATGACGGCGGGGAAGTCGCGGTCGCGGTAGCCGCGGACGCAGACCTCCTCGCCGGCGATCTTGTCGCGGGAATATTGCCAGTAGGGGTTCTTGAGCGGGTGCGCCTCGGTGACGAAGGGGTGGCGCGGCGGCTTCTCGTAGGCCGAGGCGGAGCTGATGAAGAAATACTGGGCGCAGCGTCCGGAAAAGAGGCGAACATCCCGCTCCACGTCCGCGGGCTGGTAGGCGACGAAGTCGGCGACGACATCGAAGGTGCGGGCGCCGAGGGCGGCCTGGAGGGAGGATTCGTCCCGGATGTTGGCGGTCAGCGTAGTGACGCCATTGATACCGTGGGCGCCGGGGTCGCGGTTGCCGCGGTTGAGCACGAAGACCTCGTGCCCCTGGCTGCGGGCGAGCCGCACGCACGCGGCGCTGATGTTGCCGGTTCCGCCGATGAAGAGGAGTTTCATGGTCCCTCCCTTCTAGTTGCCTCGGCCGGATCCTGCCAGTCCGATTATGACCGGGGGAGGGGCGCTCGGGGCGCCCCGCGCGGGCCGACGCCGGATGAGAGGGCCTCAACGAGAACATTGTAGCCGGGGTCGCCGCACCCCGGCCGGCCGGCCGAAGCCTCGGCAAAGGCGGGACCGGCCGCAGCGACGCCGGCCACCCAGCAGACGTTTTCTCCCAACAGAGCCGTGTTCCGAGCGGTTCGCTTCGCTCTTCGCGAGATTTGACGGGTGCCCCATCGGGCGTCTTGATGCCGGTGGCAGTATGTGGCAGCAAAACTACACCCCGGTCGGACATAGCCTGCCTTGCTCTGCGCTGGTCGCGGCCCTTCCGATTCTCGCGCTGCTCTTCCTCCTGGGCGTGAGGCGCGAGCCGGCGTGGCGGTCGTCGCTGGTGGGATTGGCGGCGGCCGTCATCGTGGCCGCGGTGGCCTACGGCATGCCCATCAGGAGCCTGTTTTCCGCCGCAGTCTACGGGGCGGCGTTCGGTCTTTGGCCCATCGGCTGGGTGGTATTCACGGCGATTCTGTTGTACCGGGTGACCCTGGAGAGCGGGCGTTTCGATTTGCTCACGGATTCGATCGCTCGTTTGACGAACGACTCCCGGCTGCAGGTGCTGCTCATCGCTTTTGCCTTCGGGGCGTTCGTCGAGGGAGCGGCGGGCTTTGGCACACCGGTGGCCGTGGCCGCCACCATGCTGGTGGGCTTGGGTTTCGCGCCCCGTTATGCCGCGGGGATTTGCCTGCTCGCCAACACGGCGCCGGTGGCCTTCGGCTCCATTGCCATCCCCATCACCACCCTCGCCATCATCACGGGCCTGCCGGTGGACCGTCTGAGCGTCGGGGTGGGCCGCATCTGCGCCCCGATATCGCTGGTCATCCCGGCCTACCTCATCGTGGTGACCGGCGGATGGAAGGGCCTGCGCCCGGTTTTGCCGGCGGCGGCGGTCTGCGGGGCGGCTTTCGCCGGGACGCAGTTTGCCGTTTCCAATTTCATCAACCCGCAGCTGACCGATATTCTGTCTTCACTGGCGGCGATGGGTGCGCTGGTCTTGTTGTTCCGTTTCTGGCAGCCGGGCGATGCTCCGCGGATGCCATGCGGTCGCCCGACCCTCGCAGCCGGACAAGTCCTGCGCGCCTGGGGGCCCTATATTCTGCTGGTGGTTTTCGTGCTCCTCTGGGGTTACCAACCTCTGCAAGCCCTGCTCAAGGGCACGGACATAACATTCAAGTGGCCGGGATTGCATAACACGGTGGGGCGCATGCCGCCGATCGCGGCCAAACCGTCCGGCTATGCCGCGGTCTACACCTTCAGCTGGCTTTCCTCGTCAGGGACGGCCTGCCTGTTGGCCGCAATTCTGAGCTCGTTGGTTGTCGGCATGCCGCCATCGCGTTTCTCGCGGACGGTCGCGCATACCGCCCGGCAGTTGGTTCTGGCCGAACTCACCCTGGCGGCGGTCCTGGCGATGGCTTTCGTCATGAACTACTCGGGCGCCACCGCCACCCTCGGCCTGTGCTTCGCCAGCACGGGGGTGCTGTTTCCGTTTTTTGGCGCGCTGCTGGGATGGCTAGGCGTCTTTCTCACCGGCAGTGACACCTCTTCCAATGCCCTGTTTGGAACCCTCCAGGTTGTGACCGCTGGTCAGGTCGGAATAAATCCTATCTTGATGGCCGCCGCCAATTCGGCCGGCGGAGTCATGGGGAAAATGATCAGCCTGACGAGCATCGCAGTGGCCGCGGCCGCGACCTCGATGAAACCGGCGGAAGAGTCGCTGCTGTTCCGCTTCACTTTCAAGCACAGCGTCCTTTTGGCCATCATGATCGGAATGGTCGTGATGTTTTATGCCTACGTGGCTCCGAGCTGGGCGCCGTAGGCCCGCCCGCCTCGGACTCCCCGGGCTGACTGGGTTTTCGATTTTCCCAGTGCGGCCGTCAACCCGCCCCCCACGGCGGGAGCTTGATGGGTGCGATGAAGGGGGGTGCACCGACGGCCTTCATGTGGCGTCGGTAAAGCCTGCCCCCGCTCGTGGCGAAGAGCGTGTCAAACTGCGCGCCGCCGAAGCAGACGCTCGTTGGCTCACCCGCCGGCAGAGGAAGGATGCCGCGGGAGCGGCCGTTACGATCGAAGACCTGCACACCCAGGTGCGTGGCAACGTAGGGGCGTCCGTCCCGGTCCATGCACATGCCGCCCGCGCCGCTGTCATCGGCCCAGTCGGGCACATGCGCCCAATAGTAGGGCTGCTTCAATTCGACGGTGCCGTCCGGCTTCACCCGATAGCTGTAGCCCAGGTGGGTGTGGCTCTCCATTACGGCCAGCCACAGTCCATCCGGCGACAGGGCGATGCCGGTCGGATGCTGCAATCCCTCGTCGAGCAGCGTCCTCGTGCCGTCGGCCTTGATGAGCCAGGCTTTCCCGGCGCCCGCCTCGGTGGCGTAAATATTGCCGGAGCTCGTCGCCAGAACGCAGGTCGCCTCGATGCCATCGACCGTCACCGCGCGCCCATCCGCCGCAAACGCGAAGGCTTTCCCGGCCGTGATTGCCGGCTCGTCGCTGATCCGGCCATCCGCGCAGAGCCGGCGCGCGCGGTGAGTCGCGAGGTCCTGGAAGAAGATTTCACCCTGGGGATTCACGGCGAGCTGATCGCAGGCCTCACCCGCATCGCTGACGACCTGCCAGGCCGACTCGGGATCGAGGATGGCCCTGAGCACGACATTCTGCGTCTTCGCCGTTTGCGGCGCCACCGGCTGGGGCCAGCCCTTCCAAAGGAAACGCATCGCGTCGGGGAACACTGCCGTCGCATGCCGCCCGCTGTGCGGGCCCGTGCCCCAGACGTACGCGTGCTCGTATCCGGAAAACTCGAGCGCGCGCTGCAGCGTCTGGTTCCCCATCCACCAATCGCCCACTTCCGGCCCGCCCATCCATTCGTCATTTGATCCATCCTGCAGAAAGACGCGGATCGGCTTCGGTTCCGTCTTGCGCACCAGCACCGGGTAGCGATCGCCGCCGCGCATGCCGACAAACGTGCCAATGGCCGAGAACACGCGCCGGAACTGATCCGGTCGTTCCCAGGCCAGCGTAAAAGCGCCGATGCCGCCCGTGCTGCCGCCGCCGGCGCAGCGGTCGTTCGGATCCCGCGAGAGCTTGATCAGCCGGCCATCCGGGGTCTGGCGCTTTTCAACGGCGGAGAGGATTTCGTCGACCACGCAACGCGCGAGCGAGCCGTTGAGGCCGTCGAACTCAAAGCTGCGGTTGAAGCGGGGATTTTCCGCTGCGTTGGCCGCGGCGACCGTGCCCGAGGACACGCCCACGCCGATCGTCACGGGCATTTCGCCCCGATGGATCAGGTTGTCGAACACGTCCGGCACGCCGAAACCGAGATCGTCGAGCCCCACATAGACGCAGGCCGGTTTGTCCCCCGTGTATTGCGCCGGCACATAGACGGTGATGCTGCGGCTGGTTCCGGGAAACACCTTTGAGTCCTCAAACTTGAATGAAAACGTCTTGCCTTTCGGGATGCCGGGTTGCGGCTTCGAGTCGGGACCGGCTTCGTAATTGTCATTGGCCGGAGGCTGGTTTTCGGCGGCGATGGCACTGACGCAGGCGAGGGCGGCAGCGGCGAAAAGGGCGAGGGATTTCATGGGGGTCGTGTCCTTGGGTGCTGCCAGGGTAGAATGGTCGGGCTCACATTCCTGGACCAGCGTTAAAACAGGTCGCGGAATGATGAGATTGGGCTGTCGGTTCCGGCCGGTCCATCCATGGCGACGGAGGACCTTGCTCTGATGCAGCCGGGGATGGCGTGGGTCGGAAGCGTCTTTCAGCGGGCGATTTGGGCCGTGATCGGTTGGCCATCGACCCCCTCGGCTTCGATCGTCCCCGGGTCGGTGAGAATTTGCACCACGACGCGCCGCGCCGGCCGGGGGCGCCGGCCCTCCGAATGGGCAATGGCGACCGTCACCTTGTCGCCAATGCGCGTCGCTTCGTAAGTCGTCAGGAGAAAATTGCCGTCCTGGTACGCATAGCCGTCGCCGTCGTCCTCGTAAAGGCGGCCGGCCGCGCGGCCCTGCGCGTCGAGCGACACCACGAGCGTCAGCGGATCGAGCGACTCCTCAGCGGTGCTTTGCACGACCCGGCCGAGCGGGATGATGGCGCCGCTCCGCACTTTCAGGTCGGGCTGAAACCCGTCCGCCCCGGCCTCCCCGGCGACGAGTGAAACCGTGCGCCAGCGGCCGTCAGGGAGATGGGGCTGTTCCGCCCATTTGGGGATGACCAGCAGATCGTCGCCGATGAGGAACACCCGGTCCTCCGCGCGCAATGCCGGGTCGCGGGGATCCGCGAAGAACACCGGGCGCATGATGGGCAGGCCGTCGAGCGAGCTGTCGCGAAACAAGGTGTAGTAATAGGGCAGCAGCCGGTAGCGTCGTTCCAGCGCGGTGCGCGCGACGGCTTCCACCGCGGGCCCGAACGCCCAGGGCTCCTTGGCCGGAGAGCCTTTGACTGCGTGCCCGCGGCAAAAGGGGAAGAACGCGCCAACCGCGACCCAATGCGCCCACAGCTCACCGGGCGGCGCACCGTCGAATCCGCCGAGATCGGGACCATTGAACGGCTGGCCGGACAAGCCCAGGTTCAAGGTCATCGGGATCGACAACTTCAAATCCTCCCAGGTCGAGGCGTTGTCGCCCGTCCACGTGGCCGCGTAGCGCTGCCCGCCGAGGAAATTGGAGCGGGTGAGGACGAAGGGGCGCCGGCCCGGATTTGCGGCCGCGATTCCCTCACGGGTGGCCCGGACCATCAACAAGCCGTACACATTGTGATACTGCGCGTGCGGACCGTCCGGCAGGTCGCCGCCGCCGCGATGCCAGTTGTGCCGCGGCATCGTCTTGCCGGGCACGTTGAAGACGGCCGGTTCGTTCATATCGTTCCACACCCCGTCAACGCCCTGGGCCATGAAGTCGCGATAGAGCCCCGACCACCAGGCCCGGGTGGCGGGACGCGTGAAATCGGGGAAGACGCAGTCGCCCGGCCAGACGGCGCCGCGATAGTCGCCGCCGAACGCGTCGTGGACCCACACATCGGCCGCCGTGCCCGAATCGTAGACGCGATACCCCGGATCGACCTTCACTCCGGGGTCGATCATCCAAACGCTCTTGAAGCTCCGCGCATGCAGGTAGGCATTGAGCCCCCGGGGATCGGGAAACTCCTTCGGGCTGAAGGTGAAAACGCGGTAGGCGTCCATGTAATCGATGTCCATCCAGATGACGTCGCACGGGATCCGGCGCGCGCGGAACTCATCGGCGATTTCCCGCACCCGCGCGTCGGGCTGATAAGACCAACGGCATTGTTGGTAACCGAGCGCCCACCGGGGCGGCAGCGGCATCTTCCCCGTCAGATCCGCGAGACCGCGCAGCACGGCCCGGGGGGATTCGCGGTCGATCACAATGACCGGGAATGAGGGACCCTCGCTGGTGAACTCGATCTGCCCGTCGAGGGCAATCGCGCTGGCCCAGGTCGTATCAGCGATGACGCCGAACGCGCTCCCGTCCGGACGGACGGCGAGCACCCACGGATGGGATTGATAAAGCCGCCGCCCGGCATCGTCGCGATAGTTGAAGTTGTCGGTATTCCAGAGCCTGATGCTGCGGCCGTTGCGCAGCAGCGGCCCGGTCACCTCGCCCGTTCCATAGAGGCTGGTTCCCTCCGGGACCGGGATGGACGCCCGGGTGAGCGTTTCGCTGAACGAGAACGCCGGCGCCACGGCCCACGCCGCCGGCAGCGCACCCGCAGGCTTGGGCTGCTGGAGCAGACAAAGCGATGACGGCAGGCGATCGAGCGGAAGATCGGCCGGCAGAAACAACGCGATCCGATCATCGAGCAGGCCAGCCAGTCCGGTCGCGCGCGGAGCAAACGTCTCCTCGGCGGCGCCGGGAACGCGCGGCGCGAAGGCGAACAGCACCGTCGAAAACAAAAGCCGGGACAGGAGTGGTTTCATCGAGGAATTCTGGAGTTGGCATGATCAAACATGATCCTGATTCCACTTTTGCCAAATCCAGCTTTTGGGCGGCTCAATCGTCGTCATCCGGCGGCTTCGGCAGCGAGCGCACAAAAGCCGCGTGCACCGGCAGGGGCATCGGGCTGCTCTCGCCGCGCGCCACCGCCCAGAGGACGCGATTGAATGCCTGCTCGTCTACGGCGTCTTCGCGGGAGAAATCGAAGGTGGCGGAAATGCGCGCCGCGGGCGTGCCGCTAGGATTCCGCTCGTCCAGATTCACGCGCGCCGGCCGTGCCGCCCACGGGCCGGAGTCAGACCGCGCCTGGAACGAAGCCCGCATCGGCGTGGCGGCGGCGTCGAACTGAGACAGCGGCTGCAGTCCGAGGATGAGTTCGATGGTGCGCAGCATCGAGCACGTCGTGTAAGGGGTCGAGTCGACCACGCCGCGCCGGCACCAGGCACTGATCACCAGCGCCTCCGTCCGGTGCGCGTCCACGTGGTCGGGCCCATCCTGCGCGTCATCCTCGACCACGAAGATGGCGGTGTCGGGCCAGAATCGGGAGCGGCTCACGGCCTCGACCAGACGGCCGAGGGCCAGGTCGTTGTCGGCCACCATGGCCCGCGGGGACCACGCGCCGGCCCGGGCGCCCGCCGTGTGGTCCTGGGGCAGGTGCAGAATTTGCAGGCGCGGCATGTCGCCGGCCGCCTCAAACCGGTACAGCTCTTCGATGAAGCGGGCCGCCCGGTCGACGTCGCGATAGGTCAGATCCCAGCAGCGGTACCACGGATCGATGTGGCCGCGCAAGGCCGGGACTGCCGTTGTCGCCGGATCGGCCGACGTGGGGCCGTTGCTGGCGAATTCTCCGTAGTTGCGATAGGAAACCCCGGCCGCCGCCGCGCGATCCCACAGGTAGCCGGAGGCCGGGATGGCTGCGGCGTAACGTCCCTCGGCGGGGTATGGGACCTTTGACGCCGGGTGCCCGTAGCTGACGGGCCAGGTCTTCTCGACGAACTCCGAGGCGTACGCGCCCATGCTCCATTCGTGGCCGCCCGCGCTCACTTCCGCGTTGGCGTAAAAGTTGTCCAGCAGCACGAAATCGCGCGCCAGCGCATGGATGTTCGGCGTGACTTCTTCCGGGAACAGGCAGAGTGCGCGATCGCCGTTGCCGGCCGCCAGATCGCCCAGGACCTGATCGTACGTCCGGTTTTCCTTGATGATGTAGATGACATGGCGGATTGGGGAAGCCCCGCCCACCGCCGCGGGGATCGGATTGTCTTTTTCCACCGGCCCCGCGGCCGGCGCCGGCGGCAGCGTTGGGCCGTCTGAGTCCACGCCGCCAGCGCCGGCGGAAGGCCGGCCGGTTTCGGTAGATCGACGATCCCCAGCGAACCGCGATAGAGTCCGCCGATATACGGAAACTTCCCCATGGCGCCGCCCGGATTCGCTTTCGGCTCCAGCCCGCGGGCGCTGATGATCAACAGCTGCCGGCCATTCGGTGTCATCCGGACCGACGACGGCATCCAGCCGGTGGGAACGAACCCGAGTGCCCGGCCGGCCCGAGGCGTGCTCACGTCGAAAACCGCAACGTTGTTGTTGCTGGCATTGGCCACGAATAGCGTGTTGCCATCAGGCGACAGCGCGAGACTGTCGGGAGTCGAACCGGGCGGATCGTCCGGCGCCAAGGACGATCGGAGGGTTTCAACCCCTCGTCCGGTCTCCGTTTCGATGACGGTCACCGTATTGCGTCCGCCGTTGGAAACGAAGAGATGGCGGCCGTCGGGCGAAAGCAGCATCTCGTTCGGATGCAGCCCGGCATCCCAGCGGGCGCTCAGGCGTCCGTCCGTGGCGTTCAGCACGGCGACAGCCGACGTTCCCCACAGGCTTGCGTACACCCGGCCGTGGCGGGCGTCCCAAGCCACCGCCAGCGGATCTTCGTCTTCAATCAAAGACTGTCCCTTGGGACCTTCATTGGGTGCGGCGGTGGGGTCCCGGGCGAGCGGCTGGCCAGGATCCGGGGGAGGCGCACCGAGCGACGTCCTCCAGCGCAGACCGCCCGTCGCCAGATCGACGCACACCAGCTCGTTGCTAAAGAGCAGGCTGACCACGGCGGCCTGGCCATCGGGGGACAGCGCCACGCCGGCCGCGACGCCGCGGCCGGACGCTGGACCAATCCGCACATCGGGCCGCGACTCCAGCCGGCCGGCATGAAAGGCAAACACATGGAGCACTTCATCACTGCCACCACTGCAGACCAGCGTCCGGCCGTCGGGCGAAAAGGCCAGGCCATAGAATGTTTCCGGCAGGGGCTGCACGGCGGTGGTGAGTTTGCTCCGCAGGTCAACGATCCAAACCTCGTGCCGTCCGTATCCCGCATGAAGCACCGCTGCGTAACGACCAGAGCGGTCGATCGCGAGATTGACCGGAAAATCCCCCAGCTCCACGTGGATGCCGGCGGGCTGGATCCGCCGCTGGTCATGTAGGAGGGTCGAACCGTCTGGCTGGAGGCCGGGCAGGATGCGCGCTTCCGGCCCCGCTTCGGCGGGATTGACGGAAAGGACCAACACAACAGCAAGCAGACCCAGGCTGGGTTGCACTCCTCTGTCATGCCGGCCTGTTGGCACAATTCAAGCACCTGTGAGCAGGGCCGGCCAATCGAGGGTATGAACAGTCCTCTTTCGCGGTCAGTTTTCCGCTAGATTGAGGGCTGGGTTCTCGGGCCTGGTGAATCCGGGGGCTGGAAAGGGGACGGTCCCGGATGTCCCGCCACCGGCTACGGCTGGGCCGCGCGCAACTGATCCAACATCTGCCGGGCCGGCCGCCACTCCGGCCGGAGCTGCAGGGCCGCCTCAAACTGGGCCACGGCCTCCTGTTGGCGGCCAGGCGTTCCCAGCAGGGCGCGTCCCAGATTGAAGTGCGCTTCGGGGTAATCGGGCTTGATCCGCAGCGCCGCTTCGAACTGGACGATCGCCTCGGGCATCCGGCCCGGAATGTTCGCCAGGGCGATTCCCAGGTTGTTGTGCGCTTGCGGGTGATCGGGATTGATCCGCAGGGTTGTTTCAAACCGGGCAATCGCCTCCGGCAGGCGACCGGGGATTCCCATCAGGGCGACTCCGAGTTGATAGTGGGCGTCGGAAAAATCGGGCCGGATTCGCAGGGCCGCTTCATATTCCGAAATCGCTTCCGGCAGGCGTCCCGGAACGTTGGCCAGGGCCTTTCCCAGATTATTATGGGCTTCTGCGGAATCGGGATTGATCTTCAGTGCCGCTTCAAACTGGGCCATCGCTTCCGGCAGCCGCCCCGGGAAATTCGCGAGGGCGTTTCCCAGGTTGTCATGCGCCTCCGCCAAATCGGGCTTGAGCCGGAGCGCCGCTTCGAACTGGGCAATCGCCTCGGGCAGGCGCCCCGGGACTTTCGTCAGCGCGATTC
Source organism: uncultured Verrucomicrobiae bacterium (assembly GCA_963722225.1). Taxonomy (GTDB): domain Bacteria; phylum Verrucomicrobiota; class Verrucomicrobiia; order Opitutales; family Opitutaceae; genus Fen-1467. Next base: position 10,559 of record CAVRNM010000027.1, read on the forward strand.
CGAGGTTGTTATGGGTTTCCGCGGATTCAGGGTTGATCTGCAGTGCCGCCTCAAACTGGGCAATCGCCCCGGGCAGCCGGTCGGGCATTGCCGCCAGGGCGGTTCCCAGGTTGGAGTGGGCTTCCAGTTGATCAGGCTTGAGCCGCAGCGCCGCTTCAAATTGGGCGATGGCCTCGGGCAGGCGGCCCGGGAGGCGTGCCAGCGCGATGCCCAGGTTGTCATGAGCCTCCGCGAAATCGGGTTTGATCCGCAACGCCAACTCAAACTCAGAAATTGCCTCCGGCAGACGCTCCGGGGCGTGCGTCAGAATAATCCCTAGGTTGTAGTGCGCCATCCAGCAGTCGGGATTGCGCTCGATGGTGGTGCGATAGAGCGTCTGATCGTCGTGGAACATGCCGCAATGGTCCCACGTCAGCGCGCCGAGCGCGCCGGCGAGCGCCGCCACCAACGCCGGGCCGAGCCAGGGGATGCGGATCGCCGCCCGGTCCCAGCCCTGCGCGAGAACAGCCGCGGCGAGGGCGAGCAGGCCGAGATCGGGCAGGTATTGCCAGTGATCCCACACCCACGAATAGCGCGATCCATAGAGGTTGACGAATCCGAGCGCCGGAAACAGAGACCCGACAAAGAGCAGAAAGGCGGCGAGGGGGGAGCGGGTGTGCCGCCGGAGCGCCCAAAGCCCGGCGCCGAGCGCGAGCACGCTGAGCGGAAAGAGCCACTGCGCCCAGGCGGCGGGATCCACGGACCAGCGCGGATAGATGAAATTGAGCTTGAACGGCCAGATGAGCGTCCCGGCGTACCACCAGACGGCGCGACCGGCGACGATCAGGCGCCCGAGGAGTGGCAGCGCAAAATCCGGGCCTTGCGCCTTGACGTAGTGCTGCTCAACCCAGCCGCTGAACAGCCCTGCGGCGGCGCCCAAGGCCAGCCACGGCAGCAGGGGCAGGAGGTCGGTCCGCCAGCGGAGCCGGCCGCGCTTCCACCAGATCACAACGAGAAGGGCCGCCGGCAGTGTCGCCGTCACGGTCTTGCTCAACAGCGCGAGCCCGAACAGGGCCAGCGCCGCCGCGTACGCCCGGGGCCGCCGCGTGGCGTCAAACCGAAGATAGACCAGGGCCGCCGCGAGATAGAAAACGAGCGAGAGGGTGTTCTTCTGCTCCGAAATCCAAGCCACCGACTCGACATGCACCGGGTGCAGGGCGAAAAGCAGCGCGGCCAGCCAGGCCCCGGGGCAACCCAAACGCTGCAGAATCAGGGCAAACAGGAGCGCCGAGCCGGCGTGCAACAGCAAGGTGACAACATGGTAGCCGAGCGGGTGGTCGCCCCAGAGCCGGTGTTGCACCCAAAAGGCGCTGTGCAGGAGCGGGTAATATTGCTGGGTCGCGCCGGGCTGGGTCCAGATGCGGCCCAGACCGTCAGCTGAACGCAGCGCCGGCTCGGTCACGTAGTCATCGTCGTTCCAGATGAAATCACCTTTGAGCGCCGGCAGATAGGCAAGAAAGGTCACGCAGAAAATCAATGCTCCCGCCCCAACGTTCCGGCGCCAGACTGGCAAAAGGTTCATGAAGCCCATGTGCTCGCTGCAAATACCCAGAGCAGAAATCAAAGCGCCCGACAACCGGCAAGAACCTTTGGTGCCGGGGGTTTCTCCAGTGACAGGCTGCTCACCATGCCACGAAGACCGTTCCAGCCAGGATGCAGGCGACGCCGAGCCAGCGAATCCGGCCGACCGTTTCTCCCAAGAACAGCTTCGACAATATCGCCACGCCGACAAAACAAAGGCTGTCCAGCGGAAAGGCGACGCTCAGGTCCAGGAAGTGCAGCGCCGCTGTGTAGAGCGCGATTTCCACCAGGAAGGCGGCCACCCCAAACAGGACCCATCCGCGTGCTGAAAGGTGGGACGCAAGGCCACCGGCCTGGTGGCGGGGCCGCGACAAGACCCCTGATCCGCCGGCAGCTCCAATCTTCAAAAACAGCTGGGCAAAACTCTCCACCGTTACAGCCGCAATTAAGACGAAGATGCCGGTCAATTCGGGCGTCATGGGCGCATCGGGTCGACGGTTTGCACCTTGCTCTCGCCAGGGTGATTGGTCCGGAAGGGGGTCCGGCTGACAAAGAACACGCCGGCCAGGATCAGACCCACGCCCACGGCCCTGGCTGGAGAAACGTGCTCGTGCAGGCAGCGGCTGGAAAACCCGAGCACGGTGATGTAACTCAGCGCAGTGAACGGCTGGGCGAAACTGAGATCGGCCCGCGCCAGGACCCGCAACCAGTTCCAGAGCTGGGCTCCGAACCCCAGCATTGCGGCAAGAAAAAACGGGCTCGAGAGCACCCCGATCGTTGCGGCGGCCAGGGAGGCGTCGCGGGGGACTCCGGAGGCCGCCATTTTCCAGGTGAGCTGAACGGCGGTGTCGAGGACGACGGCGAGCATCAATCCCGCGAGGACTGCGCCGGGAAGCTTTGTCGCACCGCCTTTCATGAGAATCCGGGCAGCGATTGCAGATGGGGATCTCCATCCAGGCCGGTCAGGCCGATGGCGGCGCGGTTGGTTCGTCAGTAAGGGATCAACTCGCGGGACCGCAGGATACCACCCGGCCCGTTTCGCAGCTCTGGTAGGCGAGGAGGATGAGTTCGAGGGTGTCGCGCGCGTCGTCCAGCGTGGAGGCGGGCGTTTTCCCGTGGAGGACCACGTCCAGGAAGGCCCGCGCCTGATGCACGAAGGAGTTCGGGTAATCGGTGTCCGTGCTCCGTTTCTCGCCGTTGAGGTAAAGCGCGTCGCTGATCTGCAGGGAGCCGCGCGTTCCGACAATCCGAATGCCGTCGAGAGGACCGCCGCTGTTGTTGTTCCAAGATTGGAAAACGGTCCCGAGCGCTCCGCTGGCGTA
>CAVRNM010000028.1:0-17767 GCA_963722225.1 uncultured Verrucomicrobiae bacterium
CGCGGGCCGCCGGTCTGGCAGCCGTACCTCGACCAGCGGAAGTTCTTCGGCAAGGACATGGTGATCTCCGAGCACGCCTCGTGGGTCTTTTCCTTAGCGCCCTATGTCGTCTTCATCACCGCGTTGCTGGCCGGACTGCTGGTGCCGATGGCAACCGTGCAGGCGCCGTTAAGCCTGTTCGGCGGCGTGCTCGCCCTGGTCGGGCTGCTGGCCCTCGGGCGCTTTTTTCTCGCGCTGGGCGGCCTGGATCCGGCCAGCGCCTTTGGTGGCATGGGCAGCAGCCGCGAAATGACCATTGCCGCGATTGCCGAGCCGGCGCTGATGCTGGCGGTGTTTACGATGGCCATCGCCGCCGGCTCGACCGATCTCAGCCGGATTGTGGCGGCGACCCTCGGGCCCGACTGGAGCCTGCTGAACCCCATGCATGTGCTGGCCTTCGCCGCCTTGTTCATCGTGCTGCTGGCCGAGACCGGACGGATTCCCGTGGACAACCCGGCGACGCATCTGGAACTGACGATGATCCACGAGGCGATGCTGCTCGAATACTCGGGCCGTTACCTGGCGCTCATGGAATGGGGCGCCTCGATCAAACAGCTGGTGTTGATGACGCTGCTCGTGAATGTGTTTTTCCCGTTACGGCCTGGCGGTCGCCGCTCCGGCCGGGCTGGGTCTCAGCCTGCTGACGTATCGGCGCCAAACTGCTGGTGCTGGCCGGCTCCGTGGTGATCGTCGAGACGACGAACGCCAAGCTGCGTCTGTTCCGCGTGCCGGACCTGCTCAGCGCCGCCTTTGTCCTCGCCGGTCTGGCCCTGCTTTCCACGTTCCTGTTCCAATGACCTCCTGATGCACGCCGCGCTCCCGTCCGAGATTCCCGCCCAGCTCATCGCGCTTTTCGCCGCGCTGATGCTGGTCGCCCAATTGCTGCTGGCCGTCCAGCGCATGCTGCTGACCAGCATCCGCCTGTTCGCCATTCAATCGCTGTTTCTGGCGGGGATCGCCGCGGTCGTGGCCTATTCGCACAACGCGATCCATGTCTATGTTGTCGTGGCGCTGACGCTGATCGGCAAGGTGGCGTTTCTCCCCTGGCTGCTGGACCGGCAGGTGCGGCGGATGAAGATCGATCCAGGAGATCGAGCCGCTGGTGAACTTCCCGACGTCCATGCTGATCTGCGGCGGCCTCACGCTGCTCGGCTACCTGGTGGCGCGGCCGTTCACCTCGCTGGAGCGCCTGGGCAACAACACCCTCGCGGTCGCCATCACCCTTGTCCTGACCGGGCTTCTTCCTCATGATCAACCGTCGCAAGGCAATCACGCAGGTGCTGGCGCTGCTCACGGTGGAGAACGGCGTGATGCTGGCCGCCGTCGCGCTCACCACCTATGGCATGCCGCTGGTGGTGGAACTGGGCATCTTCTTTGACGTCCTGGTCGCGGTGATGATCCTGGGGATTCTCGTCTATCGCATCCGCGAGACGTTTGCCTCGATGGACACCAGCAAGCTGAGCCAACTGAAGGGATGAGCGGTCGTCGACGGACCGCCTGAATGCCATGAGCCTCCTCGCCCCCTTGCTCTTTGTGCCGGCCGGCGCCGCCCTCGGGTGCGCGCTCGGGCGCTCGCGCCGGGTGATGGCGGCGCTGGGCGTGCTGGCGTTCGGCCTGACGCTTGCCGTGGGCGTGGCGCTGCTCCGCCGGGTCGCGGCGGGCGGCGCGGTCACGGAGTGGGCCGGATTCCTCCGGGCCGACGCGCTGAGCGCCTGGATGGTGGTGCTGATCTCGGTGGTCTCGCTCGCGACGTCGGTCTACGCCGGCCGGTACTTCGAGCGGGATCTCGCGGCCGGGGCAGTGACGCGCGGGCAGATGAAGGAGTTTTTCATCCTCACGCCCTTGTTCGGCTGCGGCATGTTTTTGGTGGTGCTGGCCAACAGCCTCGGCGTGATGTGGGCCGCGGTTGAGGCCACCGCCCTGTCATCGGTGCTGCTCGTGGCGCTGTACAACCGCCGGACGTCGCTGGAAGGGGCATGGAAATATGTCATCCTGGGCAGCCTGGGCCTGGCGCTGGCTCTCTTCGGCACGGTCTTCATCTATGCCGCGGCGTGCGAAGGCAGCTCGCGGCCGCTCCCGAGTTTCGACTGGTCCCACCTGCTGACGGTGGCGCCGCAGCTGGATCCCCGGCTGGTCCGGCTGGCCTTTGTGTTCGCGCTGCTCGGCTACGGCACCAAGGCCGGCCTGGCGCCGATGCACACGTGGCTGCCCGACGCGCACAGCGAGGCGCCGTCGCCCACCAGCGCCATGCTGTCCGGCGTGTCCCTGAAGATCGCGCTCTATGCGTTGCTGCGCTTTCACATCCTGACCGCCGCGTGTCTCGGCCCGGCGTTCAGCTGCCATCTGCTGCTGGGTTTCGGGCTCCTGTCCATGTTCCTGGCCGCGCCGTTCATCCTGGTGCAGGAGAATCTCAAGCGGATGCTGGCGTATTCAAGTCTTGAACACGTCGGGTTGATCTGCGTCGGGATCGGCCTCGGCACGCCGCTCACGATCTTCGGGGCCCTGCTGCACATGGGCTATCACGCCCTGACCAAGCCCGTGCTGTTCTTCGCCGCCGGCAACCTCCACCAGTCCTGCCACACGCTGGAGTTGCGGCTCATCGGCCCGGGCATGGTGAAGCTGCTGCCGGTCACCGTGCTGTGCCTGGGCCTGGCCGCGGTGGCGGCGACCGGGCTGCCGCCGTTCGGATTGTTCTACAGTGAACTGACGGTGATCAGCGGGGGCGTCGCCGCGGGACAGATGACCATCAGCGTGCTCGTGCTCGGGGCGCTGATTGCGTGCTTCTGCGGCATGCTGCGGCAATTCACGCGGATCCTGCCGGGCGAGCCGAAGGCGCGAAGCGACGACGGCCGCCGGATGGACGGGGTCCCGGCGATGGGTCTGCTGCTGGGCGGTCTCCTGGCGTTCAGCGTCTGGCTGCCGCGACCGGTGCTCGATCTCCTGCATCAGGCGGCCGGCATCATCGGAGGTGAGCCATGAAGCGGGCGTGGCAGTTGATTTCAGCATGAGACCAACCCGTGAAATAAAGATAAGGTGGTACCGCTTGTCCCCCAGCGGTTCCGGCGCGTTGGGGGAAACGCGCTCCACCCGGGATGCGCGATGGGGGAGCAAGGTGGGAGCAAGCAGGCGTTTTCCATGGAGTTGATCCTTTTGCTCATCCTGCCGGTGGTCGCCGGCCTCCTGTGCCTCGCAACGGACTCCCCCCGCGCCTGGGAGCGGCTGAACCTGCTCGCGTTCGCGGGGCTGGTCCTGCTCGCGCTGGACGTGGGCGCCACGATGCTGGCGACCGGACCCGTCACGGCGCTGGGCGGCTTCCTTCGGGCGGACGCCCTGAGTGCGCTGGTCATCGGGCTGACCGCCTTTGTGGCGCTGGCCACGGCGATCTATGCCGTCGGGTTCTTCCGTCGCGAGCAGCAGGGCGGCCGCATCGCCGTGCCGCAACTGCGCCGCTACTATGTGCTGACGCCGCTGTTTGTCGGCGTGATGTTGCTGGTGCCGCTGGCGGACAACCTCGGGGTGATGTGGGTGGCCACCGAGGGCGCCACGCTGGCCTCGGTTCTGCTCGTGACATTCTACAACCAGAAGACCTCGTTCGAGGCGGGCTGGAAATACATCATCATCGGCAGCGTCGGTATTTCCCTGGCGTTGTTCGGCACCGTTCTGACCTACTACTCGGCGGTCGGCGTGCTCGGTCCGGACACCGCGCACGGGATGAACTGGTCCGTGCTGACCATCATTGCGGGGAAGTTCGACCCGCGGGCGATGCGCCTGGCCTTCGTCCTGGTGCTGCTGGGTTACGGCACCAAGGCCGGGCTCGTCCCGATGCACACCTGGAAGCCGGATGCCTACGCCGAGGCGCCGGTGCCGACCGCCGCGCTGCTGGGGGCGGGCTTCATCAACTGCGCCCTTTACGGCATCGCCCGCTTCGACGTCCTGGCGGAGAAATGCCTGGGCCATGAATTTCCCGGCTCGCTGCTGGCCGGATTCGGCCTGGCTTCGATCCTGGTCGCGGCGCCGTTCATCCTCGCCCAGCGCAATTTCCGGCGCCTGTTGGCGTATTCCAGCATCGACCACGCCGGCATCATGGTCGCGGCGCTGGGCTTTGGCGGGAAGCTGGGCGCGCTCGGCGCCATGCTGCACATGCTGTTCCATGCCGTGACCAAGCCGCTGCTGTTCTTCTGCGCCGGCAACGTGCAGCAACACTACGGCACGCCGTTCTTTCTGAAGATCCGCGGGGTGATCCAGACCCAGCCCTGGACCGGCGGATTGTTCCTGCTGGCGGCCTTGGCGGTGACCGGCACGCCGCCCTTCAGCCTGTTCCAGAGCGAATTCACCGTGTTGAGCGCGGCGCTGGCCGCCCACCGGGGATGGTCGGCGTTCCTCTTCCTCGCCGGGGTCGTGACGATCTTCGCCGGTTTCCTCGTGCACATGGCGCGGCTCAATCTGGGCGCGCCGGAAGCGGGGGCGCCCGCCCACGCCGCCGAATGCCCCTGGAAACTCGCGGCCCTTCTGCTCGCAGCGACCGTGGTGATCATCCTCGGTTTCTGGCTGCCGGGCCCACTGTACCAACTCATTCAGCAATCGGCCCGCATCATCGGAGGTGAGTCATGAATATTCTGCCGGAACTTCTCCCCGCCCTGAACGACCTGCAGGACAGTTTTTCCGGCCGGTTCACCGCGGTGCAGGCGCCGCGTCCCAACGAGGTCTACTTCGAGGCCCCGATGGAGCTGGTCGCCGGCTTTTGTGCGCAACTCTACCGCAAGTGGAACGCCCGGCTGGTCTGCCTGTTTGCCGACGACCCGCGTCCGGCCGTGGACGCGTTTCACCTGTACTACGTGTTCGCCCTCGATGGCGCGCACGGATTCTTTGTGCTGCGCGTGCCGGTGCCGGCCGACAAGCCCGAGTTCACCGCGCTCACCGATGCGGTCCACGCGGTCAACTGGCAGGAGCGGGAAGTGCAGGACATGTTCGGCCTGAAGCTGCTGGGCCACCCGAATCCGCGGCGCTGCGCCCTGCACGACGACTGGCCGGACGTTCATCCGCTGCGCAAGGATTTCGATCTCCACACCGTGCTGCCGCCCTTCGAAGGCGTCCGCCACAAGTTCCGCGAAGTGGAAGGGGAGGGCGTTTTCCAGGTCCCGGTCGGCCCGGTGCATGCCGGCATCATCGAGCCGGGCCATTTTCTCTTCAGCGTGGCCGGCGAGCCGGTGCTGTACCTGCAGCTGCGGATGTTCTACGTGCACAAGGGCACCGAGAAGCTGTTCGAGCATCTGCCGGTGGAACACGGCGTGCGGCTGGCCGAGAGCATCTCCGGTGATTCGAGCTTCGCGCACGCCACGGCGTTCTGCCAGGCGGTCGAGCGGGCCGCCGGGGTCGAGGCGCCGCCGCGCGCCCGCGCGCTGCGCACGGTCTGCCTCGAGCTGGAACGCCTCTACAATCATATTGGCGACATCGGCGCCATTTGCACCGACGTGGGGTTCACCACCGCCAACATGCACGCGATGCGGCTCAAGGAACGGGTGCTGCGCGTGAACGAGCTGCTCACCGGCAACCGCCTCCTCCGCGGCATGGCCTGCCTCGGCGGCGTGCGTTACGATTTCGAGGCCGCGCATCTGGCGGCGCTGGCGCAGTTGGGGCATTGGCTGAAACCTGAATTCGAGGCGTTCGTCGAGCTGGTCCGCGAGTCCTCCGGCACCCGCGACCGGCTGGAGACCACCGGCATCCTCAAACCGGAGGTGGCCCGCGATTTTGGCGTCGTCGGGCTGGCTGGGCGCGCGTCCGGTCTCGACCGCGACTTGCGGCGCGATTTCCCGCATGCCTTCTATGACCAGGTGCAGTTTGCCGTCCCTGTGTTCACCGAGGGCGATGTGCAGCGGCGGCTGGCGGTGCGGCGCGAGGAAGTCTTCCAGTCCCTGGCCATCCTCGAGCAGGTGGTTGCAAAACTGCCGGACGGTCCCGTGCGGATGGTTCTCGGCGAACTGCCCCCGGACCGGATTGCGCTGGGTTATGTCGAGGGCTGGCGCGGCGAGATCTTCCATTGGATCCGGACCGCGCCCGGCAACCGGCTCGCCCGGTGCAAGATCAAGGATCCGTCGCTCCAGAACTGGCCGGCGCTGACCGAGGCGATTCTCGGCAACATCATTCCCGATTTCCCGGTCATTAATAAAAGCTTCAACCTGTCCTACTCCGGTACGGACCGCTGACCATGTTCAACGTACTCCGCCAAAGTCAGAAGACGGGCGTCGTGACGACGTCGTATCCCGCCACTCCCGCCGAAGTCTCGCCCCGCACCCGCGGCCGTCCGGAAATTGACTGGTCCGCCTGGAGGGACGCCCGCCCCGCCGCTACGGCCTGTCCGACCGGCGCCATCGCCTGGGCAGATGCCGACGGTCGCCGGAGGGCCACGCTCGACCTGGCCAAGTGCATTTTCTGCGGGCTTTGTGCCGACGTCGACCCGGCGATCCGCATGACGACGGTCTGCGAATGCGCGGCCCGCAGCCGGGCGGCGCTGGTTACAACCGCCACGTACGCGCTCAAGTCCGACGGCACGCACGCGAGTTTGGCGAGCGGTCCCGTTGGGGGTGTTGTCGGCAGAGCCGTGGGCGCCGGAGATCCGGCCACTGTAGCCGGGGTCGCCGACCCCGGCTACCATTCTCAACGAGGCCAGCTACAGAGTGGCGGCTTGGCAGCCGAAAAAAACGTCTTGGTCGAGGCTGTTGGCCGGGAATTGAAGGCCGAGACGGACAAACTGCTGGGCCGCTCGCTGCATATCCGCGAGGTGGACGCCGGCTCCTGCAACGGGTGTGAGATCGAGATTGTAGGACTGAACAGCCCGATCTACGACGCGGAGCGTTTCGGCGTGCATTTCGTCGCCTCGCCGCGGCATGCCGACATGCTGCTCGTCACCGGACCCGTGACGCGGAACATGGAGCTGGCGCTGCGGAAGACGTACGATGCGATGCCGGGGCCGCGCCTGGTCGTGGCGGTGGGTGCGTGCGGGTGCAGCGGGGGAATCTTCGGCGTGAACTACGCGACCCGCGGCGCGGTGGACGCAATCATCCCGGTCGACGTGTATGTGCCCGGCTGCCCGCCCAATCCCCACGCCCTGCTGCACGGCATTCTGACAGCCATTGGCCGGTATCCCAAGCCGAAGAGTCCATGACCCGCGGCCTGTCGAGCTTCGAGCCCGACAGGCTGCTAGACGGAGTCGAATCGGTCAGGGGCGAGCCTGCCGGGGGCTGACTCCCCTGGGCTCACGGCGAGGACGCCGCTTCCAGATCGTGAAGCTTGGGTCCCACCGTGTCGCCGAGGCGGTTCCCGGCCGTGTAAACGACGGCGCAAAAACCCAGCAGGACGACGATCAGAACGAAAAATGCCTGGAAGTGGCGCGATTCAAACCGCTTCAATGACCGCGCGAAGGCGATCAGTCCGAACACCGCCGTTACCACAATCACCGCGTCCACACTCGCGCGTTGCCAGTAGCTGCCGCCCAGATGCAGCCACATGCCGAACTCGTCGAAGGTGAGGCCCATGGCCACGCCGTACAGGAGCGCCGTGATTTCCGCCGCCCGATTGACGGGTCGGGCGAAAACGCTGTAACCGCACACCGCCGCCAGCAGAAAAATCCCGTAGTTCAGGTGATGAACATGCGTGCCGCTCAGGAAGAAATAGAGATTCGGCATCTGCTTGGACATGATCAGAAACACAAACACCCGCGCGAGGACGAACGTGAGGATAAAACCGAACAACGCCCGGCGCGCCAGCCGGTGGGCCGTTTCCCGATGCATCGTATGTTCCGGGTTCATTTCCGAAGAGGTGGAGATCGTTGGCGGCAGGGGGTGATCGCCGGATTCTGCCGTTTTGCCGGACGAGGCGGGGCCCCGGCCGGCGCGGCGAAGACCTGGCGAAGGAGGGCGGCCCAACCCTACAATGCCGTACGGGACAGTTCATCGGCCGGCGAGTGAAAAACACCGGGATTATGCGAATCCGGCCGGGAGCAACCGATCCAGACCGCCGCTGCTGCTTCCTGGCGCGGAGGGGTCCCAGGGTTGCCCGCTTGAGTCCAAACGGCGACCAGGGCGGCCGATTCAGTCAAAAAGCTTGCCGCGGTTGAAGCACCAGACGGCGGCGAACATGACTCCGGCGGCCATGCCCGCCAAAATGCCAACCTTGGGCAGAACTTCGAGCAGCGACCGGCCCGCCCAAAGCACGTCGGCAAACCCTTCCACCGACCAGTAGACGAGAGTCAGTTTGCTGACCCGCTGGATGTAATCCGGCATGAAGCTGACCGGAAACCAGGCGCCGCCGACGGCGCTCATGGAGATGACCACGAAGGTGGCGATGCCGTTGGCAGCGGCCGCGCTCGGGGCAATGGCGGCGATCAACAGGCCGAAGGCCGAGCAGGCCGCGGCTGAGGCGAGACTCACGACGAACAGCCCGCCCGCGTGGCCAACGATATCGAGTCCGAAGAATATCCGGCCGGCGCAGAACAGCGTGGTAATCTGCACCAATCCGAGAATGATCCCAAAAACGAACCGGGCCGAAAGGATGTGCACGGGCCGGACCGGAGATGACAAAAGGCGCTGGAATACCCCGGAGTTCTTCTCCTCAAACAGCGTCGCGGCCGAACCGCTCACCGCGAAGAGCAGAAACATGACCGCATAACCACCCACCAGGCGAGCCGCCATCGGATTCTTTAGCTCCTTGCCGGCAACCTGCTCGGTGTCGATCTTCACCATTTGGGAGAACAGGTCGGGGGATTCTTGATTTTGGGTCTTTGGTTTTCGATTTTCCGGTGGAGAACCGGTGCCCTGATCTTGCGCCCCGGCGGCGCGGCCCGTGCCTGGTAGGCTGGGGGTGATCTCCGGCTTCTGACTTCTGGCTTCTGACTTCTGGCTCGTCTGGTCGAGGCGCCGGAGACCCGGTGGGGTCGCGGTCTTTGGTTTCACCTCGGGCTGACTGACGGCGCCGAAACCGAAGTCACCTGCGACGTTGCGGCGATAAATTTCCTCCCGGTCGCCGCCGAAGCTGTCGGCGACGGTGTTGGCGATGGTCCGGTTGAACTGCTCAAATCGTTCATCGCCGAGAAAACGGCGGGCGTTCTTTTGCAGCGACTGGCCGAGGAGCTGCGGGACATTGGAGAAAATGGTCTTCTGCAGAAGGCCGTTCACCATCTGTGACTCGATCTCGTTGCGCGGGTTGAACAGGAACCTGATGTGCACGCCGAAAGCGCTGTCCGGGAGAAGATCCGCGGGCAATATCAGTGCATAGCGGTACCAGTTGTCGTGGAGACCGGCGCGCACATCGGCTTCCGTCAGCGGCCGCGTCACGCTTTTCCCCAGGTCGAACGTTGTGATGACGGCAAAGGTCTTTTCGGATTTGAGCGCGTCGATTAGCTTTTGGGCGGCCGGTTCCGGACTGAGATTCACGACGGCGAACGGGATGCCTGTTGGACCGGAATCCTTGCTGAAAAGGCCGAAGACGTGGCCGAAAAGGTAGATCAGGATCACCGGAACAAGAAAGGTGATGATGACAGCCGCCTTGGCCCGCCGGAAGGAGAGCAGGTTTTTGCGCAGGAGAATGAGGACCTGGGACATGGGGGAGGAACGTCTTGAATCTTGGATCTTGAATCTTCAGTTGCAGGAACGCGCGATTCGCGGTCGCGCGCTTACCCGTCGCGCAACTTGCGGCCGGTCAGGTGGAGGAAAAGCGCTTCGAGCGTGGGGCGCTGGCTGACGAAGAGACGCGGCGGGAGGCCGAGTGTTTCCGTCAGCGCAAAGAACGCGGACAGCGAATAGCCGGGCCGGGGGCGGAATCGGTGGGCGCCGTCAACCGACGTGATTTCCCCGGCGGCAGCCAGCTGGGCCGTGAGCGGCGCGGTGGCCGGGGTCACCGGGAAGGTGATCTCGTCCTCGAACGGCAGTCGGGTGAGCAGATCATCGAGCGTGCCCAAGGCGAGGATCCGGCCGTGATCGATGATGCTGATGCGCGAGCACAGCCGCTCGGCCTCCTCCATGTAGTGGGTCGAGTAGATGATGGTGACGCCGGAGCGGTTGAGTCGCTGGAGGTATTCGAAGATCGCGTTGCGCGACTGGGGATCGACACCGACGGTGGGTTCATCGCAGAGCAGGAGTTTCGGCCGGTGGAGGAGCGCGGCGACCAGGTTGAGCCGGCGTTGCATGCCTCCGGAAAAAGTCCACACGAGCGACCGGCGGCGGTCCTCGAGCTGGGCGGCGGCGAAAGCGTCATCAAGCGCGGCTTTCAGGTCCGGGCCGCGCAGACCCTGGAGTTCGCCAAAGATACGAAGGTTTTCCTCGGCGGTGAGTTCGGGAAACAGGGCGATGGTCTGGGGCACCAGGCCGAGATTCCGGCGATCCACGTTTGAGCGGCCGGTCACCGGCTGCCCGGCGAGCGCGATGGTGCCGGTTTCCGGCGCGCGGAGGCCGGCAGCGAGCGACATCAGCGTGGATTTGCCGGCGCCATTGGGACCAAGGAGCCCGAAGAATTCGCCCGGCTCGATATCGAGCGAGACGTCGTCAAGCGCGGTGATGCTGCCAAAACGTTTGGTAACGTGGCGGAGAGCAAGCATGGGGGTTGGGGTAATCTAAGAGAAACCAGCAATTGGCCCAAAGGTTACAATGAAAAGCGAGACATTCCATCATCATGAGAGCTTCTTGCGGACCGCAGGCCCGCACGGGAATGGTCGGACGCCGGGGTTGTGGGGTGGATGCAGGGATGGGCGGTGCTTACGAATGACCTTTCGGATGCAGAATCGACGTGAGGGCGACGACATGTCCTTCGAACGCGCGGCGGCCCGTGGCGGTCAGGGCGACAAAAGTCTTTGGCTTGCGGGCGACAAAGGTCTTCTCCACAGCGATGTAGCCGGCCTGCTCAAGCGTGGCCAGATGCGCGCCGAGGTTGCCATCGGTCAGCGTGAGCCGGGTCTTGAGGAAGGTGAAATCCACCTGCTCGCGAGGGCTGAGGCGGCTGAGCGCGGCCATGATCTGCAGGCGCACCGGTTGGTGGATGACTGGGTCGAGTTCCGGCATGACGGGGAGTCGGCGGATCACCGCCAAAAATCGCGGACGTAGAAGCCGGTCGCGATCAGCGGGCCGCCGCCAAAGACGGCGATCCACCACCAGAAGATACCGGAGAAGTAGAACAGACCGACCAGAATCAGGGCACTCATGACCAGACCCAGCCAGAGCAGGTAGGAATCGAACCAGATGCCGGCGATGACGTAGCAGAGCATTACGACGAGGCCGATGTAGGCGAAAATGGTTTGGCTGTCGGCCGGTGCCCGAAGCACCAGTGGCCACGTCGCGGCGAAAAGGACCACGGCAGCGAGCACGGCGAGAAAGCGCTTGTCCACCGGCATGCGGATCTGGCGGCCCTGAAGGAAACCGAGAACGAATGATCCAGCGAGGCCCGCCAGGCTCAACCAGGGGTAGAGGCGGATTCCGGCAAGACCGCGGTACTCTGCCAGCATTGCCATGGCGATCCAGATGAGCCCCCACAACCAGAGGTGATAGTGGCCGCGGTGGGCGCGGATGACAGAGCGCATGGCATCGCGGGAAGTTCGGATGGCGGCGAGTGCCCGGGCGGCATCTTCAGGGGAGAGTTGCATAAGTAGAGTACTCTTCAATACAGAGTACTTTGTCAATGACAATTCTCCGGGATTGTGGCCGGACCCGCGGCCCATAGGGTCAACCCGTGACGATCGCTCCCGATCATGCCCGGGTGATTGCGCCGCCACCGCTGATCGCGGGGGCTGCCGCATTGGCTGGGGTGGGGCTGCGATTCGTTTGGCCCATGATTCTCTGGCCGTGGGGCCACTCCGGGATTCCCGCGATGGCTTGCTTTTTCGTTGCCGTGATCTTGGCCGGAGCGGCGGCCGGACGGTTCTGGCGGGCGCAGACTCCGGTTCTGCCGCATCGCGCGACCACGGCATTGGTTACCTCGGGCCCGTTTCGCCTGACACGGAATCCGCTCTATCTCTCGCTTGGTCTTGTCCTGGCCGGTCTCGCCTTCGCGTTGAACAGCCTCGCGGTTTTGGCGATGATCGCGCCCTGGACTTTGGTGATGCGCTACGGGGTGATCGCCCGGGAGGAGCAGTACCTGGAACTGAAATTCGGCGAGGATTACCGCGCCTATTGCCAGCGCGTGCGCCGGTGGCTTTAGCGACGGTTGAGAAATCTTGTGGTCGCGGGAATCAGATTCCCTCGCCCGGCACGCGAATCGGCGGGGCAGGATGCCAATGTGGAACTCAGGAATCTAGGCAACGAGGCCGCAGACGGCAGAGCGAACAACCGCCGCTGGATGGACCAGCTTTCCTGATTTCCACATAGTCAGGAGGTCCCAGATGATCATTTGGCCGCACCGGCAATTCAATCTTGCGCCGTCTGGGCCGTAATGGGGCGGGCGCAGGAGTGCCGCGCCGTTTCTCTCAGGACGCGGGCGCGAGGGCCATCGCCCGGGCATGGACGCCCGCCCAGGCGGAGTCGGGGATGATCGGCCCGAGATGGCGGACGGTTTCCGCGCCCATGAGCGAGGCGAGCGCACCGCAGGCGGGCAGCGGCCAGCCCCGGAGATGCCCGTAAAGGAACCCGGCGGCCCAGGCGTCCCCGGCGCCGTTGGTGTCGACCAGGTCGGAAACCGCGACCGGTGGAACGCGATGCACAGCGTCGCCTTGCGCCAGCCAGGCCCCGTCCCGGCCGACCTTCACTGCGGCGAGGACGCCGAGGCCGGCGAGCCGGCGGGCGAGGCCACGATAATCGGAAGTGTTGTCCTGAAACAGGGCGCGGATCTCATCTTCGTTCGCCAACGCGATATCAATTCCCCGACGAAACTGGTCCAACAGCCAGCCGCGGGCGGCGTTGACGACTTCGAACGAGGCGAGATCGAGGCTGACCGTGCAGCCCGCGGCGCGGGCGGAATCGAGCACCGCGTCGGCCAGCGCCTGGTTGAAGGCGAGATAGCCTTCGACGTGGGCATGCCGGCAGCCACGGAAATCAGCCGGAGAAAAATCCGCTGGGGCGAGCGTCATCGCGGCCGCAAGGCAGGTGCGCATGGTGCGCTGGGCGTCGGGCGTGACGAGGGCGAGACAGCGCGCATTGGGAAGGGGGGCGGTCTTGAACCGGCCGGCGTCGACTCCGGCGGCTTCGAACCGGCGGCGGTAGATCTGGGCGAGCTCGTCGTTGCCGAGCTTGCCGAGAAAGGTCGTGCGCAGGCCGAGGCGCGTGGCATTGAGCGTGGTGTTGGCTGCCGAGCCGCCGGTGGTGCACGCCGGTGCGCTTTCCAGCAATGAGACGATGCGCTGCATCTCGGCCTGATCGACCAGGACCATGCCGCCCTTGGCGCCGGCGACGTGGTCGAGAAAAGCCTCGGGCACGGGCGCGAGCAAATCCATGATCGGCGAGCCGACGCCGATCAGGTCTAGCGAGGTGGAAGCTGCAGACATGCGAGGAAGGAAAAAGGGTTGGAAACCGCAGATCAGTCTGGGGGCATTTTCCCTGGTCGGGCGGACGCCGCAATCAAAACCCTGACCCGCAGCGCAAACTTTTTGGTGACGCGACGCGGTGGGCGGTTATAGTGATGGCATGGATTACATCAACCACCTGATCAATTCGGTGACGGCATTGGGTTATCCTCGTTGGGTCGTATTGCTCGGCTTCGGTCTGGTCGCGGTGGTGGCAGTGTGGGTGCTGGCGAAGGTGCTGAAGTGGACGCTGCTCCTGATGTTCGGGGCCCTGGTCGTTGTGATCGTATTGGGCGGACTGTTTTGGCTGTTCGGATAAGGCAGACGCCTGCGGTCGGAAGTGGGACCTGATCGTCCTTCTCCGGCGAGCTTTGGCTTGCATCGCCTCTGCCGGGCGCCTTTCATGGAATCCCGTGAAGTATATTTTTGTCACGGGTGGAGTCGTATCATCATTGGGCAAAGGCCTCACGGCCGCAGCCTTGGGCGCGCTTCTTGAAATGCGTGGTTTGCGCGTGCGCATCCAGAAGTTCGATCCCTATCTTAATGTGGATCCTGGGACGATGAGCCCCTTCCAGCACGGGGAGGTTTACGTGCTGGACGACGGGGCGGAGACCGATCTCGACCTCGGGCATTACGAGCGATTCACCTCCGGCCGGCTGTCGCGCCTCAACAACCTCACCTCCGGCCAGATTTACGAGTCGGTCATTCAAAAGGAGCGCCGCGGCGACTATCTGGGCAAGACAGTGCAGGTCATTCCGCACGTCACCAACGAGATCAAGGCCCGGATCAACCAGTCCGGCGACGGCGTGGACGTGCTGATCACGGAGATCGGCGGCACGACGGGCGACATCGAGGGCCTGCCGTTCCTCGAGGCGATGCGCCAGTTCGCGCTCGAGGTCGGACCGCGCGAGGTCCTGTTCATCCACGTGACGCTGGTGCCGTACCTGAGCGCCGCGGGTGAATTGAAGACCAAGCCCACCCAGCAGAGCGTGGCCAAGCTGCGCGAGATCGGCATCCAGCCGCACATCCTGGTCTGCCGCTGCGACCATCCGCTCATGGCCGAGTTGCGGGAGAAACTCAGTCTCTTCTGCAATGTCCCGGTCCGGGCCGTCATCGAGGAGCGCAACGTTGAATCGTCCATCTACGAACTGCCGCTCATGCTGCAAAAAGAGGGGATGGACGACCTCGTGGTGGAGATGCTCAACCTCAAGGCGCCACCGAATCCGAAGAACATCTGGGCGGAGATTCTGCGCCGCATCAAATCACCCCGCCATGAGATTTCCATCGGGGTCGTGGGCAAGTACATCGAGCTGCAGGACGCCTACAAGTCCGTGTACGAATCAATCACCCACGGGGCGATCGCGAACAATGCCAAGGTGAACATCGTGCGCATCGACGCCGAGGCGCTCGAAACGAAGGGTGGGACCGCCGCCCTGCAAAACCTGGACGGGATTCTGGTTCCGGGCGGCTTTGGGGAGCGCGGCATCGAGGGGAAGATCGCAGCGGCGCGTTATGCCCGGGAGCACGGGGTGCCCTACTATGGACTCTGTCTCGGCCTGCAGGTGGCGGTGATCGAGTTTGCGCGGGACGTGCTCCATCTTTCCGGGGCCAACAGCACCGAGTTTGACCAGGCCACGCCGCATCCGGTGATCAATATCATGGAGGAGCAGAAAAAGATCATCGACAAGGGCGCCACCATGCGGCTCGGCTCCTATGAATGCCGGCTCGTCCCCGGGACGCGCGCGGCCCGCGCCTACAAGACCGACAGCGTCCGCGAGCGCCACCGGCATCGCTACGAGGTCAACAACGACTACGTCGGCCGCCTGCAGCAAGCCGGCTTGACGGTGAGCGGACGCAATCCGCGCCGAAACCTGGTCGAGATCATTGAACTCAAGAACCATCCCTGGTTTGTCGCGGTCCAGTTTCACCCGGAATTCCAATCCAAGCCCAGTTTGGCGCATCCGCTGTTCGCGGCGTTTGTGGGCGCCGCGTTGAAATATCGCCGCGGCCGGACGGCCGATGCCGGAACGGGGAGGTCTGGTTCGGGGAAGCGGAAGCCGAGAACCGGAAAGAAAGCCGGCAAAGCCTGAGTTGACGCCGCCATGATTTTCGACCCTGCCAGACTCCTCTTGATCACCGGTCCGTGCTCATTGGAAAACGAGCGGGTGTGCCGGGCGGTGGCCGAGATCCTGGCGGAGATCGCCCGGGCTCACGCGGATCTGACCATTGTGTTCAAGGGCTCTTACGACAAGGCCAACCGCACGTCGATCGCCGGTACCCGCGGCACGGGCCTGGAGGCGGGCCTGGAACTGCTGGCCATGGTCCGGCGTGATTACGGTTTTCCGGTGCTGACGGATGTGCATGAGACCGGCCAGGTGCCGGCCGTGGCGGCGGTTTGCGATGTGGTGCAGATCCCGGCGTTCTTGTGCCGGCAAACGGACCTGTTGCTGGCCGCCGCCGGCACCGGCCGGGTGGTCAATGTCAAGAAGGGGCAGTTCTTATCACCGCAGGAAATGCCGTTTGTGATCGCCAAGCTGCAGCAGGGTGGCGCGGCGGAGATCTGGCAGACCGAGCGCGGGACCACGTTTGGTTACCAGAACCTGGTCGTCGACATGCGCAGTTTCGCCCTGATGAAGGCGAATGGGCATCCGGCGATCTTTGATGCCTCGCACAGCGTGCAATTGCCGGGAGCGGCGGGCGGCAAGAGCGGAGGCGAGCGGGAATTCATTCCGCCGCTGGCGCGCGCCGCGCTCGCCGCGGGCGCCGACGGACTTTTCCTGGAGACCCATCCCCAGCCTGAAATGGCGATTTCCGACGGCCCGAACATGATCCGGCTGGCCGAGTTGCCGGCATTGATTGCGCGGTGTCTTGCGGTCTGGCGGGCGGCGCGAGGATGATGCGGGTGAGTCACCGGCAGGCACGCCGGGCGCGGATTCTTCAGGGAGACGCAACGTCACCGTTGCGTTTCCCGCGCCAATCCACGGCGGGAGCGCCTTGGCGCCGAGTCCTGGCAGGTGCGCTGCCCGAGCGGCGCTGGCCGCGCAGCGAGCATCCTGACCGCAATAATTCCTGACGCGCGGCGTTGACCGCGCCGTTTAGGCTGCGTAACAATCAGCGCCGTCAAAAACCTCTGAATTGAATGGAAACCCTTCTGATCGATTGATCGGTATTGATCGATCGAGTGGAACAAAGTGGAATTAATGATGATGACGATGATGATTAACCATCAATAATAATGATGAGATGATTGGTGGATCGTCGTTGGCGTTGGTGCGTTCGTAGTTGGTCGTCGTTGGTGGAGTCGTAGAGTGGGCGGATCATCGTCGTCGTCGGCGTTCGAGCGTCGTCGGCCGCATCGTCGAGCGTTCGGCGTTGCGTTCGTCGGCGTAGTCGTGGTGGCTCGTCGTTGGCGTTGAGGCGTTGGTGGCGTTGCGTTCATGGCGTCGCCTGCTGGGCGCATGGCGTTGGTGCGTCGTTGAGCTGGCGTTGGTCGCTGGTCGCTGGTCGCTGGTATCGTCGTTGGTCGCGTGGCGTCGAGCATGGCGCGCATCATCGTCAGCGTTGGTGGCTGGCGTCGTTGGCGTCGTTGCGTTCTGTTGGCGTTGGTCGCTGGCGTTCAGCGTTGGTTGCGTTGGCGTTAGTTGGTCGTCGTTCATCGTCGTTGAGCTCGGCGTTCGTCGAGCATTCGTCGTCGTGGTGCGTTCGTCGTGGTTGAGCGTTGCCGTTCGTCGAGGCGTCGGGGTGCGTTCGTCGTTGGCCAGTTCGTCGGCGTTCGTCGTTGAGCTGGTTGGCGTTGGTCGGCCTCGGCGTTGGTCGGCGTCACATCGCCGCATGGCGTTCAGCGTCGGCGTGGGTCGGCGGCGGCGTCGCGCGCGGCGTCGGTGCGTTGGCGTTCGTCAGCGTGGCAGTTTGGCGTTGGCGTTGGCGGTTTCGTCGTAGTTCGTGGCGTTGGTGGCGGCGGGTCGGCGTTGCGTCGTCGTTGGCGTGGCCGGGTACGTTCATCGTCGTCGTCGTGGCGTCGTTGGTCGGCGTGGCGTCGCGTCGCATCGTGTGGCGTGGCGCCGCATGGCGCGTTTCGTGAGTAGTTGGTGGACTGGTGGACGACTGTGGTTTTTTTTTTTTTTTGTTGGTGAGGCGTTCGTTGAGGCGTAGTCGTCGGCGTTGAGGCGTGGCGTTGATCGTCGTCGTCGTCGGTCAAGTCGTTGGTGGCTCAGCGTCGGTGGAGCTGGGGGGGGGGGGGGGGGGGGGGGG
>CAVRNM010000029.1:0-24686 GCA_963722225.1 uncultured Verrucomicrobiae bacterium
AAGGCACTGGGTGCCCAAATGGGAACAGGGAACCCACCGGGTCGCGCCGGGTGACGAGATGGTCTGGCTTGATCCGGGAATGGCGTTCGGAACAGGGAACCACGAATCGACGCGGTTATGTTGCGAGCGGCTTGTGGAATACGTCGACACCTGCAAACCCCAAACCTTGAGGCCGCGGCGTCGGCATGGCCACAGAATCATAAGAACCGGCCCTCATTGTCCTGGTGTGATCGACGCAGGCTGTGGTTCGGGCATTCTGGGGATCTCGGCGGCCCGGTTCGGCCTCGGACCGGTCGTCGGTTTTGATAATGACCCCATCGCAGTCCGGGTGAGCCGGGAGAACGCCGTGCTCAACCAAGTGGCATCCCGGGTGGGGTTCTTCGAGGGAGATCTTTCGACGGGACTCAAGGGGCGCCAAGCCGGTCTGGTACTGGCCAATGTCCACACGGACGTTCTCCGACGGGGCGCGAGGGAACTCGTTGGGGCGGTTGCTCCCGGCGGGTGGCTGGCGCTGAGCGGGATTCTCGCCTCCGAGCTCAAAGATCTTCGCGCGGATTTCCTGGCGGTGACGGAAAGCATCATAATTCGGCCGGGGCCGGTCCAATCGATGCGGAGAAGCGCCAACAGGTCACGCTCGTCAATTCATCGCGAGAACACCGGCGCTGCCTCGGGCTGGAAAACTGCCTCGCGCCGCCTCGGGGAGTGGGCGGATTTGTTGCTGATTCGAGGCTGGTGAGCGGAAAATGCTCTGCCTGGATCTGGCGCCCCGACTCGGGTCAGAAGAGATCCGGCGGCGTGCGGCTGAGGAATTCCTCAAGGTAGCCAGTGGTTGCCTTGCCGGCGATGAAAACCGGGTCGCTCAGGATTGCCTTGTGCAGCGGGATGGTCGTCTCGATTCCGCGGATGAGATACTCACTCAACGCCCGGTACATCCGTTCGAGGGCCATTTTGCGATTGTCGCCGTACGCAATCAGTTTCCCGATCAACGAATCGTAGTACGGCGGGATTGTATAACCGCTATAAACGTGAGAATCGACCCGGACACCGTGGCCGCCGGGTGCGTAGTAAAGCCCAATAGTTCCCGGCGAGGGGGCAAAACCGCGAGCAGGGTCCTCCGCGTTGATCCGACATTCGATGGCATGGCCGCGGAATTCGACGTCCTTTTGGGCGAAGTTGAGCTTCTCCCCCGAGGCAATCCGGATTTGTTCTTTGATCAGGTCAAGTCCCGTAATCTCTTCGGTAACGGGGTGTTCAACCTGAATCCGAGTGTTCATCTCAATGAAATAGAATTCGCCTTTCGAATCGACGATGAACTCGATGGTGCCGGCGTTCTCGTATTCGGCTGCCGCTGCAGCGCGAACTGCCGCTTTGCCCATCTTTTTCCGAAGATCGGACGTCAAGAACGGCGAAGGAGACTCCTCAATTAACTTCTGATGTCGGCGCTGAACGGAGCAGTCTCGCTCGCCAAGGTGCACCACATTGCCGTGCCCGTCGGCCAGAATCTGGAATTCGATATGTCGCGGATTCTGGATGTATTTCTCAATATAGACGGAGGCGTTGTTGAACGTTTTTTCGGCCTCGGCGCGGGCGATGTGGTATTCCTTAGCAAAGGATACATCGTTATGCGCAATCCTCATTCCACGTCCGCCTCCACCTGCAACAGCTTTGATGATAATAGGATAGCCGATCTTACGGGCGACCTTCGTGGCTTCGGATTCCGAATCGACCGGTCCATCTGACCCGGGGACCGTCGGCACTCCAGCCTTTGCCACTGTCTGCCGGGCGACGGCCTTGTCTCCCATGATTCTTATCGTCTGTGACTTAGGTCCAATAAATCGGATATTGCAGGATTCGCATTGCTCGGCGAACTTGCTGTTCTCGGAAAGGAAACCGTATCCAGGATGGATCGCATCGACGTCCGCGATCTCTGCCGCACTAATGATGCGATCCGCCCTCATATAGCTATCGGCGCTCTTGGGCCCACCAATGCAAATGGCCTCGTCGGCAAGTTGAACGTGAAGCGATTGCACGTCGGCCTCCGAATACACTGCCAACGTCTTGATGCCTAATTCGCGGCATGCCCGGATGATACGCAGGGCGATTTCGCCGCGATTGGCGATAAGGATCTTTTGGATCATTGACAAAAAGCCACCATTACTCAGCTGTCGTGCCGGAAGGGAAATCAGCTTGCAAGCAGGGGATCGCGCGAGGCCAGCTGCCTCGATCAAGCCTGTTTGATCTTGAACAAGCGTTGGCCGTATTCGACGGGCTGGCCGTTTTCCACAAGAACCTCCAATACCGTGCCCTTAACTTCGGCCTGGATCTCATTCATGATCTTCATGGCCTCAATGATGCAGATAACGGAGTTCTCTTCGACCTTGGCATTCACTTCGACGAAAGGCGGACTTTCCGGCGATTGCGACCGGTAGAACGTGCCGACCATGGGTGCCTTGATAAATGCGATATCCGGATCTTCCTTGTCAGTTGCCGTTGGGATTGGCGGGTTTGAGCCGGACGGAGGAGGATTGCCGACAAGATCAAGCCCTGGCGGAGTCGATCCTCCACTCAAAGTGGCCACCGGGCTGCCATTCACGCCCCGGCGAATCTTCAGCTTAAAGCCCTCTTCCTCCACCGCAAATTCGGTGAGTTCCGAGCGCTTCATTAGGTCGATGATCTGCTTGATTTGCTTGAGGTCCAAATTTGGGGCCTTGGTTCAGTTAGGCTAACGATGGTTAGTTGGACTGGGCAGGCTTGGCGTTCAAAATTAATCCGGGTTAATTGGCAATCACCGAATTTGAAGGAGATCTTCTTCGCATCGTCAATTTCGCTTACTTTGACCAAAAATGGCCAAAAATCGCAAAAAACAGGCCTAAAATTGGCAAAAACACTGAAAAATGGAGGCAATTCAAGGCCTGATATATTTGATCGGCTTGGAGAATTATCAATAGCTTAGCTGGCCCATCGGGGTCGATCATCATTGAGCGTTGGCTGGACCGTGACGGCACTTCCGTGGCACTCGATTAACTCCGGCCGAAAGAGCGCATTCAAAGGCGGTAGCCAAGGTGGCGGGGCAATCGCTGGAAATTGTCGCCAAACTCAATGCCACGTCGGGCATGGCGTTTGGCGGAGTCCGGCGAATTGGATCGCCCTCAGAGCACGTCGAACGAATCGGCGTGGAGGGGAAAGACTGGCCGTCCCAACCGTTGCGAACTCAATCGTTCAACTTCCAACGCCACCTCGTAATTCTGTGTCAGGAAGCGGAAGAAGTAGCTCTTGTCGATGGTCAGGCACGAAAGGGGGCCTTCGGCGACAACGGTGGAAGTCGCAGCACTGTTTTGCAGCAAACCGATCTCACCGATGAATCCTCCCACGTCCAGGTGTGCTATGCGCCGCTTGCGCCGTTCAACAAAGGCTTCCCCTTCGTAGATAAAGAACAGCCCCTGGCTATCATGGTCTTCCGACAGCACGGCGCCTCCGCTGGGAAAAGTCGCCACCCGGGTGATCGTCGCGAAGCGGTTGATGGCTTGGGGATGCCAGTGCCGGCAAAGCTGGTTCTGGCGCAGGAACGGCACGTGGTGCGTGAGCGCCAGAACGGTGGCGGCGCCGAGCCGGTCCAGGATTTCCTTGTGAAAGATTTCGCGTGGCATCCGCAAGGCGATCAACGGACTACGCGCCACGAGCTTCCATCCGAGCGGATGGGGTTCGACCAGTTCTTCGGCGCCAATAAGATCGCCTTCAATTGCCTGCCAGGCTATTTGGGGACGCCCTTTCGCGGTGCGCCGGTACACGTCAACCGCGCCACTCACGATAAGATGAATGTCAGGGGCCGGCTGGTTGAAGTCTGACAACAACGTGCCCTGCCGGAAAGTCACCACGGTCAGTTTATCCTCAAGCGCGCGACGGCGGTCGATCTGCATGCGCTGGCATAGGGGTGACACCACGAGAATGCTCGAAATCGTCTTCATGGTGACGGGCTGGTCGAATGCCAGCCTGCGCTGCTGCCGGTTTCGCCAATATCGCCTTGCCGCCTTGAGCGGCCGCCGGGCGCTTTCGATCAGCGAAGCAACGGCGATTACGCCGACCGGGATGACGACCGCCGCCGTGAGGACCAGGGCAAAATTCACCCAGAAATGCCGGTTCAGCAGGAGCCCGGAAGGGGAAAGCCCGGCGCTGCGGATGACAAACAAGGTCACGCCGGCAATCCACGAAATCGCCCAGATCAGCCGCGCGGCAACCACCGGGGGATCAAAATGCATCCGGGCCGAATGCTGCAAGCCGCCCCATCTCCTGTTGGCAGGGAAGATCAGGTTCCGGGTGGTATCCAGCACTGGTCGGCGGAAACCCGCGTAAATGGCCTGGCTGATGGCGCCACCAAAACTCGGGCGGATCATGATGGCAAAGATGACCGCCGGCAGCAAAGCCGACTGGGGTCGGAACAAGCACAGGAGCGCCACGAGCAGGCTGATCGGCGCCAGAGCGATCAGGTGAATCCCCACCTGCGCGGAACTTTCAGCCAAAAGGGAGTCTCGCAAACTGATGCTGAAATGCGGAAACAGCCAGGGCAGACCGATGCGCGGGTGAAAGCCGTCCCCACCCGCGGCGTGCAATGCCGAGACGCCGAGAACATTCCCCAGGCTGACCGCAAGGGCGCAGGCGAGATAGCCAATGAGCATCGCCGTCACGATCTGGGAGACATTTCCGCCGGGATGCTCAGGCGGGCGAATGCCGAGCGCGAGAATGCCGAGGAGAATCGATCCGATTCCCAGCCAGCGTGCCACCTTGGCCGGCAGGCCAAATTTCCACATCATCGGAACCAGCTGGGAGACCGGGCTCGGCCCGGACTGCAGCACGCCGGCGCGCTGGGCCTTCAGCACCAGCTCATAAAAGTCGCGCAAAGCGGGGCATTTCCGCTCGATGATCAAGACCCGCAGCGCTTCCGGCACCGTGATCGGCTTGCTGAATGCCAGCAACGCACCCAATTGCAGCCGGTCAATGGTCAGATAAGCACCGGTATCCAGAGTCTTGAGGGTGAACCTTCCGTTCGAGTCCGCTCCTTTCGATATATGAGGATTTAGTTGAAGCCGCTCGGCGGTAAACAGAAGCTGCAGGTCCAGGGCCATAGGGCAGCCTTTTATTGTTCTAGCGACTGACGGGGAAAGCGGGCGATCGTTTTCTCCGCAGCCTCGACCAGTTCCACGGTGGTAAAGGGCTTGGCGAGAAAGGCCAGATCCTGCTGGTCCTCACCCCACAGCCCCTCGTCTGACAGGCGTGCGCTGATGAGCAGGATGGCGATCGGCCCGGCCTTGGCCCGGAGGTTCCGCGCGAGCGCCAGGCCATCCTTTCCCGGCATCATAACATCCGTAATCACAAGATCCACCTTCCAATTGATGCTCGTCAGCCATTGCAGCGCCTTTACCGGTTCGGTAAAGGTCACGACTTCGTAATCCCGTGCCCGCAGCGCGGTCGAGATGATGTCGAGCATCGCCGCCTCATCATCGATGACGACGACCTTCGGGACAGCCTTTGGGGGAGGGGGAGTGGATGGAGAGGTCACGGGCGAGCGCGGCTGGAAGCGGTCAGACCGGAAGCTGGATTGCCTTCGCAAGCCAGGCAATCGCAAGCCTCCATTTGATTTCTGCAATTGCATTATACTCTGCAGTTAAAAGCGCAGAGGGCGAGAAAAAACAGCAGGCGGACCTGAGGGCCGGAATCAAGGCCAAAAATGCGACGCCTTCCCCGATGCGATGCGCCCCCCGATTCTTTGCGCACGGCAAAACCGGACTCGTCACCGGGCGCCGTTTCACTCGGCGGAATGCCCGGAGCGACGCGTGACGGCGCTCCGGTGAAGCTGCCAGGAATTCCAGAGATTGTGCCAGACGACGTAGCACGTGGGGCCGAGCGCGACCAGAGGGTTGGTATAAGTCATGGCTAAATAAATTGTTAATGTAGTGTTCTTCTGCCCGAGGGACTGGCTCGCCTCACGATGGAATTGGCGGCCACCGATTGCCCATCCAAGCGCGAAATTCGCGGCACACACGACGGCGGTGGTTGCCGCGATCTTGACGAGCACCGCGGCGGGCAGTTCCGGGTGGGAATGCAAGAAATGCGCGGCGTTGGCGGTGATAAGAAACAACGCCAGCACCCACAGGCCGAATGAAAGATTGCGAAGATGCGGCGGCCAGTTTGCTGCTGATGGATGAATCGCGCGCAGCAGCCACGCCGCCCCCATGGGAGCGAAGACCACCAGCCCCACGCTTCCGACCACCTGGAGAAACACGCCCGGCGTTGTCCGGCCCAGGACCAACGGCAGCAACCCAGGCAATAAAGCCGCAATCAAAACATTCGTAACCAAAAATGCCGCAATCACGTAGTCGACGCGTCCCCGCAGAAAACTGACCACCACCGGCGCCGCCGTGGCGGTGGGCGTGATGCCGGCGAAGAATGCCGCCAGCGCCACCTCCCGGCCGCCCGCCAGCCAGCCGAGTCCGCCGGCGGCGAAACCCATCGCCACGTTTGTTCCGACCAATGCGGCGTGGCTGGCGCGCAACGACCCGCGCGACAGCCGCGTCTGCAGAAAAACCAGGAACAGCATGACGACGACCAGCCATCTCACGGCCCACGCGCCCGTGTGCGCCTGGGGCGCGAGTGCGCCCAGGACCATGCTCGAGACAAGCGCGACCGTGCGGAGCAGACCGGGTTTCATGGGCGAAAAAATCCGAGGAAAGCGCGCCCCGGCTCCAAGGCAACGGCGTAGTGCATGAAGTCATCCGGCGCGATTCGGCCCCGGCGGTCGCCGGCGCCCGTCAGACACTGGCCGCGATTTGCTTATCCGGAACCTTGGAAGTGACCGTCGTTTCGCGCGCGATTCCTGAAACGGGATAAACGCGGGGCGGAGGCGCCTGAGCCCGCCTCGCCTCCGGAGGAATGGCGAATCAAGCGACTCCGCCCCACAATTCCAACCGCATGGATCCGGCTGACGCTGGCCGGCGTTTCCTCCAAAAAATGACTCGTCCCGAGAATGCCTGGCCAACGGCCGTCAATCCTCGTTTTGATCCCGAGTCTTTCTCGTGTCCCGGGCATCGGGCGCGGGCGCGGCGGGCCGGCTCGACTGGGGAGGCGGATTAAAGAGCCCGTCCACGACGGTGTGCACCATGAAGTCCGGCGTCTTCATGAAGGCGGTCGGCCGAAAGTAGCGGGCGCTGGCGAGGAAGCGGTCCGTCGTGGCGTCGCGCAGGGTCACGCCGAGCGAGATGAGGTAGTCTTTGAAATCCCAATCCCAGTGATCGTCGTAGATCAGGTAAACCTTGACGTCCCTGGGCATGAGCGTGAGGGGCCCGCTCTCGGCCTGGAGCCCGCGGGCTTGCAGTTCCTTGACGATCAGCGCATCGAGCCCGTGGTTGTCATTGAGGCTTTGCTGGACGTAAATGTGCTTGAGCCGGCTGACGCCGGCGTCGGGGGCAACACGGGTGTCAAGCGTGGAGCAGCCGGCGAGGATCAATCCGGTCAGGACCAGCGGGCCGAGCAGTTTCATGAGCAGTGCGACACGGCAAAAGCAAAAAGGCTGGCAGGGATGAGCGCCCGTCGCGAGCAAGAAAGCGGATGCGGAGAATTGATACTTGCTTATCATAATCTTCGGGGCGATCGTCGAGTCGTGCCGTACACCACCCAGCAGAAGCGCGCCCTGACCGGCGTGATCCTGCACGCCGATCGCCCGCTCACTCCCGCCGAAATCTGCCAGGCCGGGAAAAAGACGATTCCCGCGCTGGGGATCGCCACCGTCTATCGGGCGCTCAAGCGGCTGGTCGGGGAAGGGCGGGTCCGGCTCGTGGAGGTTCCGGGGACCTCTCCGCACTACGAGTCCACGGCGCGGCAGCACCACCATTTCTTTTTTTGCCAGGACTGCCGGCGCTTGTATAATCTGGCGGGTTGCGTTCGCGGCGTCCGTGGGCTGGCTCCCCGGGGCTTCGCGGTGGCAGGGCACGAGATCGTGCTGTACGGCCGGTGCGCGGATTGCCGGGGAAACGCGTGATGCGCCGCCACCCGATGCGAAACGAAGCCCAGATCAGGTCGGCCGCACTGCTGCTGGCGTTCCTGGGGATGGCCCCCCTGGCGCCGGCTGGCGCGAGGCCGTTGAGGATCCTCGCGTCATTCTACCCGATGTATGTCATGACGCTGAACGTGGCGGGCGATGCCCCGGGCGTTTCCGTGGAGTGTCTCACGAAACCGTTCACGGGCTGTCTTCATGACTACCAGCTCACGCCCGGCGATCTGGTGGCGCTGACCCGGGCGGATGTGTTTGTCGCCAACGGTGCGGGGATGGAAACGTTCCTCGACAAGGCGGTCCGGCAGGCGCCGGGGCTCCAGGTGATCGAGGCGGGCGCCGGAATCACGCTCGCCGATGGCGGCAACCCTCATCTCTGGGTGAGCATCAGCGCGGCCATCGCCGAGACCCGCGCCATCGCCCGCGGTCTGTCCGCCGTCGATCCCGATCGCGCCGGTGTTTACCAGGAGAACGCGGCGGAATACGTGGCGGTCCTCGATCGCCTGCGCGGGCGGATGCATGCCGCGCTCGACGGCCTGAAGCATCGCCGGATCATCACGTTTCACGAAGCTTTTCCGTATTTCGCCCGCGAGTTCGGGTTGGACATCGTTGGCGTCATCGAACGCGAACCCGGGTCCGAACCGGGCGCCCGGGAGCTGGCGCGGACCATCAATCTGGTGAGATCGAGCGGAGTCCGTGCGGTCTTCGCTGAGCCGCAATACCCGGCCAAGAGCGCCGGAATCATCCGGCGGGAGACCGGTGTTGCGGTGGCGCTGCTCGATCCGGCGGTGACCGGCGATCTCGATCCGGCCAAAGCCCGGCGCTCGTATTGCGAGACGATGGAGCGGAACCTGACGGTGCTCGTCCAGGCTCTGGCGGACTGAACCTTTGCGGGCGCCCTTGGCATGGAAAACCTCTCCCACCAGCACGCCGGCCTGGCTCCCCACCGTTGTGGCGAGTGTTGCACCCGGATCGAGAATCTGGACGTGACCCTGAACCGTCAGCCGGTCTTGGAGGACATCACGCTGCACCTGCATTGCGGTGAGCTCACCACCCTGGTCGGACCCAACGGCGCCGGAAAATCGATGCTGCTCAAGGCGATCCTGGGTGAGGTGCCCCACGGAGGGACCATCCATTTTCTTCCGGTGGCGGGCCATGGCCGGGAGGACGCGCCGGTGATCGGGTACATGCCGCAGCAGCTCGATTTTGACCGCAACTCCCCGGTCAATGTCCACGATCTGTTTGCGACGGCGGTCTCCCGCTGGCCGGTGGCCCTGTGGTATTCGCGGCGCACCCGCCGGGCGGCGCTCGAATCCCTGCGGTCGGTCGAGGCGGAACATCTGATCGACCGCCGCCTCGGGCAGCTTTCGGGCGGTGAATTGCAGCGGGTCCTGCTCGCGCTGTCGCTGACGCCCGTGCCGAATCTGCTGCTCCTGGACGAGCCGGTCTCCGGCATCGACGCCGCGGGCCGGGAGCTGTTCTACCGCACGGTCTCGGATTTGCGGCGGCGCTTTGACCTGTCGATCCTGATGGTGTCCCACGATCTGGCCGGCGTCACGGAGGTGTCCGACCGCATCGTGTTCCTGAATCGCCGCATCGTGTGTCTCGGCCGCCCCGCCGAAGTCGTCGCCCATCGCGAATTGCGGCGGACCTTCGGCCTCGATCTCGTTCCGCCGGAGGCCGGCCGCCCATGAACCTGCTGCACACGGTCATCTCCCGGCTGCCCTTCGAATGGGCGCAGTTCGAGTTCATGCGCAACGCCCTGCTGGCGGTGGTCATCGTCGCGCCGCTGTTCGCCCTGATCGGGACGCTGGTGGTCAACAACCGGATGGCGTTTTTTTCCGATGCCATCGGGCATGCCTCGCTGACCGGACTGGGGCTGGGCGTTATCCTCGGGCTGGCCGATCCATTCTGGGCGCTGATCGGCTTTGCCCTGTTGCTCGGCGTGGGGATCCTGGCGTTGCAACGGTTCACGCGGTCCCCGATGGACACTGTGATCTCCCTCAGCATGTGTTTCAGTCTCGCGCTCGGCGTGGCGCTGCTCTCGCACGGCGGCGGTTTCAATCGGTTCAGCGCCTACCTGATTGGCGACCTCCTGAGCATCACGCCCCGGGAGGTCGGCCAACTCCTGGTCACCAGTGTCCTGGTCGGCGGGGGTCTCCTGCTCGGCTACAACCGGATCCTGCTGATCGGTCTGAACGAGTCGCTCGCCCGCAGCCGGGGCCGCAGCGCGTGGTGGCCGCAGCTGTTCTTTTGCGCGACCATCGCCCTGGTCGTCACGATGAACCTCGGGTGGGTCGGCATCCTGATCATCAATTCCCTGCTCGTTCTGCCGGCGGCGGCGGCCCGCAACCTCGCGCAGGATGCCCGCCAGTACGTCCTGTTCGCCGTCGGCATTTCCCTGTTCTGCGGCGTGGCCGGCCTGATCGCCTCATTCTACACGAACACCGCCACTGGTGCGACCATCGTGCTCATCGCCATGGGCTGCTACCTGGCGACCCTGGGCGTCAAGTGGTTCAAGGGGCGGGCGGGCTGAGGCGGCGCGGCTCCGGCGGCCACGCCCAAAAAACACCGGCCGCGTCCCGCATTCGACCCGTTGTCGGACGAGCCCTCTGTCAAGCGCCACGAGCCGACGCCTCCCGGCTGTTCCTCGCAATGACCAACTGGCAATCGGGACGCGAATACCGGGGCAAAAAAGAAAGCCTCCAGCCGAGTTCAACATCATGGTCGGTTCGAGTTGCCGTCATTAACGTTCCGCGGTCCCATGCGTGCTTCGGATTCGCGCAGCAACTGGATCAGAATTGGGGTGCGGCGATGCTTGCCGCGCGAATTCCGGGAGAATCCGATCAGAAAGAGGTCGCCCGCGCAACCGGAAGCCAAACCAATCCAGCATTGACCGCCGGTGCGGCGGTCCCGTACCGTGACCAATTCCGCTGATCGCCATCCTTTTCCTTCTGACGCAGTGAACATCGAACTCAAAGACCTTTCCGAAACCCGCAAGAGCCTCGTCGTGACCCTCGACCAGAGCG
This sequence comes from uncultured Verrucomicrobiae bacterium, assembly GCA_963722225.1. Taxonomy (GTDB): domain Bacteria; phylum Verrucomicrobiota; class Verrucomicrobiia; order Opitutales; family Opitutaceae; genus Fen-1467. The sequence continues at coordinate 11,071 of CAVRNM010000029.1, forward strand.
AAGTCGACACCGAACACAAGGCCGTCGTGCGCGAGATCGCCAAGTTTGCCCGGCTGCCCGGCTTCCGACCCGGCCACGCGCCCGCCGACCTGGTGGTGAAACGGTTCGCGAAGGAGGTGCGGGACGAACTCAAGAGCAAGGTGGTCGGGAAGGCCTATCGCGGCGGCATCGACCAGACCAAGCTCGAGGTGGTCAATGTCGTGCAGGTGGAGGAGGGAACGATCGAGCCCGGCCTGTCGTCGGCCATCACCTTCACCATCGACGTGCAACCCCAGTTTGAATTGCCGGAATACCTCGGGCTTCCCGTCCAGGTGCCGCCCGTCGAACCAGCCGAGGCCGAGATCGATGCCGCGATCGAGGGCCTGCGCCAGGAGCGCGCGGATTTCAAGGTGGCGGAGCGGCCGGCGCAGAAGGGCGATTACGTCAAACTGGCCTACGAGGGAACGGTCGACGGCAAGCCGGTGGCGGAGCTGGCGCCGGACAAGCAGATCTATGGCAAGGCCCCGCAGACGTGGGAGGAGGTCGAGAGCGAGCAGGACGGCCTCATTCCCGGGCTGGGCCGGCAACTCGCGGGGCTCAAGGCGGGCGACCAGAAGGACGTGCCGGTGACCTTTCCGGCCGGCTTCCCCGCGGCGCCGGAGCTCGGGGGCAAGGCCGCGGTTTACGCCGTCGCGGTGCAGGAGGTGCGGGAGCGCGTGCTGCCGCCGCTGGACGGGGAATTCTTCAAGAGCCAGCATGTGGAGGGCCTCGACGCGCTCCGCCAGCAGGTCCGGCAGGGCCTCAGGCAGCGCAAGGAGTTCGAGAACCGCCGCGCGCAGCGCCAGCAGGTGAGCGAGGCGCTGGCGGCCCGCATCGAGTTTCCGCTGCCGGAGAGCCTCCTCGCCGGGGAGACCCAGGACGTGTTGCGCCGCTTCATGGAGGACAACCTCCGGCGCGGCGTCCCGGAGCAGGAGTTCGAGAAAAACAAGAAGGAGCTTTACGAGAATGCGCGCCGGGCCGCCGTGGGCCGCGTGAAAGTCCAGCTGCTGCTCGCGAAGATCGCCGAGAAGGAGAAGATCGTGGCCGACGAACGCGACCTGGATGGCGCCATCCTGCGCGAGGCGGCGCGATCGAACCAGCGGCCGGAGAAATTGGCCAAGGAACTCTCGCGGGATCGCGAGCGCGTCCGCTCGCTGCAGCGGGCGATCGTTTTCGACAAGGCGCTTGATTTCCTGGTGAGCAAGGCTACCCTCACCACGGCAGCGCCGAAGGTCTGAGCGAACAGAAAATCTCGTGAGCTATTACGTCCCATTCGTCATTGAAAACACCGGCCGCGGGGAGCGGAGCATGGACATCTTCTCCCGGCTGCTCAAGGACCGCATTATCTTCATTGGCTCGCCGATCGACGATGGCGTGGCGAACGTGGTCATCGGCCAGTTGCTGTTCCTGCAGATGGAGGATGCCAAGAAGGACATCCAGCTTTACATCAATTCACCCGGTGGCGTGGTGACGGGCGGCATGGCTATCTACGACGCCATGAACTTCCTGCAGTGTGACATCGCGACGTATTGCATCGGCCAGGCGGCGAGCATGGCCACCGTGCTGCTGGCCGCCGGGACGAAGGGCAAGCGCTTCGCCCTGCCCAACAGCCGCGTCATGATCCACCAGCCGACCGGGGGCGCGGGAGGCCAGACCGCCGACATCGCGATCGCGGCGCGCGAGATCCTGCGCTGGCGCCGCACGCTTAATGAAGTCCTCGCCCGGCACACGGGCAAGACCCCGGAGCAGATCGACAAGGATTCGGACCGCGACTACCACATGAGCGCGGAAGAGGCCCTCGCCTATGGCATTGTAGACAAGGTGATGGTTTCCACGCGCGAGGCGCCGGCTGCGGCCACCGTGCAGGCCGCCTGAGGAGCGCCACCCGGACCCGGCCAACGACCCTGCTGTTCCCGCCCAGTTCCTGCCTCAACCTTTCTCCCGCATGGCCAAATCCTCCCGCATGACCCTGTGTTCGTTCTGCGGCAAGTCGCAGGCGGAGGTGAAGAAGATCATCGCCGGCCCGGGAGTTTATATTTGCGACTCGTGCGTCAACGTCTGCAAGACGATCATCGACCGAGAGATCAAGGCACCGGCGACCGAGAGCCGCCCCGCCTTCCGCCTGCTCAAGCCGGTGGAGATCAAGCGGACGCTGGACGATTATGTGATCGGCCAGGACCACGCCAAGAAGGTGCTCTCGGTCGCGGTCTACAACCATTACAAGCGCCTGATGTTCGATGCCGGCCAGCCGCTGCGCGGAAACGCGGCGATGGCGCCGGAGTTCTCCGAGGTGGAGGTGGAGAAGAGCAATGTCCTGTTCGTCGGGCCGACCGGCTCGGGCAAGACCCTGCTGGCGCGGACGCTCGCGCGCATCCTCGACGTGCCTTTTGCCATCTCGGATGCGACGACGCTGACCGAGGCCGGCTACGTCGGCGAGGATGTGGAGAACGTCGTGCTGCGCCTGCTGCAGGCGGCCAACTATGACGTGAAGAAGGCGGAGTGCGGCATCGTTTACATTGACGAAATCGACAAGATCCGGCGGACGACGGAAAATGTGTCCATCACCCGCGATGTCTCCGGCGAAGGCGTCCAGCAGGCGCTGCTCAAGATCCTGGAGGGCACGGTCTGCAACGTGCCCCCGCAGGGCGGCCGCAAGCATCCGAATCAGGAGTACATCCAGGTCAACACGGCGAACATCCTCTTCATTTGCGGCGGCGCGTTTGTCGGGCTCGAACAATTCGTGAAGAAGCGCATCGGCTCGGGTTCGCTCGGCTTCCACGTGAACCCGGACGATCATAACCTCACGCCCGAGGAGATGATGCGGATGATCGCTCCGGAGGATCTGGTGCGCTACGGCATGATCCCCGAGTTCATCGGGCGCCTGCCGATCGTGTCGGTGCTGGATCCTTTGACGGAGGCTGATCTCGTGCGGATCCTGTTGCGCACCAAGAACGCCATGGTGAAGCAGTACTCGAAGCTCTTTGCCATGGACGGCGTGCAATTGCGCTTCACGCGCGACGCCGTGGCCGCCGTCGCCCGGAAGGCCGTTGAGCTCAAGACCGGGGCGCGCGCCCTGCGCGCCATTCTGGAGAACCTGATGCTGGAAGTCATGTTCGACCTGCCGCAGCGCGAGGACGTGGTGGAGGTGGTGATCGATGAGGCGGTGGTCAAGGGTCTCCGCCGTCCGGTGTTGAAGAAGGCGCTCAAGTCCGGCGAGAACAAAGCCGACGCGGCGTAGGTTTTCCCGCCTCCAGCAGGACGATTCTTACACCTAGCCCTGCGGACTATCCTGTGCGGCGTTGTAGGGCGGGGTCGCCGGACCCCGCCGCGTCTTCAGAGGAATGGCGGGGTCCGGCGACCCCGCCCTACAGATTCATTGCACGATTCCGGCCGCGCGGTTGCGCCACGCAAAAACCTACCAGTGCCCGTGGTCGCCCGGTTTCAGCGACCGGGCGAACTCGACGAACAACCGCACACACCGCTCCACATCCTCCAGATCGACGACCTCGCTCGGGGTGTGCATGTACCGCAGCGGAACGCTCACCAATCCCGTCGCGACCCCGCCGCGTCCCGTCTGGATGGCGCGGGCGTCCGTGCCGGTCGGCCGCGGATCAGCCTCGAGCTGGTACGGGATCTTGAGCCGCTTCGCCGCCTGCACCAGGCGCGCATAGACCTTCGGGTTGATGTTGGGGCCGCGGCAGATGATGGGGCCGCCGCCCAGCTTCGTCTCGCCATACTTGCGGTTGTCGCAGTCCGGGTGGTCGGTCGCGTGGCCGACATCGACCGCCAGCGCGAAGTGCGGATTGACCGCATAGGCGGAGGTGGTGGCGCCGCGCACGCCGATCTCCTCCTGGGCGGTCGCCACCGCGACGACCTTGGCGGCAAGTTTCTTTTTCGCGCGGGCCAGACGGATCAATGATTCGCCGACAATGTAGGCCCCGGCCTTGTTGTCGAATGCCCGGGAGGTCCCGATGCTGCCGTGGATCAGCTCGAATTCATGGTCGTACGTGGCGACGTCCCCGATCGCCACCCGCTCCAGCGCCTCTTGTTTCGAACGGGCGCCGATATCGATCCAGATCTCATGAATCTCCGGGACCTTCTTGCGGTCGGCCTCGTCCATCAGGTGGATCGCGCGTTTGCCGGTGACGCCCTTGACGGGACCGGCGGCGGTTTGCAGGATGACCCGCCGGCCGGAAATCACCGTGCGATCGTGACCGCCGATGGTGTCGAAATAGAGGAAGCCGTCCTTGTTGACATAGGTGACGATCAGCCCGAGCTCGTCCATGTGCCCGGCGAACATCAGCACGGGATCGCCGCCGGGATTAAGCGTCGCGAGGCGGTTGCCCAGCGCGTCCTTGGCGTACTCGTTCGCGGCCGGCCTGACGTATTGGTCGAAGACCTTTTGGGCTTCGAATTCATAGCCCGAAGGGGAGCGGGCATGCAGCAGGGCGGCGAGAAAGGGCGGGACGTCGTGGTGAGGCATGGCCGGAGACTGGACCAAAACCGGGTCCGGGGACAAAGGCAAAATTGCCTCACTCCAAACGCCGGCGGTCGCGCCCGCGAGCGCGGGCGAGCAGACTTGGAATGACCCGCCCGTTCGACCTGCCAGCAGCCCGTGCTCCGCGCCGCTACCGAATGGCCGCCAGGTAGCGGTCGATGGCCCGGGCGGTGCGCTTGCCGTCGCCCATCGCCAGGATGACGGTGGCCGCGCCCCGCACGATGTCGCCGCCTGCGAAGACTCCCGGAAGGCTGGTCATGCCGTCGGCATCCACCTCGATGTTGCCCCGCCGATTGAGTTTCAGGTCGGGACAGGTGGCTGTCAGGAGAGGATTGGCCCGCGTGCCGACCGCCACGACGACGAGGTCGCACTCGAGGTTGAACTCGGAGTTGGGAATGGCCGTCGGGCTGCGGCGGCCGGAAGCGTCGGGTTCGCCCAATTGCATCCGGACGCATTTGAGGCCGGTGACCCAGTGCTGTGCGTTGCCGAGCACCTCGATGGGTGCCGCGAGCAGCTCGAAGCGGATGCCCTCCTGTTCCGCGTGGTGCACCTCCTCGGCGCGCGCGGGCATCTCCTGGCGCGTACGCCGGTAGACGATCATCGACAGGTCGGCGCCCAGGCGCTTGGCGGTGCGGGCGGAGTCCATGGCGACGTTGCCCCCTCCGATCACGGCGACCCGCTTCCCGGGCAGCACGGGGGTGTCAGCCCGGGGAAACTCGTAGGCCGCCATGAGATTGACGCGCGTCAGGTACTCGTTGGCGGAGTAGACGCCCTTGAGGTTTTCCCCGGGCACGTGCATGAACACGGGAAGACCTGCGCCATTTGCGATGAACACCGCGTCAAACCGTTCCCGCAGCTCGGGCAGCGTATAGGTGCGGCCGATGACGACATTGCACTCGATCTTGACGCCGGCCTGTCGCAGCCGGCCGACCTCCTGGTCGACAATCTTTTTCGGCAGGCGGAACTCGGGAATGCCGTACACCAGCACGCCGCCGGGTTGATGCAGCGCCTCGTAGATGGTGACGTCATGGCCGGATCGGGCGAGCTCTCCGGCGGCGGTGAGGCCGGCGGGTCCGGCGCCCACGACTGCGACTTTCCGGCCGCTGGCTGACGGCGCTGCGGCGACCGGCACCGCGCCCTTCTGTCGCGCCCAATCGGCGACAAACCGCTCGAGATGGCCGATGGCGACGGGCGCGCCCCTCACTCCGCGGATGCATTCGATCTCGCATTGGGTTTCCTGAGGGCAGACGCGGCCAGTCACGGCCGGCAGCGCGTTGTCGCCGAGGAGGCTTTCCGCCGCGGCGGCAAGATTGCCTTCCGCGACGAAGCGGATGAAGCGGGGGATGTCCACCATGACCGGGCAGCCCGCCATGCACTTGGGCTCCTTGCACTGGATGCAGCGCTGGGCCTCGAGCATGGCGATCTGCTCGGTAAACCCGAAGTTCACCTCCTGAAAGTTGCGGTTCCGATCGGTCGCATCCTGCTCCGGCATCGTCTGGCGCGGAATCGCCAGGCGTTCTTTCATGGAGGGCTTCGATGGCATGGAGGATTTTGAGGCGGGAGATAGGGGAGGGATCAGGTCTTCAATCCGACGCGGCAGGCTTCTTCGTGGCGCGACAGCGCCTCCTGCTCCTGGGTGCGATAGGTGCCGAGGCGATCCCACAGGAGATCGAAGTCGACCTGGTGGCCGTCGAACTCCGGGCCGTCGACGCAGGCGAATCTCGTCTCACCGCCCACGCTGACTCGGCAGCCGCCGCACATGCCGGTGCCATCCACCATCACCGGATTGAGCGAGACAATCGTGTGCACACTGAGAGGGCGCGTCAGGTTGGCGACCGCGCGCATCATGGGCACCGGGCCCACCGCGTAGACGATGTCGACGCCGCCGGCGGCCAGAACCTCGCGGGCCACCTCGGTGACGAATCCCTTGCGTCCGTAGCTGCCGTCATCAGTGCAGACCAGGACCTCGCCGAGGCGGCGCAACTCTTCCTCCAGAATTATCCAATCCCGCGACCGCCCGCCGATCACGCTCACGACCTGCACCCCGCGGCGCTGGAGACCCTGGGCAATCGGATGGACGACCGCCGTGCCCACGCCGCCACCGATACACAATGCCCGGCCAGCTGCGATCAGTTCGGTCGGTTTGCCCAACGGGCCGGAAATGTCCAGGATCGTCCTGCCGGACGGCAGCGCCACCAATTCGTGCGTGCTCTTGCCCACGGCCTGAATGACCAGGGCAATGGTTCCTGCCTGGGGATCGGCGTCGGCGATGGTCAGCGGGATGCGCTCTGCGCCAACCGCCCGGCGAACAATCACGAACTGGCCCGGCTGCCGGATTTCCGCGATGCGCGGAGCGACAACGTCAAGGCGGGTGACATTGGGGCTGAGTTGGGTGCGGGTGGTAATGAGATGCATGGCCGAGGGAGCCGATTATTTGGCTGCGAGATGTAGGAGAAAAAACCTGGGCAATCCAAGCTCGTTATGTGCCAATTGATGGCGAGCGGCTTGGCGCGATGGGCATTATTGAGGATTCAGTATTGAATGGATACCGCTTCCAGAGCGAAGAACCGCATCCATTCCTTTGTGAAAGATCAATAACTACTTCGGCTGTTTTGGCCAGAGGTTGTCTTAAGAGTCGGTTGAACCCGATTCTGCGGCGCCTTCGTAGGGGGCGAACGTGTCGCGCCCTCCGAGAATGGGCGCCGCAAGCCTGCGCCCCTACGGTTCTTTCCGGACTTTTCGGACAGCCTCTATAACCTGTGGACGATTTCCCTTGGCGCAAGTCCGGCGGCACCGCACTTTACGCGCCGATGACCATTTATCCGGCCATTGACATCAAGGGCGGACGCTGCGTCCGGCTCACCCAGGGACGCGCCGATCACGAGACGGTGTATGCCGAAAACCCGGCCGAGGTGGCGGCGCAGTTCAAAGCGGCGGGGAGCGACTGGGTGCATGTGATCGATCTCGACGGCGCCTTTGCCGGCGAACCCCGGAATGTTGCCGCCGTTCAAGCCATCGTGGACCTCGGACTGAAGGTGCAGTTCGGCGGAGGGTTGCGCACGGTGGCGGCGGTCGAACGCGCGCTGGGACTGGGCGTCCGCCGCGTGGTCATCGGCACCCGCGCGGCGGAAAGCGAGGAATTTGTCGCCGGACTCGTGCAGCGGTTTGGGGAGCAAATCGCCGTGGGCATCGATGCGAAGGCTGGCCGGGTGGCGGTGAAGGGTTGGGTCGACACCACCGCCGCCGGGGCGATCGCCTTGGCGCAGCGCATGGACGCGCTCGGAGTGCGCACGCTGATCCACACCGACATCAGCACGGACGGCATGTTGACCGGCCCGAACTTCGGGGCGCAGGAAGCCATGCTGGCGGCGGTGCGCTGCCGGGTGATCGCCTCCGGGGGGGTCGGCCGGCCTGAGGACGTGGCGGAGTTTTTGGAGACAAAAAAACGCCATCCGAACCTGGACGGCGTCATCATTGGCAAAGCGCTCTATGAAAGGCGGGTCGACCTGGCGGACCTGCTCAGCCGGGTGGGGTGAGCACTTTTTCCGCAATCTCCTCCAGCGGATACGTGATGATTTCCGCCAGGGTGGGATGGTACCAGGGCGCCCGCAGCAGATCGAAGACCGTGGCGCGCATCGCCAGCGGGCCGCTGAAGCAATGGATGAGTTCGCCCGCGTCCGGGCCCACGATCTCCGCGCCGAGGATGCGTCCGCGGCGCGGTTCGGCGATCACCTTGACGAAGCCGGAGGTGGCCTCCATGAGGATCGATTTTCCGTGATCATTGAATGGATACGAGGCCTGCAGGGTGCGCACGTCCCGGAACCGCAGGTCGCTTTCGCGGCAGCCGATGGTGGCGAGCTGCGGCTCGGTGAAGACCACATCGAGCAGGAGCGAGTCATCGACGGGGTGGAGGGGTCGGACGCCGGCCGCATGGCGCGCGGCCAGCTCGCCCTGGGCAATGGCGAGGTGCACGATCTCATGCGGGCCGCAAACGTCGCCGGCCGCATAGACGTGCGGCTGGCTGGATTGCTGCCAGCGGTTGACCAGGATGCGACCACCGGAGCCGACCTTCACGCCGGCGGCCCCGAGGCCCAGGCCGGCGATGTTGGGTTCACGGCCAAGGGCGTTCAGCAGGTGCCGGGCCTGACGAACCACCGACCGGCCATTCTGCTCGAAAGCCACCCGGAAGCCGCGGCGGTGGTCGGAGACCTGGCGGATTTTCGTGCCGGTGAACACCTCGATGCCTTCCTCCTCAAAGGCCCGCTGCACGACGCAGCTGGCCTCCGGCGAATGATTGCGCAGGAGGTGCGGGCTGCGTTGCACCATGACCACGCGCGAGCCGATCCGCCGCAGGAATTGCGCGAGCTCGCAGGCGACGACGCCACCGCCGAGCACGATCACGGATTCAGGCAACTCGGCGAGATCGAGCACGTCATCGCTGGTCCAGCAGGGCACGTCCGCGAGCCCCGGCACCGGCGGGACGGCGGTCCTCGACCCCGTGGCGATCAGCAGGCGGTCGCCCCGCAGGCGCGTGCCGTCCGACAGCGCCAGCGTGTGGGCATCGACGAAGCTCGCCTGATGGCGGTAGAGATCGTAAGCGCCGGCGGTGAGCTGCCGCACGCGGTAGCGGGCAAAACCGCCGATCAGGCGTTTTTTCCGGGCCTGGACCGCCTTCATGTCCGCCACCGCCCGCGGGATCTTCAGGCCGAAAAGGAGACCTTGCCGGGCGTGTTGCAGCACCTCGGCGCTGTAGAGCAGGACCTTCGACGGCATGCAGCCCCGCAGGATGCAGAGCCCGCCGAGCGCCTTCGCGCCGTCGATGACGGCCACCCTGCTTCCCAACGCCGCCGCGACGCGCGCGGCGTTGAAGCCTGCGCTGCCACCCCCGATGACGATGAAGTCGTATTGGCGCATCCGTGAGGGCGCTGGGTCACCGCCCCTCGCCGCCGAGCATGATGTGGATGGTTTTCAGGACAATGGAGGCATCAAGGACGAACGAGAAATGGCGGATGTAATAAAGGTCGTATTCGAGCTTGCGCTGGGTGTCGTCAAGGTTGGCACCGTACGGATAGTTCACCTGCGCCCAGCCGGTGATGCCGGGTTTCACGAGGTGGCGGAAATGGTAGCAGGAGATCTCCCGTTCATAGCGCCTCACGAGTTCGCTCCATTCCGCCCGGGGCCCGATCAGGCTCATATCGCCCCGCAGGACGTTCCAGAGCTGGGGGATTTCGTCGAGCCGGGCCGCGCGCAGCCAGCGGCCCACGCGCGTGATGCGCGCGTCATGCGGATGCGTGTAGAGATCTTTCGCGCCCGAGTTCGGACGCATGGTGCGGAACTTGTAGAGCAGAAACGTGACGCGATTCTTGCCGACGCGCGGCTGCACGAAGAAGACGGGGCCGCGATCGTCCAGCCAGACCGCCGCGGCGCAGACCAAGGCCAGGGGTGCGGCCAGCGTCAGCCCCGCGAGGGCGAAGGCGATGTCCATGAGGCGCTTGACGCGTTCGAAAAACGGATCGCGGGCGATTTGAAAACCTTCCTGGAACAGCCAGATCTGGTTCAGCCCGGAGAGGGGGATCTTGCGCCAGTAGACTTCGTGAAACAGCTCGAGCGTATAGGTCGACACGCCGGCGAAATGAAGTTCCATCAGTTTCTCCGAGACGGCGAAGGGCAAATCACGGCTGGTTTCGTGAAGCACGATGGCCTCCACCTGACCGCCGAGTTTGTCGACCAACGGGAATAACTGTGAAACCGCATGCATCTCGACGCCAACCCAGGGAGAAATGCTTTCATGGCTGGCGGCGTCGGTCGCCACATAAACCACGGCTTGGTGCAGGTGGTTTTTCTCGCACGTCTCCTTGAAAACGACGCAACTCGCCTGGCTGCCGACAAAAACAATCGCGCGCTGTTGGCCGGTGGCAGCCGTCCGGAGCGCCAGCCAGCGGCGGTAGCTCAGGGTCACGGGAATCAGGGCGATGAAGCTGAGCGCGATCACCGTGCGGGAAGAGTGCAGGGAGGACTGATCCCGGATAAAGACGAAGGTGACCAGAAACATCGCGAGCCCGGCGGCGGCCAGCGCGATCGAGTGCTGGCTGGTGTAAGCGAGGCTTAGCATGTCGGTCCGGGCGGAGTAACCGTCGATCAGGTGGACGGCGAGCACGAGGACGACAAACGGGACCACCAGAGCGGGATTGTTCAACGGCCCGAGGGCCTGGCTCCCGCGCAGCCAGGCGATGATGTGAAAGACCACGATCACGCAGACGAAATCGAGGCCGGCCAGCAACAGGGGTAAAAACCGACGGCGGTTCATGAATCAACGACTATGCCCGAGCGCCGTCCGTCACGGCAAGCTGGACTTCGACGGGCCCTGGCCGCCCGGTGGGGTGCCGGCGGCGGAGGAGGATCGGGCGGGGCCCAGTAGTTCCTCCCATTGGGTGATGGCCGCCGCCCGCCCGCCGGTCGCTCGCGCCCAGCGGGCGGCGGCGTTCCCCATGGCGGTGCGGCGCGCCGGATCCGCCTGCAACCCGCGGATCGCTCCGGCGAGCGACGCGGGATCCTCCACGGAAACGGCCACGCCGAATCCCGCCTCCTGGATCGTGCGGGCCAGTTCACATTCCAGTGGACCGACATAAACCAATGGCCGGGCGACCGCGGCGATGCCGTACAGTTTGCTGGGGTAAACCAGCTGTTCGCACCCCGGACGCAGCGTCACCAAATGCACGTCCGCAACGGACAGGCTTTCGGCCAGCCGCGTCTTCGGCTGCGCGGGCTGGAAACGCACGTTGGCCAGCCCTTGCCGCCGCACCTGCCTCTCCAGGGTTTTTCGCCGGGGTCCCGTCCCAACGAAAAGGAATACGATATCGGGCTCATCGCGCAGCACGGCGGCCGCGGCGAGCAACGGGTGAAAGAGATGGACGCGTCCGATGTTGCCGGAATAGGCCGCCACGAATTTACCCTCCAGCCCCCATTGTTGCCGGAGAAGATTCTGCCCGGGGGCCACCGGGGCGATCGCATCGCCGCCCGGCGCCCAGTTCGGAATCACGCGTACTTTACCCTCGGATACGCCGCTTTCGCCCACCAGCGCGGCCATGTCACGACTGATCGCCACGCAGGCCGTGGCGTGGTGCCAGGCGGTGTTGCGCCGGCGCATCCAGGGCTGGCAGAGCCGGGCCAGGAGCCGGCTGGGCCAGAGCGCGAGGGCGATCTCGGGGTGGAGATCCTGCAGCCAGTGAATGACACCGGCGCCCGTCCGGCGGGCGGCCGCCGCGGCGAGCAAGGCCAGCGCCGGTGGATCTGTCATGGCGACAATCCGGTCGCCCGCCCTGACCTCGGCCCGCAGGGCGCGCCGGATTCCCAGGGCGAACGTGGCATGGTCGATCGCCTTGGCCATCATCCGCCGACGACCCCAGCGGGTGGCGGGCACGCGGATGATGGCCACGCCGCGATAGGCCTCCCGGCGGGCCGTCTCGGGGTTGCCGTCATGGCTGGCGATCACCGTGACCTGATGGCCGCGCGCGGCCAACCCCTCCGCCAGATCAGTGAGCAACTGGGCGGTCGCTGCTTCATCCGGCCAATAGAAACGATTGATGAACACAACGCGGGGTTGGGTGGCCGGGGCCGTCGGGGCGCCGGATCCGCTGGTCCGGCTGGCCCGCAGCATCCGGATTTCCTGATCGGCAAAACCCTCGTAGCGGGCCAGGAGGCGGCAGTAGCGGTAGCCCGGGCCGCCGTCGCGGAATCCACCGCGCAGCACGTATTGGTAGAGGAACCGGAGCGCGGGACGGCCCGGCAGGCAAAAGCTCAGGTGCTTGAGGGCCCGGCGGCGGGCGAGTCCCGGCCCGACCAGCAGCGCCTTCAGGCGCAGGCCGGCGCCACCGCGGCCGGCCAGGAATGCCTCCGCCTCCTGCCGGGCGTAGCGGCGGTGTTTGGCGAGCCAGCCGCTCGCTCCGTCGGCGGACAAGTTGTGCAGGTAATTCGCCCGCAGCCAGTCCATCCGCATCTGCGGGGCTTCGCGCTGGCCGTGGCCGGCCTGCACAAACGTGAAACCGCGGGCCTTGACGAAACGCGCCTGCCAGGCCGGATAGTCCGTGGAGTGCGGGATCCAACGGCCTTCCCAGAGCATGCGCGGGGCCGCGTAGCAGCCGTCGACCGGTTCGCTCGCGGTGTGCGCTGCGCATTCGGACCTGAGCTCTTCGGTGAGCTGTTCGTCAGCGTCGAGATGAAGGACCCAGGGATGGCGGAACTCGATGGCTTCGTGCGCGAAGTTGCGTTGCTGCGCGAAATTCTCGAAGGGATGAACCACGACCCGCGCCCCGGCAGCGGCGGCGATCGCCGCCGTGCGATCGGTCGAGCCCGAATCGAGGACGACCACATCGTCGCAGCCTCGGAGGGACGCAAGGCAGGAGGGGAGCGTCTTCTCCTCGTTGAGCGTCAGGATAAGGACGGAGAACATGTTCGGCCAGGCTCAGCCCTGGACGGTGAGCTTATGATAGCGGACGGCGGTGAAAAAGCAGAGCCAGAAAGCCAGCATCACCGCGGGATTGGCGAAGGGAAACTCCACCCAGGCGTAGAGTGCGACCAGACCGCAGCCGGCCAGCAGCGCGCGCGGCAACTCATGCCAGGGGGGATGCCGGAGCAGGGAAACCAGCGGCAGGAGACCCGTGAGCAGGAGCAAGGCCGTGCCGATCAGGCCCACCTCGGCGAGGGACTGCAGCCAGTCGGAGTGGGCCTCCGCGTAGAAGGTCTGACCAAACCAGGGCTCGACGGCATATTGTGAATTGTAAATGCGGAAGACCGTGGCATAGGAGCCAAGGCCCCAGCCGAACCACGGTTGGTCGCGGGCCATGTGCCAGGTGTCGGCGTAGAGCTGCTGGCGCGCCCCGAAATCACCCCGGCGGCGAAGGTCTTCCACCTGCTGTCGCGTCGTGTCCAGCCGGGCCTCGATGACCGGCCGGCCCAGGAGGAAAATGGCGCCAAGCCCGACGGCAAACACCGCAACGGACAGGGTCATCGGCAAAAGAAGCGATCCGCCATTCGCCCGAGTGTCGCGGTAGCAGCGGCGCAGCCAGCTCAGGAGGGCGCCCGTCAGCAAGAAGAGCAGCAG
>CAVRNM010000030.1:0-34029 GCA_963722225.1 uncultured Verrucomicrobiae bacterium
CTTTCCGGGATCCCAGCTCAAGACGCAGGCGCTCGGGGTGCTGACGGGCGTGGCCTGGGAGTTGCAGCGCTACCGCACCGCGGCCGACCGGGCCGCGCAGCTGCGCGCCGAACTGCCGCCGGGCGATGCGCGCGCCCAGCTGGGCGTGCTCGTCGCCGATGCCTATTTCCGGGCGGGAGACTACCGAAACGCCGCGGAGGCGTACGGATCGGCCCAGCGCGAGCCGCCCGCCGCCGTGTCGCCGGGCGTGCTGCACTTCCAGCGGGTGCTTTCGGAAATCCTCGACGCGCAGAACCTGTTCGATTCCGCCCAGGCCGAGGCGGCGCAGAAACGCCTGAAGGAGGCGGAAACGCTGCTGGATGAGGCGGCCGCCGCGCCGGGCGGCGATGCCGTGAGCCGCTGGGAGGGGGAGTGGAATCTGGCGCGGGCGCTCCAGGTGCACGGCCGGACGGCGGAGGCGTTGCAGCGGGTGCTGCGATTGGTCAACGAGCCGGGAGCGGCGGCGCGGCCGCCCGAACTGGCGGTGCGCATGGCCTGGCTGCAGGCGCGCCTGGCGTTTGAGTCGGGGTCGCCGGACGAGGCGATCCGGTTGGTGGACGCGCTGCTCGCGCGGCTGGGTTCCGGCGCGTGGTCCGCCCTGCCTCCGGAGTTCAAGTCCGCCGTGGCGAGCACGAGCGTCCTGCTAAAGGCGCAGGCGCTGCTCGGGTCCAGCAAGGCGCGTCAGGCCGCGGCCCAGGAGGGGCTCGATCTGTTGAAGCGGCTGCGCACCGACTATCACGACACGGATGCGGCGGTGTATTCGTTCATCGCCGAAGCCGATTATTATACGGAGAGCAATGTGATCGTCGAAGCGCAGCGCCTGTGCACGAACCTGGCCGACGCCTATCCCCGCAGCAAATACGCGCCGTTCGCGCTGTACGAGGCCGCGCTGAACGCCGAGCGGCTGGGCCAGGATTCCTCCTACGAGGAGGCCAACCGGCTGATCGAGCGGCTGGTCACCGATTACCCCAAGGACGAGCTGGTGTTTTACGCGCGGCTCAAGCAGGGCGACCTGTTGCGGAAACTGAACCAGTTTGGCTCGGCGCTAAAAGTGTACGAGTTTCTCACCATCAATTTTCCCCAGCAGCAGGACGTGCTGCTGGCGCAGCTCGCGCTCGCCGACTGTCATTTTGCCCAGGCGGCGACGGATCCGTCGCACTGGGAAAGCGCGCTGGCGATCTACGAGCGGCTGCAGGATCTGCCGACCGCGCCCGTGGATCTCCGGGTGGAAGCCGGCTTCATGCACGGCAACGCGCTGAGCAAGCGGGGCAACGCGGACCGGGCGCAGGCGGCGTGGATGCTCGTGGTCAACAGTTTCCTGCTCGACCCCGCCCGGGCGGGCGAACTGGGCGCGAAAGGCCGCTACTGGATGTCGCGAATCCTCCTGGAGCTGGGGGATCTCTACGAGCGGGAGGCGAAGCTGGAGCAGGGGGAGGGGAAGCTCGAGCAGGCCCGCCGGGCCTACGAGCTGCTGCTGGAGCAGAAGCTGCCCGGCGGGATGCTGGCGCAACGGCGGCTGGCGCGGTTTTCCGGCGAGGGCGCCGGCGGCCCGGCCAAAGCGGAGTAGCGGCATGCCGGAAACGACCCCCAGTCCGGGCCCGGGGCGGAGGAACGGCGGCGCGGCCGCCCGGCGGCGGAGCGAAGATCGCTTTGGCATTTACCATTCCGGCGGAATCCGCGCAGAATGCCCCCAGCCATGAAGGGTTTGAGTTACGATCTTTTTGCCCAGGGCGGTCCCATGATGTGGGTGTTGCTCGCGATGAGCCTCGCGGGCACCCTGATTTTCATCGAGCGGCTGCTGTACCTCCACCGGGGGCAGATCCGCTCGACCGCCTTTGTGGGCGGGATCAAGAACATCCTCGCCAAGCGGCGGCTGCTGGAGGCGCTCACGGTGTGCGAGGAGACCCCCGGCCCCGTCGCGGCCGTGGTGAAGTCGGCCCTGCTGCAGGCCGACCGCGACGAGCAGGAGATGCGGCTGGCGGTGCAGGAGGCGGCGCTGATCGAGATTCCGGTGCTCGAACGCCGGCTGGGCTCGATCGCGGCCATCACGCAGGTGGCGCCGCTGGTCGGCCTGCTGGGGACCCTGCTGGGGATGATCACGACGTTTCACTCCTTCGTGCAGGGGGGAAGCTACGCCTCGGCCAATGCCCTGGCGGCCGGCATGTGGCAGGCGCTGATCAGCACCGCCGGGGGCCTGGTCGTGGCCATTCCCGGGCACCTGGCGTACCATTTTCTGAGCGGCCGGGTCCGGGCGATCGTGCGGGATGTGGAGTGGAGCGGCAACGAGATCATGAAGTATTTGCTTGGTGAATACAGAAATCTGCCCCCGAACGGGAATGGCGGCACGCCCCCGGAGGGGCATCGCCCCCCCCGCCATGATCACGCATCCGCTGGATCTCGCCGCGCGGCTGCGGCCCCCGCCGCGGAATTTCGACGCGCTGTTCTTCGTGAACGGCGCGCTGATCCTGGTGTTCTTCATTCTGTTTGGCTCCCGGTTCGTCCTCGCTCCCGGCCTGGGCGTGGGCTTCCGCCTGCCGGAGATGGCGGGCGCGGGCGCCGGCGCCGCGCCCACGAAGGTGGTCATCAGTCTCCCTCGTTCCGACATGGTGCTGGTGGATGACGGCATGCTGAATTATGCGCAGCTGCGGGGCTGGCTGGAGAAGCGCGCGCGCAGCGAGAAGGGGCTGGCCCTGCTCGTGCGGGCCGACCGGCAGGTGCCCCTGGAGGATCTGGGCATCATTGCGGAGATGGCGGCCAGCGCCGGCTTCACGGGCGGCGTGCAATGGGCCATGGAATCCGGCCCGGCAAATGCGCCGGACCGACACTGAGGCCGGCCGCCGGAGCGAGCACCATGGCCAACGCAACCACAAGGCGACGCCGGGCAGGATGGTGGGTGGCGGGAATCGCGGCCCTGCTGGCTTTGCTGAGCCTCGCCGTGTTGCTGCGTCCTTTGCCCGGCGGCCGCAGTCAGCCGCCCCCGGCGGCCCGGCCGCGGGTGTCCATCGAGCCGCTCGGCGGGCTTGAGGGCGATGGGTGGTTGGGCGATGAGGCCACATTTTTCGATCCCACGCCGCTTTTTCTGCCGACCAAGTGGAACACGAATCAAGGTCCGCTGCCGGCGGCGGTGCAACGCCAGCCCGGACAGGTCTTTCCAGATTTTGACGCCAAGTTGACCTACGGGCGCGCGGAATTGGCCCTCCCGATCGCCGCCGCGGAATCAACCCCGAGGGATCCGGCGGATTTGTTGAAGATCCCGTCGCGCGATCCTTTTCTCGGATTTGGCCGCGCCGATTTGCCGCTCGCCCCCCTGGTCTCCCGAATAGCGGTGCTGGAGATTCGGGAGGTGGGCACCGGGAAGTTGGTGCCGGTGCCGAACCTGGCCGGCGACGTCGTCCTGCCGGCCAGCCAGATGGAGTGGCAACCGGCGGAATTTCTGGTTTGTGTGACGGCCGAAGGACTGCTGGGGAGGCCGGTGGAAACGGTCAGCTCCGACGTCGAGGACGTGGACGTCTTTTTCCGCGACTATCTGGCGCAGACGCTGCGGCTGGGGGAACGTCTGCCCCCCGGAATGTACCGCGTGGTGGTGGGACCGTGATCGGCCCCGAGTTTGCCGGCTCCGACAGCGCTATTCTTCGGGAGGCCGCAGAGTCTGCGGGACGCCCACAAGGTGGAAGCCGCTGAAGAAAGGTGTTTGGGATTGCGTGGATGATTAAAATGTAAGTAATTATAGTGCAGGTAGAAACATATTTACATCTGCTTGATTCGTGAGCAGCCGCAAGCATCGGAACGGTTTTCCCATTGTTGAGCCTGTGGCTGGGGGAGTCTCGCAACGACGGGCGCGAGCGAATCCAGAGATTTGGAGAATGATCTTGCAGAGTCATTTCTGTCAGTAGCTGGCACAACAGAAACCAAACCAAAGAAACTGCAAAGATTACAGTTGACGCCCCAAAACCCGTTCTCCACGGTCAACCCTTCTTTCCCTTTCTGGCCTAGGCTTGGTCTGCCCAGATAGCTCAGTTGGCAGAGCACGTCCTTGGTAAGGACGGGGTCGCCGGTTCAAGTCCGGTTCTGGGCTCCAGGTCAACGTCGGTGCCTCCACGACGACAAGCCAGAGGTCAATCATCTAATTCAACTGTCTCCACCACATGGCAAAAGCAATATTCGAACGCACCAAACCGCATGTTAACGTCGGCACGATTGGCCACGTTGACCACGGCAAAACGACGTTGACGGCCGCGATTCTGGCGGTCCAGGCCAAGAAGGGACTGGCCGAGGTCAAAGCCTATGCGGACATCGCCAAGGGGGGCACCATCCGCGATGCCACCAAAACGGTCACGATCGCGGTTGCCCACGTGGAGTACCAGACGGAGAAGCGCCACTACGCGCACGTCGACTGCCCCGGACACGCCGATTTCGTGAAGAACATGATCACGGGGGCGGCGCAGATGGACGGAGCCATCCTCGTCGTCAGTGCGGCGGACGGACCGATGCCGCAGACCCGCGAGCACATCCTCCTGGCCGGCCAGGTGGGCGTGCCGAAGCTGGTCGTGTTTCTCAACAAGGTCGACCTGCTCGATGACAAGGACCTGCTGGATCTCGTCGAGATGGAGATCCGCGAGCTGCTGACGAAGTACCAATTTGACGGCGACAAGGCCGTGATCGTGCGCGGTTCGGCGACGGCGGCGCTCGAGGGCAAGCCCGAAGGCGTGGCGGCCATCGACGCGCTGATGAACGCGATCGACAACGAAATCCCGCAGCCGTTGCGCGAGATTGACAAGCCTTTCCTGATGTCGGTCGAAGACGTGTTTTCGATCACGGGCCGGGGCACCGTGGCCACGGGACGAATCGAGCGCGGCCAGTGCAAGGTCGGCGAAACCGTCGAGATCGTGGGTCTGCGCGACACGTCCACGACGGTCATCACCGGCGTCGAGATGTTCCGCAAGATGCTCGATAGCGGGCAGGCGGGCGACAACGTCGGCGTGCTGCTGCGCGGCGTGGAGAAAGACGGCATCGAGCGCGGTCAGGTCATCGCCCATCCCAAGTCGATCACGCCGCACAAAAAGGCGAAGGCTGAGATCTACGTCCTGAGCAAGGAGGAAGGCGGCCGCCACACCCCGTTCTTCAACGGCTATCGTCCGCAGTTCTATTTCCGGACCACCGACGTCACCGGGATCATTCAGTTGCCGGAGGGCGTGGAGATGATCATGCCGGGCGACAACATCAACATGTTGATGGAGCTGATTGCACCGATCGCGATGGAGAAGGGGCAGAAATTCGCCATCCGCGAGGGGGGCCGGACCATCGGCGCGGGTCGGATCACGGAGATCATCGAATAACCTTTGTACCGACGCTGTACGGCGTGCGCCGAGGCTTCATGACCGGGGCCTCGGTGGCGTCGTCTAAGAGAAAAAGGAACCATCACGGAGGGCAGTAGCTCAATTGGTAGAGCAACGGTCTCCAAAACCGTCGGTTAGGGGTTCGAGTCCCTTCTGCCCTGCCAGCCCACGCATCCCATGAAAAACCCGTTTCGCGCCACCCGCATCTTTGTCGGCGAGATGATTGTCGAGCTGCAGAAGGCCTCGTGGCCCACCCGCCAGGAACTGTGGGACTCGACGGTGGTGGTCATTGTGGCCTGCCTCCTCCTCGGCCTGTTCACCAGCATCGCCGATTTCTCGCTGTACCAGTTCGTCGACCTCTTTACCAAGCTGGCCAGCTAACCGTCGCCCACCTTCATGTCCGCCAAGACTTCAGCGCCGCCCGGCGTCCAATGGTTCGCCTTGCACACCCTTTCGGGCCAGGAGCCGAAAGTGAAGGCTTACATTGAGAAGTTCAAAGCCGCCGAGGAGCTCGACGACTTTATTCTCGAGGTGCTGCTCCCCACCGAGACCGTCTCCGAGGTCAAGGGCGGCAAGAAATCGAGCAAGGTGCGCAAGCTCTATCCGGGCTACGTGTTCATTCAGATGCGCCTGTACGACGAGGAGGGGCACGTCATGAACAAGCCCTGGTACTTTGTGAAGGAGGCGGCGGGCGTCATTGGCTTCGTGGGCGGAGACCACCCGGCCGCCCTGCGGCAGTCCGAGATCGATGAGATCAAGCTGCGGATCGAAGCCGCGACCGGCAAGGAGGTGCCGAAGGTGCAGTATGAAGTCGGCGAAGAGGTCAAGATCAACGACGGGCCCTTCATGAACCTGAACGGCCGCATCGACGAGATCGACCCGACCCGCGGCAAGCTCAAGATTTCCGTTTCCATCTTCGGCCGGTTCACCCCGGTCGAACTCGAATACTGGCAGGTCCAGCGCACCACCGACTAACGCAAGGTTTTAGCATTTCGATCTTGGATTTTTGATCTCCGCCAGCCGCGCGCGACTCGAAGTCCGCCCAAGCGAAACCTCAAAAGTCAAAAATCGAAAATCGATTCACATGGCCAAGAAAATCTCAGGCTACATCCGGCTCCAACTCCCGGCCGGCGCCGCCAATCCGGCGCCTCCGGTCGGCCCCGCGCTGGGCGCGCAAGGGGTCAACATCATGGCGTTCTGCAAGGAATTCAACGCCAAGACCAAGGATCAGGCTGGCATGATTCTGCCGACCGTCATCACGGTCTATGCCGACAAGACGTTCAGCTTCATCCTGAAGTCGCCGCCCGGCCTCCATTCTGCTCAAAAAGGCGGCCAACATCGCGAGCGGCTCGGCCAAACCCAACCAGGACAAGGTCGGGAAGGTCACCCGGAAGCAGCTGGCCGAGATTTACAAGCTCAAGGCCAAAGACCTTAATGCCAAGACCGAGGAAGCCGGCATTCGCATCATCGCCGGCACGGCCCGCAACATGGGCATTGAGGTCGTCGACTAATCCGCAGCCGACCCAGGCGCGATTCCACCGGCAGGCCTTCCGGGAGGATCCATTGAGTCGCGCGCCGTCCTATTTCCGAGAACCAATCCAACCATCCCCACTCACCGCGGGAGTCCCGCCCGGGACGCTGGCACCGCAAGGAGTCAACCATGGAACATCAGAGCAAACGCTATCGCAGCGCCCTCAAGGTCGCTGATCTCACCAAGGAATATCCACTGAAAGAAGCTGTGGAAATCCTGGGCCGCTTTCCCAAGGCCAAGTTCGACGAAACCGTCGAGTTTTCCTTTCGTCTGGGCGTCGATCCGGCGCAGGGCGACCAGATGGTGCGCGGCACGACGCCGCTGCCCAACGGAACCGGCAAGAAGGTGCGGGTTCTGGTGTTTACCGACAATCCCCAGGTGGCCCTTGCGGCCGGCGCCGAGTTTGCCGGCCTGCAGGATCTGATGCAGAAGATCCAGGGGGGCTGGCTCGATTTCGATGTCGCCATCGCCACGACCGAGGCGATGAAAACCGTCCGCACCATTGCGCGCGTGCTCGGTCCCAAGGGTCTGATGCCCAACCCGAAGTCGGGCACGGTGACCGACGACATCGCCGCCGGCATTAAGGCGGTGAAGGCCGGGCGCGTGGAGTTCAAGATGGACAAGGCGGCCAACGTGGGCGTGGGCATCGGCAAGCGTTCCTTTACGCCCGCCCAGATTCTGGAAAACGCCGCCACCGTCCTGGAGGCAGTGGGCAAGGCCAAACCCGCCTCGTTCAAAGGCCGCTATATTCTCAACGCCGCACTCTCCTCGACCATGAGCCCGGCGGTCAGGATTGCGGGCAACGAGTACAGCAAATATTGAACCGGAGCCCCTTCCATGAGAGCTGAGAAGAAATTCCTGATCGAGGAGGTGGCCGGCCACCTCAAGAAGTCCGACTACGTCATCCTGGCGAACTACGACAAGATGACGGTGGCCGATGTGGCAGAGCTTCGCCTGCGGCTGGCTCCCCACCACGCCGAGTTTCACGTCGTGAAGAATAGCTCGCTGCGCGTGGCCGCGCAGGCCCTCAGCCTGCCGAGCTTCGACAACGCGCTCATCGGACCGACCGCCATCATTCTGGGCGGCCAGAACTCGCCGGGCGTGGCCAAGGTCATCCGCGACTTCGTCCGGGAGAAGCAGAAGATCGTGGTGAAGGCGGGCGTGCTCGGCCGGAAACTGATCTCGGCCCAGGATGTCGCCAAGCTCGCCGACATGCCGTCGCTCGACGCCTTGCGCGCCCAGTTGCTCGGCCTCCTCCAGCAGCCCGCCGGTCTCTTTGTGCGCGTGATCAATGCGGTGCCGCAGGGCCTGGTCAACGTCCTGCAGGCCAAGGTCCGCGCCGCCGAAGGCAGCTAATCCATCTTCACCGGGTAGCCGGTCCGTCACCGAGGGTTTTCTCCCCTGCGGCGGGCGGGTCTCCGGTTCAACCGTCCACCCATCACTTTCCCGCATTGGCGGTTCGCGCCGCCGTTCCAGGAAAACCCAAATTCAACCGTCGCAGGCTAGGGGATACGTCTCTTAAACGCACTTCCCGATCGAAGTCGCTAGTCCGCGGCAGGAGATCATCATGAGCAACATCACCAAAGCAGAAGTCATCGAGTGGCTTTCCAGCCAGTCGGTCCTCGAAATCGCCGGATTGGTCAAGGACCTGGAGGCCAAGTGGGGCGTCTCCGCGGCCGCTCCGGTCGCCGTGGCCGCCGCCCCGGCCGCCGTGGCCGTCGCCGCGCCGGTCGAGGAAAAAACCGAGTTCAACGTTGTCTTGCTGGAGGCCGGGGCCAACAAGATCGCCGCGATCAAGGAAGTCCGCGCCATCACCGGTCTGGGCCTGAAGGAGGCGAAGGACCTCGTCGAGGGCGCGCCCAAGTCGGTCAAGGAGGGGGCTTCCAAGCAGGAAGCCGAGGAAATCAAGAAGAAGCTCGAGGCCGCCGGGGCCAAGGTCGAGCTCAAGTAACCAACGATTGGCGATTCGCACCGCACTGCTTACTTTTAGCCCGGGACAGGCCGTGATGACCCATGGCCTGTCCTTTGCCGTTGTTTTGTTTCGTTCCTGTTAGGCGCGCCGGCGCCCTGCGCCGCCGTCTCCGCATTCCGTCCTCTTTCATTTAACCGGGAAAATCCATGGCCGACCGCACTCACACCGAACGCACCAATTTCGGTAAGCTCAAAGAAGTCATTCCGCCGCCGAATCTCATCGAGATTCAGATCAATTCCTATCTGGATTTCCTGCAGAAAGGCGTGCCCGACAAGCAGCGGAAGCCCCAGGGTCTCGAGGCGGTGTTTCGCGAGGTCTTCCCGATCGAATCCTATGACGGGCGCCTCGTTCTGGAATACGTTTCCTACACCATCGGCGAGCCGAAGCACTCCGAGATCGAGTGCATCCGCGAGGGGATCACCTATGCGGTGCCGCTCTACGTGAAGCTCCGCCTGCGCGAGGAGGACTTCATCAAGGACGAGGAGATCTACATGGGCGACATCCCGATGGTGACCGAGCGGGGTTCGTTCATCATCAACGGCGCCGAACGCGTCGTCGTCTCCCAGCTCCACCGTTCGCCGGGCATCTGTTTCGAAAAGGACTTTCACGCCAGCGGCAAGGAGCTCTTTGCGTTCCGCATCATCCCGGACCGGGGCACGTGGCTGGAGGTGCAGTTCGACAACAACGACCTGCTGTACGTTTATCTCGACCGGCGCCGGCGCCGGCGGAAGTTCCTCATCACGACGCTGCTGCGCTCGATCGGCTATTCCAGCGACCTCGACATCCTCGGCCTGTTTTACGAGATCAAGGACCTGAAGGTCGCCAAGGCGCTGGAGCTGGAGAACGTGAGCACGCTCGTGCTGGTGGAGGACGCCATTGACGCCCAGAAAGGCGTCGTGCTGGCCCGCGCCTTCGAGCCGCTGACCAAGCAGATTGTCCGGACATTCGAGAAGCACGAGATCGGCGCCATCCGCGTGATCGACACCGCCGTGGACGACGGGGCGACGATCCGCGCGCTCAAGAAGGATCCCACGCGCAACGAGGAGGAAGCGCTGAAGGAGATCTACAAGCGCCTGCGTCCCGGCGAACCGCCGACGACGGCCAACGCCAAGGCCCTGCTCAAGCGGCTGTTCTTCGATCCGAAGCGCTACGACCTCAGCCGCGTCGGCCGTTACAAGATCAACCAGAAGCTGGGTTTGAAGGCCAGCCTGGAGAACCGGATTCTCACGGCGGAAGACATCATCATTGCGACCAAATACCTGGTCCGCCTCAAGCGCGGCGACGGCGTGGTGGACGACATCGACCACCTGGGCAGCCGCCGGGTGCGGACCGTGGGCGAACTCCTCGCCAACCAGTGCCGCGTGGGCCTCTCCCGCACCGAGCGGCTCGTGCGCGAGCGCATGACCCTTTACGACCAGAGCGTTGATTCAATCACGCCGCAGAAGCTGATCAACCCGAAGGCGCTCACGACGGTCATCCGGGATTTCTTCGCCCGCAGCCAGCTGTCGCAGTTCATGGATCAGATCAACCCGCTGGCGGAGGTGACGCACAAGCGCCGCCTCTCCGCGCTGGGGCCGGGCGGCCTCAACCGCGAACGCGCGGGCTTCGAGGTCCGCGACGTGCATCCTTCGCACTACGGCCGGATCTGCCCGATCGAGACCCCGGAAGGTCCGAACATCGGCCTGATCAACTCGCTCACCGTCTATTCCCGCGTGAACGAGTTTGGCTTCATTGAGACCCCGTATCGCATCTGCAAGGATGGGCGGGCCACCGAGAAGATCGATTACCTGACCGCCGACCAGGAGGAGGGCAAGGTCATCGCCCAGGCCAACTCCGAGCTCGACGACAAGAATCACCTCCTCGGCAAGATCACGGTGCGGCGCGACGGCGAGTTCCTCGAGGTCGAGCCGAAGCAGGTCGAGTACATGGACGTCTCGCCCAAGCAGATCATCTCGGTGGCCGCCGGCATGATCCCGTTTCTCGAGCACGACGACGCCAACCGGGCGCTCATGGGCTCGAACATGCAGCGGCAGGGAGTGCCGCTGCTCCAGAACGAGGCCCCGTTTGTCGGCACCGGCCTGGAGGAGCGCGTCGCGCGCGACTCCAAGATCGTGCTCGTCGCCGCCGAGGCCGGCCTTGTCGCCTCGGTCGACGCCCGCCGCATCGTCATCACCCGCGACGGCGAGCTGCCGCGCAACTTCGACCGCAATCCGAAGAGTGACCCGAAAAGCGGCGTCACTGTCTACGAGCTGCGCAAGTTCATGCGTTCGAACGCCGGCACGTGCTTCAACCAGAAGCCCATTGTCCGGCGGGGCCAGAAGATCAAGGCGGACGACGTCATCGCGGACGGCCCCTCCACCGACCATGGCGAGATGGCGCTCGGGCGCAACGTGCTCGTCGCCTTCATGCCCTGGAACGGCTACAACTTTGAGGACGCGATCCTCATCTCCGAAAAGGCGCTGAAGGACGACATCTTCACCTCGATCCATATCCAGGAATTCGAGGTCACCGCGCGCGACACCAAGCTCGGGCCCGAGGAAATCACCCGCGACATCCCGAACGTGGGCGAGGAGGCCCTCAAGAATCTCGATCACAACGGAGTCATTCGCATTGGCGCCGAGGTGAAGCCCGGCGACATTCTCGTCGGCAAGATCACGCCGAAATCGGAAACCGAACTGGCCCCCGAGGAGAAGCTGCTCCGGGCGATCTTCGGCGAAAAGGCCGCCGACGTGAAGGACACGTCGCTGGTGGTGCCTTCCGGCTCGGCCGGGATCATCATGGATGTGAAGGTGTCCAGCAGCCGGATCGACGAGCAGGCCCGCCTCTCGCCCTCCGACCGCCGCCGGCAGATCAAGCAGATCCAGGAAGACTACAAGACGCAGATGGACAAGCTGCGCGAGGGCCTCACCGAGGCGCTTTCCAACATCCTCCTGGGCGAGAAGATCCCGCTCGACGTGATCAACGGCCAGACCGGGGAGATCATCATCCCGGCCAACCGCAAGATCACCAAGACCCTGCTGCGCAAGCTGGCCGCCGTCTCCAAGCACGTGGAGATCGACCCGTCGCCGGTGAAGATCAAGATCATGGAGATTATCGGCTCCTATCAGGGGAAGTTCGATGAACTGGAGGGTGACCGCGAGCGCAAGATCGCTTCGATTGAATCCGGCGAGGAATCCGGCTCCGGCGTCATCAAGCAGGTCAAGGTCTATGTCGCCACCAAGCATAAGCTGGAGGTCGGCGACAAGATGGCGGGCCGCCACGGCAACAAGGGCGTGGTCGCGAAGATCGTGGCCCAGGAAGACATGCCGTTCCTGCCGGACGGCACGCCGATCGAGATTTGCCTCAACCCGCTGGGCGTTCCCTCGCGCATGAACGTCGGGCAGGTGCTCGAAACGCACCTCGGCTGGGCGTGCAAGAAGCTCGGTCTCAAGGTTGCCACGCCCGTCTTCGATGGTATCACCGAGAAGAAGGTGCGGGAATACCTCAAGCAGGCCGGCCTGCCCACCACGGGCAAGAGCATCCTCTACGACGGCCGCACGGGCGAGCGTCTCGATCAGGAGGTGGTCGTGGGCTACATCTACATGATGAAGCTGAACCACCTGGTGTCGCACAAGATCCATGCGCGCGCGGTGGGCCCGTATTCGCTCGTCACGCAGCAGCCGTTGGGCGGCAAAGCCCAGTATGGCGGCCAGCGCTTCGGCGAAATGGAGGTCTGGGCGCTGGAAGCCTACGGCGCCGCCCACACCCTGCAGGAGTTGCTCACGGTCAAGTCCGACGACGTCAACGGCCGCACGAAGATCTACGAGTCCCTGGTCAAGGGCGACAACACGTTGTCGGCCGGCACGCCGGAGTCCTTCAACGTTCTCATCAAGGAGATCCAGTCCCTCGGACTCGATATCCGCCTGCAGAAACGCGACGCGCTCAGCCTCAGCTCAGCCACCGGATCCTGACCGGTCCGTTTCCGCCACCTTTAACGACAACCTGGGAGATATTTCATGAGTACCGAACAAGCCGCCGCCCGCGAGGAGGCCCGCACCGTCCTTGGCCTTGACGAGAATCCGTTCGACTGCGTTTCGATCACGGTCGCCGCCCCGGACAGCATCCGCGCCTGGTCGCGCGGCGAGGTCAAGAATCCCGAGACGATCAACTACCGCACCTTCAAGCCGGAACCCGGCGGTCTCTTCTGCCAGAAGATTTTCGGCCCGGTGCGCGATTACGAGTGCGCCTGCGGAAAATACAAGCGCATCAAGTACAAGGACGTCGTCTGCGACCGTTGCGGCGTCGAGGTGACCATCGCCCGCGTGCGCCGCGAGCGGATGGGGCATATCGAGCTCGCCGTTCCGGTCGCCCACATCTGGTTCCTCAAGAGCATGCCGAGCCGCCTCGGCCTGCTGCTCGACGTGACGGCCCGCTCCCTCGAGCGCGTCATCTACTATGAGAACTACATGGTGGTTGATCCGGGCAAGACTCCGCTGGAGCTGAAGCAGTTGCTCACGGACAACGAATACCGGCAGGCCATCGACGAATACGGGGACGACGCCTTCACGGCCAAGATGGGCGCCGAGGCCGTCCGCGACGTGCTCAAGGGCATGGATCTGGCGGCCACGGTGGCGGAGCTGCAGGAGCAGATGCGCGCCACGCGCTCCAAGCAGATCAAGAAGAAGCTCTCCAAGCGCCTGAAGGTCATCCAGGGCTTCATCCATTCGAAGGCCCGTCCGGAATGGATGGTGCTCGAGACCCTGCCGGTCATCCCGCCGGACCTGCGCCCGCTGGTCCCGCTCGAGGGCGGCCGCTTCGCGACGTCCGATCTCAATGACCTCTATCGCCGCGTCATCAACCGCAACAACCGCCTCAAGAACCTGCTGCAGCTCAAGACGCCCGACGTCATCATCCACAACGAAAAACGGATGCTGCAGGAGGCGGTCGACGCCCTGTTTGACAACGGCCGCCATGGCCGGCCCGTGACCGGCGCCGGCAACCGGCCGCTGAAATCCCTGAGCGACATGCTCAAGGGCAAGCAGGGTCGCTTCCGCCAGAATCTGCTCGGCAAGCGGGTCGACTACTCGGGCCGCTCAGTCATCGTCATCGGCCCGGAGCTCAAGCTCAATCAGTGCGGCCTGCCGAAGAAGATGGCCCTGGTGCTGTTCGAGCCGTTCATCATCCGCCGGCTGAAGGAGCTGGGTTTTGTCCACACCGTGCGCGGCGCCCGCAAGATGATCGAAAAGAAATCCCCCGAGGTGTGGGATATTCTGGAAGAGGTCACCAAGGGGCATCCCGTGCTGCTCAACCGGGCGCCGACGCTCCACCGTCTGTCGATCCAGGCGTTTGAGCCGATCCTGATTGAGGGCGAAGCCATCCGCATCCATCCGCTCGTCTGCACGGCGTACAATGCCGACTTTGACGGCGACCAGATGGCGGTGCACGTGCCGCTTTCCCTCGAGGCCATCATGGAGTGCAAGCTCCTGATGATGTCGACCAACAACATCTTCTCGCCTTCGAGCGGGAAGCCGATCCTGACGCCGTCGCAGGACATCGTGCTGGGTTCCTATTACCTCACGATCGAGCCGCGCAAAAAGCCGGCCAAGGATCAGCGCGTGCCGCTGCTTTCCGGCCTGCAGGAGGTGCTCTACGCGGAGTTTGACGGTGCGCTGCGCAAGCACGACTGGGTCGACGTGCCGAATCCCGACTACGGCCGCACCACGGTCTACGGCAACAAGGACCGCAAGATCGTCCGCACGACCGTCGGCCGGGTCATTTTCAACCAGATCTGGCCGGCCAGCGTCGGTTTTGTGAATTTCGCGGTCGCCAAGTCCAAGCTGGGCGACCTGATTCTCAACACCTACAAGTCGGCCGGGGACGTGGCGACGGTCGAGACGCTCGACAAACTCAAGGAGCTTGGCTTCCAGACCGCCTTCAAGGCCGGCATCTCCATCGGCATCGACGACATGATCATCCCGGAGACGAAGAAGGATATCGTCGCCGAGACGCGCAAGAAGATCGCCGAGGTCGAGAGCCAGTTCAGCAAGGGCATCATCACCGAGGGCGAGCGGAAGAACAAGGTCATCGACCTTTGGACCGCCGCCACCGATCGGATCGCCAAGGAGGTCTTCGCCAAGCTGGATGCGAACGAGGGCAAGACGGAGGTCAACCCCGTGTACATCATGATGGACTCGGGCGCGCGCGGCAACCGCCAGCAGGTCCGCCAGCTGTGCGGCACCCGCGGCCTCATGGCCAAGCCCTCGGGCGAGATCATCGAACGCCCGATTCTCTCCTCCTTCCGCGAAGGGCTCACGGTGCTCGAGTATTTCAACTCGACCCACGGCGCCCGCAAGGGCCTCGCCGATACGGCACTCAAGACCGCCGACGCCGGCTACCTGACCCGCAAGCTGTGCGACGTCGCCATGGATGTCATCATCGCCGAGGACGATTGTGTCACGCGGGACGGCGTCTGGAAGAAGGCGATTTACGAGGGCGACGACGAGATCGTCGGCCTGCGCGAACGCATCATCGGCCGGTGTGCAACCGACGACATCGTCGACCCGCTGAATCCCTCCAACCTGCTGGTGCGTTCCGGCGACCTGATCTCCGAGGAGACCGCCCGCCGGATCGAGGACACCGGCATTGAGCGGGTCAAGGTCATGTCCCCCCTGACGTCGACCAGCCAGTACGGCATCGACGCCAAGTCTTACGGCATCAACCTTGCCACCAGCAAGCTCGCCAAGATCGGCGACTCCGTCGGCATCATCGCCGCGCAGTCGATCGGCGAACCCGGCACGCAGCTGACGATGCGGACCTTCCATATCGGCGGCGTGGCCAGCGGCGGGTTCAAGCAGCCCGAGATCCGCGTGCGGACCGCCGGAATCGTGCGCTACCACGGCCTCCGCATGGTGCAGACGGCCGACGGCGCCAGCATCGTGCTGAACAAGACCGGGACCATCCAGATTGTCGACGAGGAGGACAAGGAGCTCGAGACCTACAACATTGTCATCGGCTCGGTCATCACCGTGGGCGACGGCCAGAAGATCGACAAGGGGCAGGTCCTGGCACTGTGGGATCCCTACAACGTGCCGGTGCTTTCGGAAAAAGGCGGCGCGCTCACCTTCAAGGACATGATCCCCGGGGTCACCGTGAAGCGGGAGCTGGACGAGTCGACCGGCCGCATCGCGACGGTCGTCATCGAGCACAAGGAAGACCTCAACCCGCAGATCGAGGTGCGCGACGCCGCCGGCAAGGCCTCCGCCGCCTACTCGATTCCGGTCGGAGCCCAGATGGTCGTCAGCGAGGGCGACATCATCTCGCCCGGCGCGCTGCTCGCCAAGACG
The DNA here is from genome assembly GCA_963722225.1 of uncultured Verrucomicrobiae bacterium. Lineage (GTDB taxonomy): Bacteria > Verrucomicrobiota > Verrucomicrobiia > Opitutales > Opitutaceae > Fen-1467. The sequence goes on from CAVRNM010000030.1 coordinate 16,201, forward strand.
CCGCGGCAGGCCTCCAAGACGAAGGACATCACCGGCGGCCTCCCGCGCGTGGCCGAGTTGTTCGAGGCGCGCCGCCCGAAGGACGCGGCCGAGATGGCCCGGATCGACGGCGTGGTCAACTTCGAGGGCTCGATCCGCGGCAAACGCCGGCTGCTCGTGAAGAACGAGGAGACGGCCCAGGAAGAGGAGCACCTCATCCCGCACGGCAAGCACATCATCGTGCAGCCGGGCGACGTGGTGCACAAGGGCCAGCATCTCACCGATGGCGCGGCCGATCCGCACGAGATCCTCGAGATCCTCGGGCCGGCGGCGCTGTACGACTTCCTCATCTCGCAGGTGCAGGAGGTCTACCGGCTGCAGGGCGTGACGATCAACGACAAGCACATCGAGATCATCATCCGCCAGATGCTGCGCAAGGTGCGCATCACGGATCCGGGTGACAGCGAATGGTTCTGGGGCGAACAGGTGGACCGCGGGTCATTCCTCCGGGAAAACCAGCGGTTGGACAAGGCGGGCGGCAAACCCGCCGAGGCCGAGCCGATCCTGCTCGGCATCACCAAGGCCTCCCTCGAGACGGAAAGCTTCATTTCCGCCGCCTCGTTCCAGGAGACCACCCGCGTCCTCACCGACGCCTCCACGCTCGGCAAGGTCGATCTGCTCAAGGGCTTCAAGGAAAATGTGATCATGGGCCATCTGATTCCGGCGGGCACCGGCCTGCCGAAATACAAGAACCTCAGGATCACGCTGCCCTTTGGCGCCGAGATGCCGCCGATCGAGGAGCCGAAGGTTGCCACGGAAGCGAGCTAAACCGACCTCGACTGCCGGCGCAGCGGACGCTGCGATGGCGGTGATCGGTCATGGAAAGCCGCGGATCCAAGACCCGCGGCTTTTTGCTGGAGGCAGCCCGAAAAGTCGGTTGATCCTCGATTCTGCGGCGCATCCGTAGGGGCGCGAACTTGTCGCGCCCTTCGAGAATGGGCGCAGCAAGCCTGCGCCCCTACGGTTCTTGCCGGACTTTTCGGCTAGCCGCTCAGAATCTCAACCGGGCGTTGGTTTGGCCGCAGTGCGGGCAGGCGGCGGTCCCGCTCCGGGACTTGGCGACGTACAGCTGGCCGCAGCGGATGCAGTGAAACGTCAGCTTCCGCCGCTCGGCCTCGAAGAGCGCGTGATCCCGGCGATCATAATAAATCCAGACGCCGAAAAAAAACACGAGGACGAGCAGGCAATAAACGACGGTGCCGACGATAAGATCCATGTTCGAAAACGGCCGCAAGCACCAGCCTCGGCTTTTTCGCCCCGGCCCGGCAAGGACAAAGCTGGACAGGGAGGGGAACGCGTAAAGTGGAAAGATGCAGCCTAGAACTGCACCTGCTGCTGCGTCCCGCTGTAGGGCACCGCCTGGTCCGCCCTTGGGGTGTCTTCAATTCCCACCCCGTGATCGGGACCGACCACGACCACGTTGAAGCGGCGGCGCGCCGGCATCCCGGGATAGGAGCCTCTTCTCTCGGAGATCAAGAGCTGGCGCTTCCCCTCGTTCCAATGGAAGGCGACGGTCGCGTAGGCTCCCTTCTCGTAGTCGTAGGTGTCATTCTCGTCCTCGTAGAGAACGAAGTCGCCGTCGGCTCCCGGGTAGATGCGAAGCTCGATCGGGTCGGCCGGTTTTTCCGCGGCATACTGGAGGAACGGTCCCAGCGGCAGGATGGAGCCGGCGCGGACCAGCAGCGGGATCTTGTCGATGGGGGCGTCGGCTTCGATGGTCCGGCCGCCCGGGGTCGTGCGTCCGGTCCAGAAGTCCGTCCAAGCGGTGTGGGCGGGCAGATAAACCGGCCTGGTCTGTGGCCGCACTTCCTTGATCTTCTCTTTCGCCAGGATCGACGGGGTCTTCCAGAGCAACTGGGCCTTGAAGGCGCCGAGGACGGAATTCGACGTCTCGAACTTGATCGGGTATTCCTTGCCCGCCTCGCAGTTCGATCGGAACCGTGTAGGCTTCAGTCGGACTCATAATTGTAGGCCAATTCCTTGCCGTCGATCCACAGATGCCTGGGGCCGAAGCTCTTGACATGGAAGCGGTGCAGGCCGGTTTCGGTGGGAATCAGGATTCCTTCAAACTGCATGGAAAACTTGGGCTGCGTGATGAACGACGGCCAGCCGGTGTACCAAAACAGGTCAATGGTCGGCTCGACGCGCTGGCAGACCGGCGTGCCCCACGTGTCATCATTGAAATAGGTGACCGCCAGGCCAGGCTGGCCACCCAGGGTTTTGAAATGGTCGCCGGACACCGGGATGCTCGGCTCGGGCGGGCGGTGCAGCATGTATTCGGTGACTGGTGACACCAGGAGCGCCGGACCGAACATGAACTGGTCATCGATGGAGAATGTCTTGCGATCGGCGGGAAAATCCATCGGCAGGCCCCGCATGATCGTGGAACCCTCGCTGGTGACCTTCCAGGCCAGGGAATAGAGGTAGGGCATCAGCCGGTAGCGCAGCTGGTCGAACTTCACGAGGACGTCGGTGAACGGACCGAACTCCCAGATCTCGCGCGGCGTCTCCGAACCGTGGGAGCGGAAGATCGGGCTGAACGCCCCGAGCTGGAACATGCGCGTGTAGAGTTCCTGGTAGGCGGGATCCTTGCCGCCGTCGCAGAAGACGCCGCCGTAGCTGCCCAGAACGAAGGCCCCGATGTCGAAGGTCCAGTAAGGGACGCCGGACATGCTGTGGTTCAGTCCCGCGGAGATCTGCCGCCGGTAGATCCGCCAGCTGGCTCCGATGTCGCCGGTCCAGGTGGTGGCCGCCGCCCGCTGCTGGCCGGCAAACACCGACCGGGTGAGGATGTAGACGCGTTTGGCGGGGGTTTCCCGGCGTTGGCTGGTGTAGACGGCCTCCGTCGACAGCAACGGGTAGGTGTTGAGATACCGGGCGAAGGAACCCAGGTAGTTGGTCCCCGTCCGTTTCATCTCGTATTCCTGCGATTCCTTGGTCTGGGCGTTCACGATGTCCGGTTCCGTCGAGTCCATCCACCATCCGTCGAGTCCCTTGGAGAAGAAGCCGGATTTCACGTAGTCCCAATACAGGCGCGTGGCCGCGGGGTTGTAGGCGTCAAAGTACCTGAAGCCGGCCCAGCCGACCGGGGGATAGAGGAACCCGTGCCTCTCCATGTCCTGGTAGACGGCGGTATTGGGGCCGAAGCCGCACCAGATGGAGACCATGAAGTGGTAGTTCTGCCGGTGCAGCAGGTCGACCATCTCGGCCGGTTCGGGGAATTTCTTGGGGTCGAAGAAGAGCTGGTTCCAATTCTCGCGTCCCTCCCAGGTGTCCCAGTCCTGGATGATTCCATCGATGGGGATCCGGCGGGCCCGGTATTCGGCCGCGACGCGCAGCAATTCGGCGCGGTCCTCGTAATGCTCCTTGCTCTGCCAGTAGCCGTAGGCCCATTTGCCGTACAGTGGCGCGGCGCCTGTGAGTTCCCGGTATCCGGCGATGGCTCCGTCAATGTTGCCGCCCAGGATGAAATAGTAATCGAGATCATCGGCCACCTCGGACCAGAGGGAGGCGCCTTCGGGCGTGTCGCTGAGGATGGTCTTGGAGTAATTGTCCCAGAGGATTCCGTAGCCGCGCGTGGAGACGAGAAAGGGGATGGCGGACTGGGTGTTGGCCTGCACCAGTTTGACGGTGCGGTTCCGGTAGTTCATTTCGCCGTCCTGGTGCTGCCCGAGTCCGTAGAGGCCCTCGTCCGCGCTCAACTGGAAGGTGGCGCGCACGGAATAGGCCCGCGACTCGTGTTCGACCGACACGGGAACGATCGTCGCCCCGCCTTTTTCGCTCAGCACGGGGGCATCCCGCCCATCGCGGAACCGAATCTCGCCGCTCAGGCGGGCAATTTCCAGCCGGAGGCGCTTCGCACCCAGGGTCACGGTGCCCGGACCTTCGCGGCACGTGATGCCGAGCGGGGGCAGGCTCCGGGGGATCACGATCAGGCTGTTGTTTCCCGGGGGGGAGCCGGGCAGCCACTTGACGACGTGGACAATGTTTTCCGCAACGTACTGGACCCGGACCTGCATCGTGCCGGTGGACAGCTCGATGCCGTTGGGGATGGATTGAACGCCCGGGAGGAGCGGAATGGCCTGGGGAGTATTCATCTTCGGGAGCGGGTCCTGGGCAGGCAGACGCACGATGTTCATGCCGAGAAAGCACAAGATCGTTCTGACGATTCTCGGCAGAAGGGGTGGCACGCAGAGTGGGGGGAGCCTGAATTCGGTTGCCGAAAGGGAGAGGGGATTGTTCATCCGGACAACGCCGGGTCGAGAACGAATGCGATCCGGCGATGCGGCGGGCCGGGGCTGGTGATTCCGCCCGGGGCGGCGGCGCCGGTTGACCAAAACGCAACACGCCGGGCGCGCGGCCCGGCGTGTCTTCTGAAATGCGGCTGAAGCGAGAAACGGGACCGGCTTCAGGACGGCTGCTCCGCGCCGGCTTCCGCCGGCGCATCCGCGGCCGGCGCGGCAGTCTCGGCGGCCGGAGCAACGGCTTCGGCGGCAGCAGGCGTCTCGACTTTCTCCGCCTTCTTGGACGAGCCGCGTTTGCCGCGTTTCTTGTAGCCGGGATCCTCCGCGCCGACGAATTCGATCAAGGCCATCTCGGCGGAGTCTCCGATGCGGCGCGGCGCGAGTTTATAGATGCGGGTGTAGCCCCCGTTGCGCTTGGCAAACTGGGCCGCCTTCTTATTAAAGAGGAGCGTGATGGCGTCCTCGTCGCGCACCTTGCGCAGGGCGACGCGGCGGAGATGGATGGAGTCCTTTTTCTCGGCGGCGGCCGCGGCCTTCTTGGCCTTGGTGATCACCTTCTCGATGAAAGGGCGCAAGGCGCGGGCCTTTGTGAGGGTGGTCTCGATCCGGCCGCGGCGGATCAGTGCGGCGGCCAGGTTGGAGAGCAGCGCGGCGCGATGTTCGCGGGTGACGCCGAGTGACTGGTGATGTTTAAGATGACGCATTGGACGGAGGTTCCAAGTTCCAAGTGACAAGGCACAAGACCGTCACCGGTAGCTTGGAGGTATTGCTAGATCTTGGTACTTGAAACTTGGTACTTAGAGCCTTTTCCGCGGGGGCGGCTCAGATTTCCTTCTTGGACTCGAGCAGGCGCTCGTCGAATTTCATCCCCAGGGACAGGCCGAGCGCTTCAAGCTTTTCCTTGATCTCGTTGAGCGACTTCTTGCCGAAGTTGCGGTACTTGAGCATCTCCTGCTCGGTCTTCATGGAGAGTTCCCCCACCGTGGTGATATTCGCGTTGTTCAGGCAGTTGGCGGCGCGGACTGAGAGCTCGATCTCGTTCACCGACATGTTGAGCAGCTTGCGGAGCTTGTTCTCCTCTTCGCTGACGGTGCTCTGCTGGCTCTCGAACTCATAGTGTTCCTCGCTGACGCGATCAAAGACGTCGAGGTGGCGCTTGAGGATCGAGGCGGCCTGTTTGAGGGCGTCGTCCGGCGTGATGCGGCCGTCGGTCCAGATCTCAAGGACCAGCTTGTCGTAATCGGTGATCTGGCCGACGCGGGTATTGTCGACCGTATACCGGACGAGGCGGACGGGACTGAAAAGCGAATCAATCGGGATGACGCCGATCGCCTGCTCTTCCTTCTTGTTGGCTTCGCCCGGGCAGTAGCCGCGACCGGTCTTGATCTCGATCTCCGCATCGAAGGCGCGCGCCTTGTCGAGCGTGCAGATCACCTGGTCCGGGTTGATGACCTGGATCGCCGGGTCCGGCTGGATGTCAGCGGCGGTGACGGGACCTTCGCGGCTGGCCTTGATCGTGAGCCGGACGGGCTCGCGCTTCTGGGAGACGATGAGGATTTTCTTCAGGTTGAGGACGATGTCGGTGACATCCTCGACAACACCCTCGATGCTCTGGAATTCGTGTTGGACGCCCTCGACCTTGATCGAGCTGATGGCGGCGCCCTCGATGGAACTCAGCAGCACGCGGCGGAGGGAATTGCCGACGGTGTGGCCGTAACCGGCCTCGAAGGGCTCGGCGATGAACTTGGCGTAAGTCGGGCTGGCGCCTTCCTCAACCTTGGTGAGCTTGCTGGGCAGTTCGAATTTTCCGAGGCGTTTGGGCATGGCAGGAGATATTTTTGTTGGAATCGTGGGAGGGGAAGCCAGCGCGGGCTTAGAAGCGGCTGTAGTATTCGACGATGAGCTGTTCGTTGATGCTCGGCTCCATCTCGTCGCGCACCGGAAGGCGGACCACCGTGGCCTTGAGGTTTTCGGCATTGAGCGAGAGCCAGCCCGGAACGTTGCGCAGGCGGTTCTCTTCCAGGCCCCGGGTTGCGATCTGGCGCGAGGACGCCGCCGGCTTCACCTCAACCTCGTCGCCGGTCTTGACGTTGAAACTGGGGATATCGACCTTGCGGCCATTGACGCGCACATGGCCGTGATTGACGAACTGGCGCGCCGCTGCCCGGGTCTTGGTGAGCCCGAGGTGATAAATCACGCTGTCGAGCCGCGTCTCAAGAAGTTGCAGGAACCGCTCGCCGGTGACGCCGCGCTCCTGTTTGGCGACCGCGAACACCCGCCGGAACTGCCGTTCAAGCAGGCCGTAGATGTAGCGGGCCTTTTGCTTTTCGTTGAGGCCGACGGCATATTCCGACATCTTGCGGCGCGACTTGGGGCCGTGCTGACCGGGCGGAAAATTGCGGCGTTCGAAGGCCTTGCCGGAGCCCAGGATGAACTGGCCGAAGCGGCGGCTGATGCGAGTGGAGGGACCGATATAGCGGGCCATGGAGAGTGAAAATGAAGGAGAGGGGTGAAGGTGGTCGCTTAAACGCGGCGACGTTTGCGCGGGCGGCAGCCGTTGTGGGGCACCGGGGTCACGTCGATGATCGAGGTGATCTCGAGTCCGATGGCCTGGAGGGCGCGGATGGCCGAGTCGCGCCCGAGGCCCGGACCGCTGACGCGGATCTGGACGTCCTTCAAGCCATGAGCCATGGCGTTGCGGGCGGCATCCTGGGCCACGATCTGGGCGGCGTACGCGGTGGATTTGCGCGAGCCGCGGAAATTGCATTTGCCGGCACTCGACCAGGCGATGACGTTGCCCTTGAGATCGGTCATGGTGACGACCGTGTTGTTAAACGAGGCCAGGATGTTGGCCAGGCCCGTGGTGATGTTCTTCGCCCCCTTGGCGCGACGGATCTTGAGGGCGCCCAGTTCTTCCTTGAGCAGGTCCTCGGCCGTCGGCTGTTTTGCGACGCCACCGATCATCTCGACCGGTTTGTCGGCGGGGGCGGCGGCCGGCGCGGCCCCTTCGGCGGCGGGAGCGTCCTTCTTGGCGCCCTTCTCACCAGCCGGGCGGCCTGACTCTCCGGCGGCGGGAGCTTTCGGTGCCTTGTCCTTGGCGGGCTTCTTGTCGGTGGCTTCCGCCTTGGCGGCAGATTCGGCGGATGCGGGAGCAGCCTCCTTCTTCGGGGCTTTTTCCTTTTTCGGGGCGGGCGTGGATTTGTCTTCAGCCATGGCAGGGATCAAACGGTGGTGGGTTCAGCTTTTACCTTGGTGACGCCGACGGTCTTGCGCGGTCCCTTGCGGGTCCGGGCGTTCGTGCTGGTGCGCTGGCCGCGGACGGGCAGGCCCTTGCGATGCCGGATGCCGCGATAGCAATTGATGGCCTGCAGCCGCTTGAGGTTGGCGGCAATATCGCGACGGAGGTCACCTTCCACCACCCATTTCCGGTCGGTGATGACGTGGAGGAGCTTGTTCAGCTGTTCCTCGGTGAGATCGGCGGCCCGCATATTCGGGTCAAGCCCGGCCTCCTTGACGACGAGATCGGCCCGGGTCGGGCCGAGGCCGTAGATGTAGCGAAGCGAGATGGCGATCTTCTTCTTCGGTGGAATTTCAACACCAAGCAGACGTGGCATGGGAAAGAGTCAGACGAATTTGGTTGCGGTTTGAGAAAGGGAAGTGGCGGACGAAGGCGCGGGAACGGGCGGAGCAGGCGGCCGGGGAATCGTGAGGATCTCGGGGCCTTTTTCGGCGGTGAGCACGGTGTGTTCGAAATGGGCGGAAGGCAGCCCATCGGCCGTGACCACGGTCCAGCCATCGGCGAGCGTCTTGACGCGGTAGGTGCCGAGATTGACCATGGGCTCGATGGCAAGGGTCATGCCGGGCTTGATTTCATCTCCTTTTCCCCGGCGGCCGAAGTTGGGAATCTGCGGCTCCTCATGCATCGTGCGGCCGACCCCATGCCCCACCAGATCCCGGACCACCCCAAATCCGCGCGCCTCGACCAAGGTCTGGATGGCGTGGGAGATGTCGCCGATCCGATTGCCGACCTGGGCCTGGCGGATGCCAGCCTGCAGGGCTTCCTCAGTGGTCTGAAGCAGCCGGGCAACCTTGGGATCAATGGGGCCGACGGGCACCGTGATGGCGTTGTCGCCGATGTAACCATTGGCTTCGACGGTGACATCGAGCGAGATGATGTCGCCTTCGCGGAGAATCCGCTTGAGGGAACCGATGCCGTGGACGACTTCCTCGTTGACCGAGAGGCAGGTGTAGGCGGGAAACCGTCGCGAACCGATCTGGTAGCCGAAGTCGGCGCTGCGGGCGCCGTAGCCGGCGATCAACTCGCGGCCCGCCTGGTCCAGATCGAACGTGCTGATGCCCGGCTGCACGAGGGCCCGGAGGCGGTGCAGCACCGTTGCGGCGATGGCGCACGACTCGCGCATGCGCGCGATGGCTTCCCGGTCTTTGATGGGAATCATCAGTGGAATGGGATTCAGACCAGTGTGGGAACAGAGAGGCTGGACTCCCCCAGGAGCCCCAACGTGCGATAATGCTCGATGACCGCCGGAGCGACGGCAATGCCGGGCGCCACGGGGGTGGCGCCGGCCTCGGGCGCAAAGCAGAGGCAGCCGGTGAGGGCTTCCTCGCGGGCTTCGAGCCATTCATCGAACACACGGGCATGGAGCAGCGTAGCCGGGAATCCTGAGAGGAGGAATCCCGCATCGGGTTTGCGCGCCCAGAACCACTTGCGCAGGATTGCGAGCAGGGTCTGGTCGGGCACGGCGCAGCCGTGCTGGCGGGCCTTGGCGGCCTGCTGGCCGAGAGGCGTGCGACGGCAAATCTCCTGATGCACAAGCGTTTCAGGAGAGACGTGCTCAATCTTCAAAGAACAAACCTCGCTGGCCCAGCTCGCGGGAAGCGCGCCAGGGGCATCGAAGTACAACAGCTTCGCGGCAGCCGTGAGGCCGGACCGCGAAAAGGTGAGGGGAATGACAGGCATTTCCCTGGAAGTAAAGTATTAAAGAACCAGGCGGCGGATGATCCAGGAGATGATCCCCACCAGGAAGATAGCCAACAACGGCAGGCCGAGGGCCTTGACAGTGGCAATGTCGGCCGCCTCGCCGACCGCGGAGGCCATGGCGGTGCTGCGGGCGCGAATCCGACCCTTGCGCAAGAAACCGTCGTAGTGGCGTTGCAACAGGAAAGTCTCCAGCTGGCGCATGGTATCAAGGAGCACGCCCACGGTGATCAGCATGCCGGTGCCGCCGAAGAAATAGGCGATGCGCTGCGGAACCTTGACCTCGTAGAGGAGGATGTCGGGCATCACCGCGATGACGGTCAGAAAGACCGCGCCGGCCAGGGTCAGGCGCGTCATGATGAAATCGAGGAACTTGGCGGTCGGCTCGCCGGGCCGCACCCCGGGGATATATCCCCCGTATTTTTTGAGATCGTCGGCGATCTGGATCGGCTTGAACATGACGGACACCCAGAAGTAGCTGAAAAACAAGATCAGGAGCGTGTAGCCGCCGTAGTAAATCGGACTTCCCCGCATGAGTTCGCCGGCCAGCTGGCTCATGAACTTGAGGTTAAATGCCGCCCCAACCTGGGAGAAGATCTGCTGCGGGAAGAGCAGGATGGCCGCGGCGAAGATCACCGGCATGACGCCCGAGTAGTTGACCTTGAGGGGAAGGAAGGAGCTTTGCCCGCCATACACCTTCTGTCCCACGACCCGCTTGGCGTATTGAACCGGAATTTTGCGCTGGCCCTGGGTGACCATGATGATTCCGGCGATGACCACCACGAAGAGCACCAGCATCATGAGCAACTGGGGCATGCTGATCGCCTGCACTCCCACCGGGGCGAAAATCAGCGTCTTGAGCGTCTGCGCGGCGCCCGGGATGTCGGCGAGGATGCCGATGGTGATGAGCAGCGAGACGCCGTTGCCGATGCCGCGCTGGGTGATCTGTTCGCCCAGCCACATGAGCAGCAGCGTGCCGGCGGTCATGAAGACCACGGAGGTGGCGAGGAATCCGGTCTTGTTGACGATGATGATTTCGCCGTAGACGTTGACATCGTAGCCCGAAAAGAGCTTGCCGGGATTCTCCAGGGCCAGGATCAGCAGCGCGCCCTGGACCACGCAGATGAGCAGCGTGGCGTACCGGGTGTACTGGGTGAGCTTCTGGCGGCCGACATCGCCCTCCTGCTGCAGGCGGCTGAGCGAGGGCACGACGGCGGTCATCAACTGGAAGATGATCTGCGCGCTGATGTACGGCATGATGCCCAGCGCGCAAACGGCCCCTTTCACGAGCGCGCCGCCCGTGAACATGTTGTAGAGCCCCACCAGCGCGCCGCCGGCGCCGCTGACCTGTTCGGTGAAGAAACGCTGGAGCGGCGCGGGATCCAGGCCCGGCAGCGGGATGTGGGCGCCGACGCGCGAGACAAACAGCAACGCCAGCGTGTAGAAAATCCGCGAGCGCAGCTCGGGGATTTTCATGGAATTGGTGAAGGCGGAGAGCATGGGGAGCGATTGGCGATTTTTGATTTACGATTTTCGATTTGGATCGCCCGGGCCCGGCGGGAGACCGACCTCCCAATCGTAAATCGGGGAATCGAAAATCAAAAACTAGGGTTTAGCCCACCACGGCCTGGCCCCCAGCCTTCTCGATCTTGGCCTTGGCGGAAGCGGAAAACCGGGCGACAGTAACCTTGAAGGCGCGGCTGATTTCGCCGGTGCCGAGCACCGCGACCGGGGCGTCGCTTGCGCGGATCAGACCCGCGGCGGCCAGCACGGCCGGTGTCACCTCCGCGACGGCGGCGTCGAGTCGGGCGAGATCGCCGACATTGACGACCTCGTATTCGGTGCGGAAACGGTACTGGTTGAACCCGCGATGGGGAAGTTTGCGGTAAAGGGGCATCTGGCCGCCTTCGAAACCGGGGCGGATCGAGCCGCCGCTGCGGGCCGTCTGGCCCTTGCCGCCGCGGCCGGAGGTCTTGCCATGGCCGCCGCCTTCGCCGCAGCCGACGCGTTTCTTGCGGTGCACCGCGCCAGGGACGTTCTTGAGTTCGTGGAGTTTCATGGGCGTCTGAAGTGGAAGCCGGCCCGACAGGACCGGAGCGGAGATCAACTGTGGCTGCGGAGCGCGTGAACGTCGGCCGCGAGCCGGAGTTTGAGCAATCCGTTGAGCGTGGCGTGGACGACGGCGATGTGGTTCTTGGACCCCATCGACTTCGAGAGAATGTTGCGGATGCCCGCGGCTTCGAGGACGGCGCGGACGCCGCCGCCGGCGATGATGCCGGTGCCGGGACTGGCCGGCCGGAGGAATACCTTGCCGCCGTCGAATTCACCGAGCACTTCGTGGGGAATGGTGTCGCCCTTGAGCTTCACGGACACCATGCTCTTGCGCGCGTGTTCCGTGCTCTTCCGGATGGCGTCGGGCACCTCGTTCGCCTTGCCGTAGCCGATCCCGACACTGCCCTTCTGGTCGCCGACGACGGCGAGGGCGGAGAAACTGAAACGGCGGCCGCCCTTGACGACCTTCGCGCAGCGGTTGATGAAGACGACCTTCTCGATCATCCCGGATTCGCCTGCGGCGGAGTCCGAGGCGCTGGAGGCATTGGGATTCTTGGCGGGGAAGCTCATGGGCGGTGATTAAAAGACCAGTCCGCCGGCGCGCGCGGCGTCAGCGAACGTTTTGACCTTGCCGTGGTAGGGGCGGCCGTTGCGGTCGAAGACGACCTGGGTGAGACCGGCGGCCTTGGCCTTGGCGGCGAAGGCGACGCCGAGTACCTTGGCGCCGGCGAGATTGGCTTTGAGTTTCTGGGGGCGGAGCCCGGGATCGACGCTCGAGAGAAAGACCACGGTGGTCGCGGTGTCGTCGTCGATCGCCTGGGCGTAGATGTGCTTGCCCGAAAACTTGACACTGAGGCGCGGTCGCGCGGCGGTGCCGGCAACCTTCTTGCGGATGCGCCACTTGCGCTTCTGCAGCAACTGGGCTTTGTGGATGGTGTTCACTGAGGAATTCTGATTTGCGATTTCTGATTTGCGATTTGCGATCGCTGCGCCCGCGTCAGGCGACGGTCTTACCTTCCTTGCGGCGGACGCGTTCGCCGACGATCCGCACGCCCTTGCCCTTGTAGGGTTCGGGCGGATAATAGCCGCGGATCTCGGCCGTGACGGCGCCGACGAGCTGCTTGTCGGCGCCCTCGACCTTCAACTTGGTGTTGTCGGCGATGGTCACCTTGATGCCCTCCGGGATGTCGAACAGGATCGGGTGCGAGTAACCGAGCGAGAACTCGATCTGCTTGCCCTTGGCCACGGCCTTGAAGCCGACGCCCTGGATTTCGAGGTCCTTCGTGAAGCCGTCGATGGCTCCCTTGATCATGCCGTTGATGATCGAGCGGGCGGTGCCATACATGGCGTTGGCGAAACGGCTGTCCGCCAGCGGCGTGACGATGATCTGGCGTTTGTCGTTGACCGAAAGCTTGACGACGTCGGCGAAGGCCTTGCTGACCTTGCCCTTCGGGCCCTCCACCTTGATGGAGTGGTCCTGCACGTCGACCTTGACCTTTTCGGGAATGGGAACGGGTTGTTTGCCGATGCGGCTCATGGCGGAGGGTCTCCTTACCAAATGTTGCAGATAAGCTCGCCGCCGAGTTTGCTGCGGCGGCAATCCTGGTCCTTCAAGAGGCCCTTGGACGTGGAAAGAATCGAGATGCCGAGGCCGTTCAGGACCAGGGGGATCTCGCTGTACCGGCAGTAGAGCCGGCGGCCAGGCGTGCTCATCCGGCGGATACCGGTGATGGCCGGCGCGCTGTCGACGTATTTCAGCTTCGCCACGAGCGTCTTGTGGCCCGCCTCGTCGCTGCCGGTCGAGTAGTCGGAGATGTAGCCTTCGGCCTTGAGGATGGCGGCGAGGCCTTCCTTCACCTTGGAATAGGGGGCGGAGCACTCGTCGCGGCGCGCCTTGCTGCCGTTGCGCAGGCGGGTCAGGAAATCACTGATCGGATCGGTCATGTTGGATGTGGTTGAAGGCGCCAGGCGGGTCATATCCCACTCCCGCCGGCACCAAGGGTCACCAGGAGGATTTGGTCACGCCGGGAATCTTGCCGGCGAGCGCGAGTTCGCGGAAGGTGATGCGGGACACCCCGAACCGCCCGATGTAGGCCCGCGGGCGGCCGCTCAGCGAGCACCGGTTGCGGATGCGCACACGCGACGAGTTGCGCGGCAGTTTGGCCATCTGCTTCTGCGCCGCGAAAAAGTCCACATCCGCCGTCTTCGGGTTGGCGAGGATGGCCTTCAGTTCGGCGCGCTTGGCCTTGTATTTCTCGACGAGACGCTGGCGTTTCTTGTTGCGCTCGATGGCGGAGGTCTTGGGCATGGCTTTGTGGAGTCGAAGGGCGAAGTCGAGGGCCGAAAAGCGGATTCGAGTGATTGGCGGAAAAGAGGGGCTCGTCTCTCGACGCTCGGCTTTCGACGGTTTCGGGTTAGGCGGCTTTGGGGGCGGGGGCGGCGGGCTTGGCGGGGGTTTCGGCGCGGCGGAACGGCATCCCGAGCAGGCGCAGGAGATCGCGGGCCTCGTCGTCCGTGTTGGCGCTGGTGACAATCGTGATGTCGACGCCAATGTGCTTCTTCACGTTGTCGACCGTGATCTCGGGGAAGATCGTGTGGTCGGTCACCCCGATGGTGTAGTTGCCCTGGCCGTCGAGCTTGGGCGACACCCCGCGGAAGTCGCGGATGGTCGGGAGGGCGATCGCGATGAGCCGGTAAAGAAACTCCCACATGGCCGGCCCGCGGAGCGTCACATGGCAGCCGACCACCTGGCCCTGCTTGAGCTTGAAGTTGGCGATGGCCTTGCGGGACTTCGCGAGCACGGGTTTCTGTCCAGCGAGCACCGTGATGTCGCGCTGGGTGTCGGCGATCACGTTCTTGTCCGCCTCGGCGTCAATGCCGGTGTTGATCGTGACCTTGGTCAGGCGCGGCACCTCGTGCTTGTTCGTGTAGCCGCGCAGCTTCATCAGCTCGGGCACGGCGTGCTCCATGTAGTATTTCTGAAGAGAGGGAATGTAACTCATGATGGTGCGACCGGGTTACCGAGCCGGAGGCGGGTTGAGTGTTCGAGGCGAAGGAACGGGCGCAGGGCGGCGGGCTAGGATTGGGCGGCCGGCGCCTTCTGGCCGGCCTTGGTCTGCTCCCAGCGGGCGAGCGCCATGAGATTGGAGATATGGACGGAGCCTTCGCGCTCGGCGATGGTGCCCTGGGGATGCTCCTGCGACTTTTTCAGGTGACGCTTGACCAGGGCGACGCCTTCGACGCGCGCGCGCTGTTTTTCGGCCAGGATTTCCAGGACCTTGCCCTGTTTGCCTTTGTGGGCGCCCGAGATGACGACGACGATGTCGCCGCGTTTGATATGGAATTTCTGCATGGTCAGAGGACCTCCGGGGCCAGCGAGATGATCTTCATGAAGTTCTTGGCGCGCAGTTCGCGGGCCACCGGGCCGAAGATGCGCGTCCCGCGCGGATTGCCGTCCGCGTCGATGATGACGATCGCATTGCTGTCAAAGCGAAGATAGCTGCCGTCATTGCGATGGATGGCCGCCTTGGTGCGGACCACGACCGCCTTGACGACCTCGCCTTTCTTCACCGTGGCGTCAGTGGAGCTTTCCTTGATGTGGACGGTGACAATATCACCGACGTGGGCGAAGGGCGTGTTCTGACCCATGCGTTGGATCAGCGCAGCCCTGCGGGCGCCGGTGTTGTCGGCGATGTCGAGAATGGAGCGCAGTTGAATCATGGCGTGCCTCCGGGTTTACGGCGTTCAGGGTTGATGGGTTCAGGCCGACGGTGCGTCCGCCGCCGCCGCTTCGGCGGGGCTGGCGGCGGGAGCCGAGGCGGGGGTGAGCTTGGTGGGGACGGTCCGGGCCACATCCTGTTCCGAGATGGCCTGGCCAATGCCGGTCTTGGCAGCCTGGACGACGCGCACCAGCCGCCAGCGTTTCAGCCGGCTGAGCGGGCGGGTCTCCATGACCTCGACCTGGTCGTCAACCTTCGCCTCGTTCTTCTCGTCATGCACATGCACGACGGTCTGGCGGTTGATGACCTTCTGGTACTTCGCATGCGGGGTCCGGTAGGGAACCGTGACCTTGATGGACTTGTCGCCCATGCGGCTGGTGACAAAGCCGACGAAGGTCTTGCGCTTGTTGCGGGTGGGAGCGGACATGTTGAGAATCGGTTGAGAAGGATCAGGCGACCGGGGCGGGGGTCTGCTTCTTGGCGTGCAGGATGGTTTCCAGACGGGCCATGTCCTTGCGGTAGGCGTGCAGCAGGTGCGGCTTCTCGATCTGGCCGGTTTGCTTGCGCAGGCGGAGCTGGAGCAGTTGCTCGCGGGTTTCGCGCAGTTTGGATTCGATTTCCGCCTGGATAACTCGCGAATCTCTTTCGTCTTCATGAAGGAGGCGGGGGAGAGGGTTTGGGGGAGGAGCCGGTACTCAGGCCGTCGCGTTGTCGCGGGCGATGAAGCGGCACGCGAACGGAAGCTTGGTGTCGGCGAGGCGGAACGCCTCTTTTGCCACCTTGAGCGGTGTGCCTCCGAGCTCGAACAGGATGACGCCAGGCTTGATCTGGGCGACGTAGTACTCGACCGGGCCCTTGCCGTGTCCCATGCGGGTTTCGGCGGGCTTCTTGGTGATCGGCTTGTGCGGGAAGATGCGGATCCAGAGCTTGCCCTTGCGCTTGAGGTGGCGGGAGATGGCCACGCGCGCGGCCTCGATCTGCGCGCCGGTCATGGAGCCGCGCGTCAGGGATTGCAGACCGAATTCGCCGAAAGCCAGCGTGTTGCCGCGCTTGGCATTGCCGGCGTTGCTGCCTTTCTGCATCTTGCGGTATTTGGTTCGGGCGGGGGCGAGAGAGGCCATGGGATTTCAGCTTTTTGATTTTAGATCTTTGATTTCCCGGCCTCCCAACCAGTGGAGGAAAATCGGAAATCGAAAATCGCAATTCGTGGTTGGCGTCAGTTGGTCTGGTCGGCTTCCTTTTTGCAGATCCAGCATTTGACGCCGATCTTGCCGTAAAGGGTGTGGGCTTCGGCGAAGCCGTAATCGATGTTCTGGCGGAGGGTGTGCAGCGGGACGCTGCCTTTGCGCTGCCACTCGCGGCGGGCGATTTCGGCCCCGCCCAGACGGCCGGAACATTGGATGCGGATTCCCTGGGCGCCGAGCGTCATGGCCATCTCGACGGCCTTTTTCATGGCGCGACGGAAGGCAATGCGGCGCTCGAGCTGGAGGGCGACATTCTCCGCGACCAGCTGCGCTTCGATCTCAGGCTTCTTGACCTCCTGGATGTCGAGGAGGATTTCCTTGCCGGTGAGCTTCGCGAGCTCGTCCTTGATCTTCTCGATCTCCTGGCCCTTGCGCCCGATGACGATGCCCGGGCGGGCGGTAAAGATCTTGACCCGAACCCGGTTGGAGGCCCGCTCGATGAAGATGCGCGGCACCGAGGCCTGCTTGAGCTTCTCCATGAGCTTGGTGCGGATGATCTGGTCTTCGAGGAGCAGACCGGGGAAATCCTTCTTGTTCGCAAACCAGCGCGACTGCCAGTTGTGATTAACGGCAAGGCGGAAACCGATGGGATGTGTCTTCTGACCCATAGAGAGAAAGGTTGACCGAGGCGGGCGTGGCTGAGCGGGGTTAGTTCTGCTTCGCCTCGTCGGAGAGGACGATGCGGATGTGCGACAGTTTCTTGACGCGCGGCATGGCGGTGCCGCGGGGACCGGCCTTGAACCGGCGGAGGCTGGAACCGTTTTCCACCAGCGCGCGGTGGACCGTCAGCTGGTCCGCCGTGAGATTGACCTTCGGATTATTCTCCGCGTTGGCGATCGCGCTTTTCAGCGTCTTGAGCAGGAGGCGGGCGGATTTGCGCGGGATCAGCGCAAGCAGATCGACGGCCGCGGGAACTTTGCGCCCCTGGATCTGACGGGCGACTTCGCGCACCTTTTTCGGCGACATGCGCGTGTTTCGGGTAAGGGCTTGGACTTCCATGGTGGTCTTGCGGTTGGGCGGTGGGGCGAACTCAGATCTCCTTGCGGGTCATGCCGCCGTGGGCCTTGAAGATTCGGGTCGGAGAGAATTCGCCGAGTTTGTGGCCAACCATGTTCTCGGTCACATAGACGGCGACGAACGCCTTGCCGTTGTGGACGTTGAAGGTGTGGCCGACAAAGTCGGGCGTGATCGTCGAGCGGCGGGACCAGGTTTGGATGGGCTTGCGCGAGCTGGCCTTGGCGGCCTTCTCGATCTTGGCCATCAGACTGGGGTCGACGAAGAAACCTTTCTTGATTGAACGAGCCATGGTGGGAAACGGAGGAGGGTTGAGGCGCCGGGCGCCAGAGGGGTTCTATTTCTTGCCGCGGGGCGGGCGGCCGTTCTTGCGGATGAGGATGAGGCTGTTGGAACGCTGGGAGCGCCGGCGGGTGGGGAAGCCCTTGGCCAGCTGGCCCCAGGGAGAGACGACCTGCTGCCGGCCGCCACCGCCCTTGGATTTGCCCTGGCCGCCGCCATTGGGATGGTCGACCGGATTC
>CAVRNM010000031.1:0-10324 GCA_963722225.1 uncultured Verrucomicrobiae bacterium
TCCCACGAGTTCCAGTTGTCGGTGATGTATTCGGCGGGCTCGTAGTGCTTCAGGTTGGGATCGTAGGCCGCGACCGTCCGCTCCCAGTAGAAGAAGACGGCCGGGACGAGCTCGTGCAGGCGCTCCTCCTCGCGCTGGTAGAGCGCTTTGCGCCGCGCGCGGTCGAAGGTGCGGATCGCCGCGTCCGAGAGCGTTGTGACGAGCGCGTCCTTCAAGAAGCTCGTGTTCGCGCCGCGCGGCGGCACGAAGTCGCCGCTCCAACTCCCTTGGTTGTCGGGATCGGGTCCGTTCGTGTTGATCGACCATTCGAGATCGTACTTGCCGCTGTAGAGCGGGCCGTCGGCTGCGAAGAGGTAGCTCGCGGGATAATTCTTGATCGAGAGGTCGACGCCGACCGCCCGCAGGTCTTGCTGCATCTGCAGCTCGGCCTGCTCGTTGCCCGGCTTGTTCGTCGCCGAGACCGTCAGGCGGCAAACCCGTTTGCCGGCCGGCCGCAGCCAGCAGCCGCCGCGCGCCGGCCGGATCGTGCGGATAGAACGGAATCTGCGGTGCGGCCCAAGACGTCGGCAGGATGTCGCTGCTCGCGCGCGCGTTGCGGTCGTGGATGAAGACGGTGCGATCGATGCGGTCCCAGTCGATCGCCTCGGCGAGCGCGCGCCGGACGCGCACGTCGTCGAGCGCGGGCCGGCTGCCGGGGCGATCTGGATCGCGGCGTCGGGAGCATCCGGCACCGGGACGAAATCTTCCGGCACGAAATCGAGGGAGCCAAGATGCAATTTGGCCCCGGTGATCGCGGCAAAATCCTCGAGGCTGTCGGCTGATTTGGGGACGAAGACGGCGTAATAAAAGGGGATCTGGTCGGGCAGGGCGGCCGGCTCATAGCGACGCACATACCTGAAATCGTAATCGCCCTCCACGATCGCCAGGCCTTTGCCCGCGCTGACCCTCACGGATTCTGCGACCAGGCAAAAAGGCGACCGGAGGGCCTCCACCGGAATCACCTCGGTCGGAAGCGTTCCGGCCGCGAGAAAAGGAGCCAGCGCCATGGTTAGGCCTGCCATCAACCTGGTTTTCATGATACTGCCCGATTCCGCCGACTTCCAGCCCGGAGCGCCTACCCGGCGTCGGGATTGGCTGGTTTTCTCGCGCCGATAACCAGGAGAGGGGGCCTTCTGGCTGCAGCCCTGAGATCAGGCCGGTCCTCGGAAATGTTATCCCGGGCCCGGGGCTCAAGCAGGCCCGTCAGGCGAAAGCCGGCGCGGAGAAGGGTGTTAACGTAGGTTTCCACCGTCCGATGGTGTTTCACCACGCCGTCGACGAACCAGTGCTGCCTTCGTTCTCCCTCCTTTTGGTAGTCATCAACAGGCCAGAAGAGCTTCCGGCCCGTTTCATCTTCATGCCAGCCGTGGCCCAGCGCAGTGCAGATCGGATGCTCGACGGAGAAGATGAAACTGCCGCCGCCGCGCAGGCCGCGATGCACGGCGCCGATCACTTCGCGGTAGTCATTGACGTAGTGGAGAGTCAGTCGGCTGACGACCAGGTCATAGGCTTTTTCTCCAATGACGTAGTCTTCAATCGCTGTTTGGATGTAGGTGATCCCGGTATCGTTGGTCCGCTTCTCAGCCTCAGCGAGCATCCGGGCGGAGATCTCCACGCCCACCACGCTGGCGGCGCCTTTCTGCCGGGCGAGACGACAAAAATTCCCGAACCCGCTGCCGAGGTCGAGCACGCCCAAGCCTTTCAGGTCGGGCAGCAAGGACAGGACGGCAGGCTCCTCGATGGCGGCATTCAGTCCGGCCTCGCTCTGTCGGAGCTGCCGGTATCCTTCAAAAAAGACCGGATCATCGTAGATGTTTTGTTTCATGGCAGTGCTGCCCAATCGATGCGGCTGAGCAGGCTCGCTCCAGGCTGATCGCGGAGTCCGGCTTCAGGCGGGGGCGATAGGTTCGCGCTGGTGGAAAATGAGGAGATTGCCATCGGGATCAGCGATCGTCAGAAGATGGCCGACGGGGGCCTTGCGTGTCTCACCTAGCCGGCGAGCGGGCCGGGAGCAACCTTGCATCGCGCTGGTCCTCGCACGTGCCACGGTGACTGGAACGAGTCCGTCGCCTACCTGTCAACCGATCGCCGCGTCAAAACAAAACGGACGGACCTGTGAACAACTCATTTCACTTTCCCGTTGCGGTCGCAATTTGCGCCCTCTCTAGTCTGCGCCTTTACGTTGCATGCATCTAAAGGCGCTCAAGCTTCACGGCTTCAAGTCGTTTGCTGATCCCACCATCCTCCGCTTTGATCCCGGGGTCACGGCCATCGTGGGCCCGAACGGCTGCGGCAAGAGCAATATTGCCGACGCGATCCGCTGGGTCCTGGGCGAACAGAGCGCCAAGGCCCTGCGCGGTGGAAAGATGCAGGATGTCATCTTCGAGGGGGCGGAGACGCGCCGTCCGCAGAATCTCTGCGAGGTCTCGCTGCTGCTGAGCGAATGCGAGCAGCAGTTGGGCACGGATTTTCATGAGGTGGAGATCATCCGCCGGACCACCCGCGACGGGCAGAGCGACTATCTCATCAACGGCCAGTCCTGCCGCCTCAAGGACATCCACAAGCTCTTCATGGACACCGGGGTGGGGCGCACCTCGTATTCGATCATGGCGCAGGGCCAGATCGACCAGGTGCTGTCGTCCAAGCCGGAGGAGCGCCGGGCGGTGTTCGAGGAGGCCGCGGGCATCACCCGCTATAAGAGCCAGCGGCGCGAGGCGCTCGCAAAACTCGCGCTCACCGACCAGAATCTGGCGCGGGTGACGGATGTGATCGGCGAAGTGGGCCGCCAGATCGGCAGCCTGCGCCGCCAGGCCTCCAAAGCGATCCGGTACAAGCGCCTGAGCTTCCGGCTGCGCCACCTGAGCCTGGCGTTCGGAGGCCGGCAGTGGGCGCAGCTGAGCGCGACCATCGCCGCCCTCGAGGCGGAGGTGGCGCGCCTGCGCGCCGCGACCGAGGTCCAGCGGGGCAGATTGGAGGCGCGTCAGCGCGAGTTGGGCGAGATCAAGACGCGCCGCAGCGACTACAATCAGCGACTGCAGGACGCCCAGCAGACCGTCTTCGACCTGCGTTCGGAGAAGGAGCAGGCGGAGAACCAGGCGGGCGTCGCACGGATCAAGAAAACCGGATTGGAGGAGCGCATCCAGTCAAGCCGCGACGATCTGGCCGAATTGCAGATGCAGCTCCACGAGGTCAGCGCCCGGGTGGACAGCGGGGCGCAGGACAAGCAACTGCAACTCAATCTGCTCGGCACCTCGGACACGGTGTTCCAGCAGCGCAACCGGGAGCTCGCAATTGTGGAGGGCGAGATGAACAAACAGGAGCGCCAGCTGCAGCAGGCGAAGTTCGCGTTGCTGCAACTGGAAAGCATGGTCGCGCGCCTGCGGACGGACAGCTCCGGGTTCGAAGTTGATTCGAAAACCAGCGTCGTCCGGCACAGCGAGCTGGCTGAGCAGCTCGGGGAAGTGCGGCAGGCCGGCGCCGCCGCGGCGGCGCGCGCGGGGGAAGAGCACCAGCGGCTCGACACCGCCCGCGCCGAACAGAGCCGCGTGCACAACGAGGTGCAGGCGGCGCAGCAGGCGCTGGCGGAAGCCACCCAGCAGTTTCGCGAAGGCCAGCGCCGGCTCCAGGAACTCGACCGGACGCTGGCCCAGCGGACCGCCCGGCTGCGCCTGCTGCAGCAATTGCACGAGCGATGGGAGGGTTTTGGCGAAGGGGCGAAAGCGCTTTTGCAGGGCCGGCTCGACGGTGTCCTGGCGGGGTCCAGGGTCGTGCCGGTCACCCAGGGGCTGGAAGTCGCGCCGGAATACGGGAAGGCGCTCGAGGCCCTGCTCGGTTCGGCCGTCGAAGCCATCGCCGTGGCGGAACTCCCCGTGGCGCGGCAGATTCTGGCACAGCTCGATCAGCAGAAGATCGGGAGCGCCTGTCCTGCAGCTTTCACCGGCCGGCCGCCGGCCGGCAGAGGCGTCGTCCGGCCTTCCCCCGTTCCTCCAGCCCGCCACGGTGGCGCTGGCCGGGCTGGACCCGGCGCATCCGGTGGCCGGACTGCTGGGGGCGTGTTACGTCGCGGAGAGCCTCGACGCGTTCCTGGAATTCTGGCACGCGCACCCGGATTTTGGATTCCTTTTCGTAGCGACGCTGAAGGGGGAATTGGTCGACCAGCGCGGGCTGATTTACGGCGGTCATCAAAAGAAACCCGCCGGGGGCATTGTGCAGCGCGAGATCGACCTGCGCCAGACGGCGCGGGAGCTGGCCGGCGACCAGAAGGCGCATGACGAGCAGCGCAAACGCGTCGACCAGCTGGGCGCAGCCCTGGCCGCGGCCGAATCCGCGTTGGAGCAGCAGCGCCGGCACGTGCTGACGGCGACGCAGCAGATGGCGGCGGTCCAGGCTGAGTCGCGCAATGCCGATCGGGCCGTCGAGGAAGTGGCCGCCCGGTTGCAGCGTATGGAACGCGAGCTGGCCGGGCTGCAGGCCGCCCGGGCGGAGGCGGAGCAGCGCCTGGTCCGGGCGCAGGCCGCGCTGGCCGAGGCGGAGGACAAGGTCGCCGCCGAGAAACAGGCGATTGGGGCGGTCGAGGGCCAGATCGCCGCGTTGCGCGCTGATCGCGACCAGAAAAAGGAGGCGCTGGCCCAGGCCCGCCTCGACCTGGCGGAACGCCGCCAGAAGGTGGAGGTGCTCGACCGAGGCCTTGGGGAGATGGAACGCCGGCGCGCGCAGATCGGCGAATTGCTGGCCCAGCGCCAGCAGGAGGCGGACGTCTGGGCGGAGCAGGCCGCCGAGCTCGAACGAGAGGCGGTGGCCGGCCTGGCGCGGGCGGCCGAGGCGGCCCGCACCCTCGAGGTGGCCCAGCAATCGGTGGAAAAACTCCGCGGCGAGTTCGCGGAGATCGAGCGCCAGATCAGTGCGATCGAAGCCGAACAGCAGGGGCTGCGGGCCGAGACCGACGCGGCGCAGGAGGAACTCAGCCGGACGGAAATCAAGCTGGCCGAGCACCGGTCGCGCGCCCAGTTTCTGGCCGAGGAGGTGCAGCGCGAATTCCAATGCGACCTGGCGGCGGTAGACTGGAAGCGCATGCTCTGGCGCTCCGAGGATGATCCGCCGGATCTCAAGCTGCTCGACCTCGATGACGACGAGGACGCGGAAGAGCGGGCGGCGACGCCGGATGGTGCCAGCCTGTCCGCGGAGCCCACGAGTCAACCGGCGGAGACTGGCGGCCCGGCCGCCGAGACCGAGCGAAAGCCCAGGGCGAAGCGCAAACCACGCCTGCGGCAGAAAGGGGAGCCGACGGAGGCTGACCTGGCTGCGTTGGACCGGACCGACTGGGAGGAGATCAAGGCGGCGGTCGAGGCGCTGCGGCAGCGGCTCGCCAGCATGGGCCCGGTCAACCTGGTCGCGATCGAGGAGTACGCGGAACTCCGCCAGCGCTATGATTTTCTTCGGGCCCAGAGCGACGACCTAGCCCGCGCCAAGGCCGATCTGCTCAAGGCGATCGATGAGATCAACCGGGCTTCCCAGCGCCAGTTCGCGGTGACGTTCGAGCAGGTCCGGAAGAATTTCGAGTACACCTTTCAGACGCTGTTTGGCGGCGGGCACGCCCACCTGGAGCTCATCCAGGCGGAGGACATTCTGGAGAGCGGCATCGAAATCGTCGCCCAGCCGCCCGGGACCCGGCTGAAGGGAATCTCGCTGCTCTCCGGCGGCCAGAAGACCCTGACGGCGGTCGCCCTGCTATTCGCCCTCTACATGGTGAAGCCCTCGCCCTTCTGCCTGCTGGACGAGCTGGACGCCCCGCTCGACGAATCGAACATCGGTCGGTTCACGAACCTGCTGAAGCATTTCACGAAGGACTCGCAGTTCCTCATCATCACGCACAACAAGCGGACGATCGCCGCCACGAACGCGGTGTACGGAGTGACGATGGAAGAGCGCGGGGTGTCGAAAACCGTCTCGATGCGGTTCAACCACGAGCGCGGCGAGGCGGAGGCGGTGGCCGAGACGGTCGCCGACGCGGTCCGGCAGGCGCGGCCGGCGGCGCTGGACTCCGCGATTCCTGCGCCGGCGCCCGAGGCGGCCGGAACAGAACCGCCGCGTTGAGTTGGATGTCCGCACGATTCCAAATGACCGCTTGCAGGTGATATAAAGATAGAAAGATCTGTTATTGCAAATCTCTCCGGTGCCTCCCAATTACTGAGTCTTGCGGGATGAAGTGGCGCTGGTGGCGCGCGTTGTCCCCAACGCGCCCAGAGCGTCTTGTGGACAAGCCGCTCCACCTTTGGAAGTCACTTCATCAGGCAAATCTCAATTAGGACGGTGATCGCGCGGCCGCGAGCCGGCCGGCGTCTCCATCATGCTCTACTGGCTTCAACGGCTCTGGCCGCGCGGCAAACCGGCGGGCGGCCCAACCGGCGCCCGCGGCGCCGCGGGCGAACAGCGGGCGGCCGAGTTCTTGCGCGACCGCCTGGGCTACCAGATCGTGGTGCAGAATTGGCGCAATCCCCGGGAGCGGCGCGAGGAGATCGATCTGGTGTGCCGCGATCGCGAGGTGCTGGTGTTTGTCGAGGTGAAGACCCGTTCAGCCGGAGCGCTGGTGTCCGGCCTGACGGCGGTTGACCGGCGGAAGAAGCGGGCGCTGCGCCGGGCGATCCACGCCTACCTCACGCAGCTGCGGATCCGGCCGCGGACCTTTCGGTTCGACGTCGCGGAGGTCGTCCTGGGCGGCGATGCCCCGGCCGAGGTGCGACATTTCCAGAACGTGCCGCTGTTTGCGAAAGGGCACAACGTCTTGCGCCGACACCTTTGACTTTCGCCGGCCGCCGTCGATTGTGGACGTCCGCCCATGAGCGATCCTTCCCGCCACCCGTTCCTGCAGGGACTGAGCAAATACCGCGGCGCGCCGGCCACCGTCATCGTCATTTTTGGCGCTTCGGGCGACCTGACCGCGCGCAAGCTGCTGCCGGCGATCTACAACCTGAGCCACGACAACCTGCTGCCGCCCGATTTCTATCTGATCGGTTTTGGCCGCAAGGCGGTGGCGGAGGAGGAATTTCGCGGCCATGCGGAGGCGGCGGTCAAGGAATTCTCCCGCCGGGAGATTAATCCCGCCGCGTGGAGCCGCGTGGCGCGCAACACCTGCTACGTGACGGGCGGCTACGACGAGCGCGCCGCCTTCGACCGCCTCCACGCGCTCATCCAGAAACTCGAAGCGCAGGCGGGCCGGGCGCTGCAGTCGCTGTTTTACATCTCGACTCCGCCCACGGTGTTTCAGCCGATCATCGAGAACCTGGGGGCGTCGGGACTGGCGCAGCGCCACTTCGGCTCGCCGCTGCAGTCAAAGGCGGTGATTGAGAAACCGTTTGGCCGCGATCTGGCCTCGGCGGGCGAACTCAACCGCGTCATTGGCGGCGTGCTGCAGGAGTCGCAGGTTTTTCGCATCGACCATTATTTGGGAAAGGAGACGGTGCAGGATCTCCTCGTCCAGCGGTTTGCGAACGCGATCTTCGAGCCGCTGTGGAACCGGAACTATGTGGAGTGCGTGCAGATCACGGTCGCGGAGGACGGAGGGGTGGGGTCGCGCGCCGGCTACTATGAACAGAGCGGTTGCCTGCGCGACATGATCCAGAATCATACAATGCAGCTCCTGGCGCTCACCGCCATGGAGCCGCCGGTCTCGCTCGACGCGGAGGCGATCCGCGATGAAAAAGTGAAACTCCTTCGTGCGATCCAGCCGCTGGCCCTCGGCCCCGGGGGCGACGTGGCGCGCGGGCAATATGCGGGCGGTCTGGTGGGGGGACAGCCGGCGCCGGGTTACCGGGAGGAGGACGGCGTCAGCCCGGAGTCGACGACGGAGACGTATGCGGCGCTGCGCCTCGCCATCAACAACTGGCGGTGGGCGGGCGTGCCGTTCTACCTGCGGTCGGGCAAGCGTCTGGCCCGGCGCGTGTCGGAGATCGCCATCCATTTCAAATGCCCGCCGGGCACGCTCTTCGCCCAGGCCGGCCAGTTCGATCTCGCCGCCAACACCCTGGCCTTCCAGATCCAGCCGGACGAGGGAAGCACGGTGCTGCTCAACGCCAAGATCCCGGGTCTCGAGACGCGCACGCAGCCGGTGAAGATGCATTTCCGGTACGCGACCACGTTCGGTTCGAACACGCCGGAAGCCTACGAGCGTCTCGTGCTTGATGCGATGATCAGCGACGGCACGCTCTTCATTCGCGGCGACGAAACGGAGGCGTCGTGGCGGCTTCTCACCCCGGTGCTGGAGCACTGGCAGGCGCGGCAAAGGGAAGGTCTGGATAGCTATGCCGCCGGCTCGTGGGGCCCGAAATCAGCCGGCGACCTCCTGGCGTCCAACGGACATGAATGGCGAAAACCCTAGGAGCGGCAGCGCCGCGCAAACTCAAAGCTCCAAACGCCAAACTCCAAAGGCTAAAGCGAAGATGCAATGGGCCAAGTTCCAAATTCCAAGGAAGTCTCAATGGGGAGAGCTGAAATCCCAATTTCCATGCCCCAAGTCTCAAGGAAGCTTCAATGAACGAGACCTATATCTGTCGATGGAATGTTCAGGAAAATTGGACCGTGGGATTTCCTTGGGATTTGGAGCTTTGGCATTTGGGGTTTCTTGATCGATGAACTCCGACGTCTTCACCGCGCTGCCCGGCCTCGAGGTTCCCGTTGGCGGGATCACGCAAAGCCTGGCCCGCCTCTGGGAGGGGGAACCGGCGGACGGGATGGGAGCGCTGTCGGAATTCCGGGCCTCCCAGATGAACCTCGTCCTGCACCTCGGGCTGCCCACCACGGCGGACGACGGCCTCGCGCAGTTCAATGCGGCGCTCCGATTCACCCAGCGTTATCCGGCGCGGATCCTCGTGCTCTGTCCCCGTGCGGAAGGCGGCGCGGATCTGGCGATGCGGGCGAAGATCTACAGTGAGTGTTTCATTGGAAGATCGCGGCGGGAGATGAGCTGCATCGAGGCCGTGGCGCTGAGTTTTCCGCAGGAACACCGGGAGTTTCTGGAGGACCAGGTGTCGGTGATCGTCGAGGAGGACCTGCCGATCTACTACTGGGTTCATCGAATGTCGCAGGTGCGCAAGATCGCCACCTACCAGTGGCTCCTGCGCAATGCGAAGCGCTTTCTTTTGGACACGGCGGTTTCGACGCCGGAGGCCCGGGCGTTCCCCTGGCCGCGGTCGGACGGCTTTCGCGATCTGGCGGAGGCGCGCCTGCTGCCGGTGCGGCAGGCGATCGGGCAGTTTCTCAGCGCCTATGCGCCCCGGATCATTGTCCGTGACCTGCGGGCGGTCGACGTGGCGGGAGCGCCCGCGTTTGCCGCGGAGGCCCGAGTGTTGCTTGATTGGGTGCGCGCGCGTCTCAATGCCTGCGGGCCGCCGGTAGATGGCGGACCGGCCTATGAGGTCAAGAAGACCGCACCGGGCGCGACTTCGTCATTGGAACTGGCGTTCGCGTACGACGACGGTCGCCGTTTTCTCTGGCGGGCGGAGTTCACGACGGGGAATTCGTATTTCGAAAGCACCATCGGCGGTGGCCGGCAGACCCTGCCCATGACCACCAGTCTGCTCAGCACCGAGGCGGCCCTCGGCGAGGCGATCTTCAATTGATTGGCGACGCCGGGCCCAGAGGAGCCAGCGCCGATTCCTCGACGAATCAAAGAGGAACCCGCCGCCGGCAGGCCAGTCACGGTCGGTGCCCGCGCCCTCGCTCCGGCGCCGGGCACATGCGTGGATTCGTGTGGCGGCAGGAAGCTACTGCTGCTTTGGCGATGGCGGGACGGAGTATCTTCTCTCCACGTCAGCCCTTTCCTCCGGCGTCAGGCCCTTCAGGAAGGATTTCCAACCCGGGCAAAAGCTGATGTGCCATCTCCACATCCGGCCGAGGATGGACCGCGGATCACGGTCATACTTCGCGCGCCAACGGCAGTTAATGCATCGGTGCGTTGACATGGCGCTTTCTAATTTCCCCGGGAGGTTGAAAGACCTGCAGCGCCGGACGACGGCGCGACGGGTGCGCTCGCCGCCGGCGTGCCGCCGGTAGGTTGCGGCAATCGCCGCGGGTTGGGCGATTCCTCACTCTTCCTGATGAGCATGCGAAACTCCGGGACCCAGGCGCCACGCTTCCGAAAGCCCTGAGGGATATATTCGACCTCAACCATCCCGATGCGCTCGAGGACCCTTCGGCTCGGCAGGTTCCACGCAGCATGGCGCGCTTCAATCGCTTTCGCTCCCAAGATCGAGAATCCAAAGTCCACGACCGCCTGGGCCGCTTCCGTCAT
>CAVRNM010000032.1:0-7141 GCA_963722225.1 uncultured Verrucomicrobiae bacterium
CGTCAAAGGGGTTCGGCACGAGAGCGTCCGTTCAGTCAGTTGAAGGCGCGGCGATGCTTCCCATCGAGAAAAGCCCGCGCAAGGAAAAACGCCGCTGGCCGCAACTCGGGCTGCCGCGGTCTAATGTTTTGACCGCAAGCTTTTCGGACATCGGCGGGACACCCGGGCGCGCGATCGGGGCGCGGCACAAACCATAACCGTGGGTCACCGCGCGAACCGTAGTCGTGCGTTTTGCAGGTAGATCCGGTGACGACAACCCCATCTTGCAATGTCCGCTTGCCCGGTAAAAATGCGCTGAAATTTTTAACAGCCTACTCGTTAACATCTTAGATATTAATCCAGGACGTTTGGCATCGTTCTAGGTGAGAACGCAGGCAAGTTGAAAACCGATCTGTTCATGACTTCCGCCAAATCTCCAGTCCCCTTCCGCCTGATCCCCGAGAATCTCACGAGCCCGGATGTCCCGGCGAGTGAAGCCGCCATCGATGCGGATCTCGTGCAAAAATTCCTTGCCGGTAACGAGTCGGCATTCAACGAGATCGTCACCCGGTATAGCGGCAAGATCTATGGCCTGACCTTTAATCTCCTCCGCAATTCCGCCGACGCAGAGGAGGTCACCCAGGATACCTTCATCCGCGCCTACCGGGGCCTGGTCCGATTCCGCGGAGATTCCTCCCTCGCCACCTGGCTCTATCGGATCGCCCTCAACCTCGCTCGCAACCGGTATTGGTACTTCTTCCGGCGCCGGCGCCAAAACTGGGTTTCCCTCGATCGCCCGCTAACGGATGATTCCGACGCGACGTTCGCCGATTTGATCGCGGCGGGCGGCAATGATCCGGCACAGGAGACGGCCACCGCCGAATTCACGTCGCTCGTCGCCGCCAGCATGGAACGCCTGGATCGCCGGCACCGTGAGATCCTCACCATGCGCAACGTCCTCGACCTATCCTATGAGGAGATTGCCCTAGCCCTGGGGATCAACATCGGCACGGTCAAAAGCCGCATCGCGCGCGCGCGCGAATACCTGCGCGAAATCCTCGCCGAGTCTTGTCCTGAATTCGGATGCGCCAAGACGGACACCGATTTCTTCCTCAGTCCGCGCCCGTTCTCCGGCCAGCCCGTCGCGAGCTGTGGCTGAACGGCCCGGTCCGCGTCCTGCTCCATGCAGGGAACTTTGCGTCTGATTGGATGACATACCAACTGACCATCCTGCCACCAAGCACGATGAAAACATCACGCCTTTGCCAGCGATTCAATTCATGGTTCCGCGCCCACCGGCCGCTGCGGTGGGTGGAAACCATCGTCGCGGACTATTCCGCCTGGACTCCGTGGTGAAGGTTTCCGGCCGGCCGACGCCGTCCCTGATCGCGACTGGAAGGGCTCAGACTGATCTTCGTTGCGGGCGCAGGCTCAGGAAGTCGGCCAGCGCCTGCACTGCTGGAGCAACCCGGTAACCGCGTCGGACGCCGCGGGAGACCACGATGAGACGGCGGCGTTCCCGGTCGGCCTTGGGATCGACATGCCCGACGATTTCCGCTCCAGCCAGCACCGGCAGGGCATAGTAGCCGCGTTGGCGCCTGGCCGGCGGCGTGTAGACTTCCCAGATGTAGTCGAAACCCCAGAGCTGGCGCGCGAGACGGCGGTCGTAGATAAGCGGATCGAGCGGCGCCAAAAGCAGCGGGTCTGGGGCCGGTTGGGGGTTGGCCGTCGCATCGAAGAGCGGAACATCTTCGCGCAGACAGTAGACCGGCGGTAGGCCGGCGATCGCCACCGGCTGCACCTGATCGGCCACAAGCGCCAATTCGCCGCGGGCCAGCGTGATGAGCCGGCGCTGTTGGAGGCGCTGATGCACGGCCCAGGCGCAGACTTCTTCTTCGCGGCGTGCCGTCTGGTCGAGAACCGTCCGCGGCAAAACCCGCTCCGGCAGATCATAAACGCGACGAAAATTGCGGCGGGAAGAGATCAAGACCCGGCCCTGCGCAAAGAGTTTTTCCAATACGTGCTTGGCCAGCCGTCCCGGCACGCCCCACGCCGAGCGGGCGCGCCCTTCGTGATCAATGTCATCGGAGGTCAGCGGACCCCGCCCGGCAATTTCCCGCAGAATATGTTCCGCCAAGGTCGCCTCCCGCCGTGTCAAACGGCCGGAGGAGGAAGACGTTGACCGGCTGCGGCGCCACATCCGCCCGGCCAGGAACGGCCAGGCGCTGACGGGCAGTGCCACCAGCACGCCGTGTCCCCCCTGCAGATAATGCTCAAATCCAGGCCGGGCCGGCGCATGAAGATAGCCGTGCAAGGCTCCTTCCCGGTATTCTGCGACACGATTCCGCAGAATGAGGTCATGCATCCGCCCACAAACATTGATCGGGTCGATCTGGACAGACCCAAGATGCCGGAGCGCCGTCGCCACGTCCGGCGCCGGTGCATCGAGCAGGAGAGCGCGCCGCAAAAAGCGGCGGGCCGTCAGGGAGTCGATCTTGAGGGGAGCCGGCATCAGCAAGGCCGCCGGGGTCAGAAACGCCACTCCACGCTGCCATAGACTCCCCGGGGCAGAGCGGGATAACCCGCGACCTCCTGATACTGGCGGTCAAGCAGATTCTCGACCCGCAGCTTGAGAATCAGGTCCGGCCGGAGCGCGTAGCTGGTGTGGAGCCGGAACGTCGTGTAACCGCCCAGCGGCGAAGGCGTGTAGGCTCCGTCGACGCGGTCTGCCACCAGGTGGGCCCCTGCCCCGATCTTCCAATTCCGGGTGACCTGCGCATCGAGGCCCGCGTCAAAAGTATGCCGCGGGCGCCGGATCAGCCGCGCCTCCGTGACGTCATCGACGGCCTGCAGGTACGTGTAGCCCCCGCGCATCGTGAGAACGGAGGTGAGTCTGGCGTTCGCCTGCAACTCGACGCCGCTGGTGGTGGCACGGTCGACATTGACCTCGCTTCCCGCATAGGTGACCGGATTGTCGACCTGATATTCGAGGAGATCTCGGAACCGGTTTTGAAAATAGGTCGCGCCCAGGGTCACGCGACCGCCGAGAACGGCCTGGTCGAGACCAACGTCCCAGCCGCGGGATTTCTCGGGGGAAATGCCGGGATTCGGCAGGAGGTACGGCGGCAATCCGTAGCGATCGGCCGGCGTTGGCGCATTGAATCCGGTGCCGAAGGTCGCCCGGAGCTTGGTGTCTTTGCCCAGGCGGTAAGCCGCGCCCGTGTGCCAGGTCATGGCGTCACCCGCCGTGTTGAAGTGATCGTAGCGCAGCCCCGCCGTGAGTTCCAGGTCGGGCGTCGGGCGCAGGCTGCCGGAGAGAAAGCCCGCCAGCGACCGGTCCGTGGTCATGCCGCCCGCCTGATAATGGGACCACTCGGCATTGGCGCCGGCGACCAGCTCGGACCATGACGATGCCTCCCAGGTGTTCTGCCAGTCGAGAATCTCCCGGGTGTTGCGCGCGTAATAAAAATCGTACGGCGTGCCGTCGTTAAACGTGTACTCGTCCTGGTACCAGCCGGCCGTCAACCGCGAGCGGAATTCCTTGCTGGGCTGCAGCTCCGCATAGGTGGTCGCGAGATCCATGATGGTTTGCACGTCGCCCGGCGAAGGGTACGTGACCGGTCCCGGTTCCTCGTAGTGACCTTCCAAGCCGCGCCAGGTGGCGCCGATCAGCAGCCACGGGCTGACTTGATCCTCCAGGCGCGTGGAATAGCTCGAGTCCTTGTACCGGTTGTAGGGCCGGTCGTTGTCTGTCTGCTCGTGGGTCAACGAGGCACTGTAGCCGAACGGGTTGGCGCCGCCCGCCACGGCCACTTCTTCGCCCAGGCTGCCAAACGATCCGACCGACAGCGATGCCACGTCTGTGGCTGTGCCGCCGCCGTGGGCGGTTTCCAACAGAATCACCCCGCCCATGGCCGAGCTGCCGTAAAGCCCGCTCTGGGGGCCGCGGAGCACCTCGAGGCGGTCCAGGCCCGCCAGGTCGGCCCCGCCGAGGAAATTGGCATAGGAGATGTTGGTGGTGTTCAAACGCACGCCATCGACCACGAACAGCGTCTGGTCGGAATTGGCCCCGCGCAGGAACACCGAACTCTGCGAGCCGACGGCGCCGCTGTTCGCTACGGTGACGCCGGGCGTCTCCGCCAGCGCGGTGCGCAGGTCGGTGACCTGCATGTCCGCCAGGTCCGGCAGCGAAAACGCCGTCACGCTGCTCGCAGCATACTGCGGATCCTGCGGGGTCCGAGTCGCCGAAACGACAACCGGACTCAGGCTGGTGACGTCCGTCTGGGCGCGCAGCATGAAAGGCGCGGCCACGCCGGCCGCCGCCAAGGGAATGATGAACAGCCGGCCTCTCGCGAGTGCCAGCGAACGGGTTTTCATTTCTGCTCCTGACTTTGCACGGCAAGAGCAGAAACGGGGGCCATGGCTGACCGTAGCTTTTTTCGGCCTGCCGTTCCCGTCACTTCCACTCCCACCCTTCATTGATGCGATGAAGGTTTCTCGCCAGCGCGCGCATCCGCGCCAGCGCAGTGAGCTTCCAGAAGACAGATGTTCGGACTCCGCATTTGTCCTCCGGGATTTCAACGTTGCTTGCTGAAATCCAAGAGATCCTCGCCCCTCGCCTTCACCAAGGCTTGCGCCTCAATTGGCTTGTCTGCCGAAGGTCTCCGCCGGGCGATCCTCAAAATATCGGATTGCCGGCAGGCCTCCGTCCCCGGGGTCTGTGATGCGATACCGCAGCGCTACTGTGGCCGGTTCTAACGGCCTTCCCTGAATCCCTGGAACCATTAGAAAGAACAAGTCGGGGCCGATAGAACCACGCTATTTGTTCGCAGCAAGCATCTTTCATGGGCATTTTTTGCCAAATCCTCGCTCATTCATTTCTTTGTCGTGTTCGCACTTCCTGACTTGCAAATATCATATCATCATATCCTGATATGAAGATACATCTATTAGCACAATGCCCGTTGCCACCCAACCTCTGTCGCCGGTCCACGCCGAACTGAGCCGTTTGTTCGAGCAGCGCATCGCGATCATCGAGGGGCCCAAAGGCACGATGGTGCAGGCGCGGCAGCTTTCGGAAGCCCATTTTCGCGGCCAGTGTTTCTGCGGACACCCGCACGATCTCAGGGGCGACAACGACATTCTTTGTCTGACCCAGCCCGGCCTCATCGAGGAAATCCATCGCGCCTTCATTGAGGCGGGGGCCGACCTGGTTTCGACCAATACTTTCAACGGCACGCGCATCTCGCAGTCCGACTACCGGACCGAGTCGCATGCGGCGGCCATCAATCGGGCCGCAGCGCAGATTTGCACCCGGGCCGCGCGCTGGGGCCAGGCGCAATTCGGCCGGCGCATCTTCGTCGCGGGCGCATTGGGACCGACCAATCGGACGTCGTCGCTCTCCCCTGACGTCAACCGCCCCGACTTCCGCGCGGTCACCTTTGACCAGCTGGTGGCGGCCTATCTTGAGGCGGCCCGGGCGCTGGTCGAGGGTGGCGCCGAGATTCTCCTCGTTGAGACCATTTTTGACACCCTCAACGCCAAGGCGGCTCTGTTTGCCATCGAGAGCCTTTTCGACGAACTGCCGGCGCGCCTGCCCGTGATGATTTCGGTCACGATCACCGACGCTTCCGGCCGCACCCTTTCCGGCCAGACCCTCGAGGCATTCTACAACTCCATCGTGCATGCCCGTCCGTTCAGTGTCGGGATCAACTGCGCCCTGGGAGCGAAACAGATGCGGCCCTACATCGAGGAGCTCGCGCGCCTCGCCAGTTGCTACGTTACCTGTTACCCCAATGCCGGCCTGCCCAACGCCTTTGGCGGCTACGACGAGACTCCGGCCGAGATGGCCGCGTCGCTCGCCGAATTCGCCGCCAACGGATGGGTCAACCTCCTCGGCGGTTGCTGCGGCTCCACGCCCGCCCACATCAAGGCCATCGCCGCGGCCGTCCAGGGCCTGGCCCCGCGCCCGCGCCCGCCTGCCGCCCGCGGGGCTCTCCGCCTCAGCGGCCTGGAACCGCTCACCGTCGCCTGAACGCCGGCCCGGATGTTTCGACCCGCCGCTTTCCGTCTGTTAGTTTTCTGTTCTTCAGCCTTTCCGTCATCACGCCTTTCATAATGTCACGCAACGCCTCCGGCTTTTTGGTCATCGGCGAACGAACCAACCTCACCGGCTCGCCGAAATTCGCCAGGGCCGTCAAGGCTGGCGACTGGGACGCCGCGCTCGCCATTGCGCGCCAGCAGGTCGAAAGCGGGGCGAATGTCCTCGATGTCAACGTCGACGAGGCGTTGCTCGACGGCGAGGCCACGATGACGAAGTTCCTCAACCTCGTCGCCGCCGAGCCCGAGATCGCCCGCGTCCCCATCATGATCGACAGCTCCAAGTGGAGCGTGCTCGAGGCCGGCCTGAAATGCCTGCAGGGCCGGGGCATCGTCAACTCCCTCTCCCTGAAGGATGGCGAGCCGGAGTTTCTCCGGCGCGCGCGGCTCGTCCGGCGGTACGGCGCCGCCGCGGTCGTCATGGCGTTCGACGAGCAGGGCCAGGCCGCCGACCGCGACGCCCGGGTCCGCATCTGCACGCGCGCCTACCACCTGCTGGTCGACCGGCTGGGTCTCCCCCCTGAAGACATCATCTTTGACCCCAACATCCTCACCGTCGCCACCGGCATGGAGGAACACAACAACTACGCCGTCGATTTCTTTGAGGCCGTCCGCCTCATCAAGCAAACCCTCCCCGGCGCCAGGGTGAGCGGCGGCGTGTCCAACGTCTCGTTCTCGTTCCGCGGCAACAGCCCTGTGCGCGAGGCGATGCATGCGGCGTTTCTGTACCATGCGATCAACGCCGGCCTCGACATGGCGATCGTCAACGCCGGCATGCTCGGCGTCTACCAGGAGATCCCGGCCGACCTGCTGGAGCGGATCGAGGATGTGCTCCTCAACCGCCGGCCGGACGCGACCGAGCGCCTCGTCACTTTTGCCGAACAGCTCAAGGCGGCGCAGGGCGGCGCCTCCCGCACCGAGCTCAAGGAGGATCTCGCCTGGCGCGCGCAGCCCGTCGAGGCGCGGCTGGCCCACGCCCTGGTCAAGGGCATTGACACCTTTGTGGAGGCCGACACCGAGGAGTGCCGGGCGAAATACCCGCGCCCGCTCGACGTCATCGAGG
>CAVRNM010000033.1:0-4898 GCA_963722225.1 uncultured Verrucomicrobiae bacterium
GATCCGGCCGTTCAGCACTTCGTAGAGCATCACTAACTCGGCTTCGCCGGCGCCTTCTGGAAATGTCCGTGTAACTTTTTCATGATCGACGACGATAGCACCTGCAACAATCCGGCTAAGCAGTGTGGCGTGAAGATTCGGCTCCTGGAATCGGACGGTATACCGCTTCCGCAATTCCGCTGAACCTGTCGCAAGCAGCGTCGATGGATGCTCGAACAGCTGCGCATCTTCTGCGTAGGCCGTCAGCAAGGCGTCAACATCGCGCGCATTGAACGCATCGAGCTGCCGCTGGACGACTGCTTCTGAATCGGTGTGGGGATTCATTTCGTGCCGAACGCTGATTAGGTCACTGCTCGCAGCAGAAGCATTTTTTCTCAAGCTGGTCTGGGTTCGGTTATGGGGAATCGACCCCTGATTGAAGCATGGGTCCCGAATTTTCCCAAACTAGTCGCTCGCTTCGCTTGTTCAATGTTTTCTCGCGCCGGGGACTCGGGGCCTTTCCCGCGTGAAGGCGGCTTCCGTGAACGGCGGGTAGCGGCTCGACCTTCTGGCGCAATCGTGCAACACCGAAGTCTGCCCATTTTCCCGATGAAATCGATCGTTCGCTTCCTATTTCTCGCTGCGCTGTTGGCACCGCCGGTTTTCGCTGCCGCGGAATCCGTCCAGGCTCCGCCCCGTGAGCGCCTGCTCATGGACGCTGGGTGGCGTTTCGCCTTTGGGCATCCCTCGGATCCGGCCCGCGATTTCGACCACGCGACCGGCTATTTCTCCTACGTGGCGAAGGCGGGTTACGGCGACGGTCCCGCCGCCGCGGCCTTTGACGACCGGGCGTGGCGTCAGCTCGACTTGCCGCACGATTGGGCCGTGGAAGCGCCGTTCGACGCGAAAGGCAGCCCCAGCCATGGGTTCAAGGCCATCGGCCGCAACTTCCCGGAGTGTTCCATCGGCTGGTATCGCAAGACGTTCGCCGTCCCGGCGACCGACCTCGGCCGGCGCATCAGCATCGAGTTTGACGGCGTGTTTCGCGACTCCGTGGTGTGGATCAACGGTTTTTACCTCGGCCGCCAGCCGAGCGGCTACACCAGTTTCCACTACGACCTGACCGACTATCTGAACTATAGCGGGGACAACGTCATTGCGGTTCGGGTGGACGCGACGATGGAGGAGGGATGGTTCTACGAGGGCGCGGGCATCTATCGGCATGTCTGGCTCGTCAAGACGGCGCCGCTGCACGTGCCGCAGTGGGGCACGTATGTGACCGCCGCGGTGGGCAACGGCGCGGCGAGTGTCACTGCGCGCACGACGGTCGCCAACGATGGCGTCGAGGCTGCGAATTTTGAGATCGAGCAAAGCATCTTGGATCCCGACGGCCGCGTGGTCGCTACCGGCGCGCTGCGTTCGCTGTCGCTGGCGGCGGGCACCATGGGCGAATTCTCCGGCGCGCTTGACGTTCCGCAGCCGCGGCTCTGGTCGCTGGAGTCGCCCGCGCTGCACCGGCTCGTCACGACGATCCGCGCCGGCGGCGCGGTGGTGGATCACTACGAGACGCCTTTTGGCATTCGCACCATCCGTTTTGACCCCGATCACGGCTTCTTCCTCAACGGCCGGCACGTCGAGATTCATGGCACCAACAATCACCAGGACCATGCCGGCGTGGGGGTGGCGCTGCCCGACGCGCTGCAGGCTTTCCGCGTGGCCCGGATGAAGGAGATTGGAGTGAACGCCTATCGTTCCTCGCACAATCCGCCGATGCCGGAGTTCCTCGACGCCTGCGACCGCCTCGGCCTGCTCGTGCTCGACGAGAACCGCCTCATGGGACCGAGCCCGGAGCAGATGGGCCAGCTGGAGAGCATGATCCGCCGCGACCGCAACCACCCGAGCGTCATCATCTGGTCGCTCGGCAACGAGGAGTGGGCGATCGAGGGCAACATCAAGGGCGCCCGCATCACCGCCTCGATGCAGGCGTTCGCGCACCGGCTCGACCCGACGCGCCGCACCACCGTGGCGAACAGCGGCGGTTGGGGCGGCACCTCGACGGTGATCGACCTGGTCGGCTACAATTACATCAACCAGTCCAATCCCGACGAGCAGCACGCGAAGTTCCCGAGCCAGCCCGGGGTCGGCACCGAGGAGGGGACCACCGCGGGTACCCGCGGGATCTATTTCGACGATCCGCCGCGCGCGCACCTTGGATTCAAGGCCCTGGGAGACACCGGCGGCAATTGCGAAAAGGGCTGGAACTATTACGCCAGCCGGCCGTTCCTCGCCGGCCTTTTCTTCTGGAGCGGATTTGATTACCGCGGGGAGCCGATGCCCTACGGCTGGCCGGAAACCTACGCGCAATTCGGCATTCTCGACGGATGCGGATTCCCGAAGGATACCGCCTATTACCTCAAATCCTGGTGGACGGACGAGCCCGTGCTCCACCTGTACCCGCACTGGAACTGGGCCGGCAAGGAGGGCCAGCAGATCGACGTGGTCTGCTTCAGCAATCACCAGGCGGTCGAGCTGTTTCTGAACGGCGTCTCGCTTGGGAAGAAAGACATGCCCCGCAACGGTCACCTGGAGTGGAAGGTCGCGTACGCGCCCGGCGCCCTCGAAGCCCGCGGCTACCGCGGCGGCCAGGTGGTCGCGACCACCCGCGTCGAGACGACCGGCGCGCCCGCGCAGCTTGTGCTCACGCCCGACCGCACCGCCATCAACGCCGACGGTGCGGATGTGGCAGTGTTTACCGTCTCCGCGCACGACGCGCAGGGACGCACTGTTCCCACGGCCGCGAACCTGGTGAACTTCGAGATCACGGGCGGCCGGATCATCGGCGTCGGCAACGGCGATCCCGGCAGCCACGAGCCGGACCGGTTCACCGAGACGGTCGCGATGCTCCCGGTGGAAGACTGGCGCGGTCGCATTGCACCCGCCGGCACGACCATGCCCTCGGCGCCGGATTCCCTGCAGCCATTCCCCCGTCTGGGCAATTGGAAGGCTCCGCTGCCCAAGCCCGGCGAAGTCTACGATCTTTCCGGCACGATCACCCTGCCGACAGTGCCGGCCGGTGCCGGCTTGGAATTGGTCCTGCCGGCGTTTGGCGGGAGAACGACCGTGTGGCTCAACGACCGCGAGTTGGCGCGCGATCTCGACACCTCGACAGTTGGTCCCGCACTTCGTCTTGATCCGGCGCAGCTGGTCGCGGGCATGAACCTCGTGCAGCTTCTCGTGACGCCCTTCGACGACAAGCGGAACCACATCCCCGAACTCACGCGGCTCGGCTCAATGCGGGTCACGACGCCGGCACCGCCGGCGTGGCGCAGCCTGTTCAGCGGACTCGCGCAGGTCATCGTGCAGTCAACGAGGGAGCCTGGTGAAATTCGCCTCACGGCGAAATCCGAGGGCCTGGTTCCGGCGGAAGGCACCGTCACCGCCCGGCCCGCGACCTTGGGCGCCGCGGTGCCGTGAACGGACGGATCATTGACCGACCGTGACCGGCAATCTGGTTTCCCCAGGACTCGTTTCGCCCATCGATTGGCTCAGGCCAAGGCCC
Source organism: uncultured Verrucomicrobiae bacterium (assembly GCA_963722225.1). Taxonomy (GTDB): domain Bacteria; phylum Verrucomicrobiota; class Verrucomicrobiia; order Opitutales; family Opitutaceae; genus Fen-1467. The sequence goes on from CAVRNM010000033.1 coordinate 3,539, forward strand.
GTGTGGGAGAGCCGAGAATGACCAAACGGGCTCAGTAGCCGGCGACCTCGCAGCAGGCGAGGAAGACGCCGGCGGACCAGCCCATCATGGCGGGCATGTCGTATTCATTTTTCACATCAATCCCACCGGTGCGAGCGTTGTATTTTTCCCAGAGCTGGTGGGTGCGCTGGAAGTTGGCGGTGACCGTGGCCACGTAGTCCCGGGCAATCTTGATGGCGAGATCGCGCTGACCGCTCTCGAGGAGTCCCTTGACGGCGACCCATTGGAGCGGCGGCCAGAGATTGGGACTGTCCCATTGGTAGACCTGGGTTTGAGCGGAAGGCAGGCAGGTATCGACACCGTGCTCGGTGATCAGGCCGGCCAGCGCGGCCGCGCTGCGTGCCGCCTGTTTTTTGTCGGCGATGCCCGCCATCAGCGGGAAGAAGCTAGCGGCGGTGATGCGTGGGTTGAGTCCGCCCCGCGTCTCGTCATAGTCGACGAAGAGCCCGCGCTGTTCATCCCAGAGCCGGCGGAACATGCGCGCCCGGCGCGTTTCCATGCGCCTGCGCCAAACGGGCTCTTCGCCATTGCCCAGGTCGCGGGCCAGCTCAGCGGCGACACGCTCTTCGATAAAGAGGAGGGAGTTGAGATCGACGGAAGCCCAGTCCGCGCAGCGTCGGTCCCAGCGAGGAGAGAAATCCCAGCCGCTCTCGGCTTCGGCCACGGCGTGTATCACGGCGCGCTTCCGCTCAACTGGGTCGGCGGGGAACGGGGGCAAACGGCTGCTGATTTCCTGTTCAAAAGCCGCGAGCTGCCTGGGATGGGCGTGATTGCCGTAGTGATTTAGTCCGTCGGCGAAGACACGCTGGCTCATCCAAAAGGCATACTCGGTCCTCAGGGCGCGGTACGCCCGTTCGTGCCAGGCGCGGTCCTTTCGAATAGGCAGGCACAGCTCGACTTGGAGGGCTGCAACGGGGGGCTGACTCGGGTAGTCGCTTCCCACGAAGGTGAAGTTGGGCACGAAACCGAGCGTCTCGATCAGGTAGAGCATCGTATCGGCGTTGTCGCAGGCCAGGTCGGAATAGCCGTCGCGCACCAGGCCCAGGCTGGTGAAATAGGTGTCCCAGTAGAAGAACATCCGGAAGCCGGCACCCGGCGTTGGCACGGTGAACCGCGTCGGCAATTCCATCTCCACCGGATTCTCCTTGGAGTTGGTTGTCCTGAAGGTAGCCGGCCAGGTGGCGTGAATATATGCTTTGACCTTCCGAACCTCGTCGGGATTGGGGCCGGCAGGCGCTTCGACCCTGGCCGCGCGGCCGGCCAAGCCGGAAAGCGCGAATGCGACGAGGAAGTGGGGAAGGTACTGGCGGGAGGGAGGGAT
>CAVRNM010000034.1:0-20370 GCA_963722225.1 uncultured Verrucomicrobiae bacterium
GGTCGGCTGGCCTCCAAAGTCGCGCGCGGCGGATTCTCAAGATTTCCGGAAAGGCCACGCTGGCGCCAGAGGTAGAAGATGGCCGGGTAAACGAGGAGTTCCATGATCGTCGACGTCACAACTCCGCCGATCATGGGGGTGGCGATCCGTTTCATCACGTCAGCTCCGGCGCCATGGCTCCAGAGAATGGGCAGGAGGCCGGCGATGATGACCGCCGCGGTCATGGCCTTCGGGCGGACGCGCTTAACGGCGCCGTAATAGATGGCATCGCGGAGATCCGTGGTGGTGTTGAGCCGGCCCTGTTTCCACCAGTCGGCGTAGGCGAGGTCGAGGTAAAGCAGCATAACGACACCCGTCTCGGCATCGAGACCGGCGAGCGCGATAATCCCAACCCACACGGCCACGCTCAGGTTGTACCCGGCGAGGTGAACCATCCAGAATGCTCCGACGAGGGAGAACGGCACCGCGAGGAGGACGATGGCGGTCTTGATCCACGATTTGGTGTTCAGGTGGATGATGAGGACGATGATGAGAAGGGTAAGCGGGATCACGATGAGCAGGCGCTGCCGGGCGCGTTGCATATATTCGAACTGGCCGCTCCAGAAGATGCTGTAGCCCTCCGGAACCTTGAGTTCGCCGCGGCGGAGGGCACCGTCGACGGTCTGTTGCGCCTGGCGTACATAGCCGCCGATGTCCGTGCCTTGCACGTCGACATAGATCCAGGCGTTGGGCACGGCACCCTCGCTCTTCACCCCCATGGGCGCTGCCACCACTCGCAATTTGGCCAGCTCGCCCAATGGCACCTGAGCCATCTGTCCGGGCGAGCCTCCGCCCATGGCCGGGGAAACGCCGGCAGATTTCACCGGAATCACGATGTCGCGCAAGGCTTCGAGGTTTTCGCGGTAATCGCGGTCGTAGCGGAGGATCACCCCGTAGCGTTCGAGGCCCTCGACGGTGGTGGTCAGGGGCATCCCGCCCAGGGCCACTTGGAGCACATCCTGCACGTCGCCAATGGTCAGCCCGTAACGGGCGATCGCGTCGCGATCGATGTCGAATTCGACGTAGTTGCCACCCATCACCCGTTCGGCAAAGACACTGCCGGTGCCGGGCACACGATGGATGAGTGCCTCGATCTGGCCGGCAAGGCGCTCAAGTTCGGCGAGATTGGGCCCCGCCACCTTAATGCCGACGGGAGTTTTGATGCCGGTGGCCAGCATGTCGATGCGGGTCTTGATGGGCATCGTCCATGCGTTGGTCAGCCCCGGGATCTGGACGGCGGCATTGAGCGCCGCGACCAATTCGTCGAGGGTTCGCCGGCGATGGGCGATGACCTTGCCGGCCGGGTCCCTGAGGTCGACGGCGGGCCACTCCGGCTCGGGCTTGAGCATGATGGTGGTCTCGATCATGTCCATCGGGGCAGGGTCGGTGGCGGTTTCGGCGCGGCCCATCTTGCCGAAGACCTGATGCACCTCGGGGAAGGCCCGGATCATCTGGTCCGTCTGCTGGAGCACCTCCCGGGCCTTGGTGGGAGAAATGCCCGGGAACGTCGTCGGCATGTAGAGCAGGTTGCCTTCGTAGAGCGGCGGCATGAACTCCGAGCCCAGGCTCTGATAGGGAAAGGCCCACCCGAATCTAGCGGCGAGATTCTTGACGCCGCCTCCGGGCAGAGGCGAAACGACGAGCGCATTCCAGGGGAAGAACACCCAGGCGACGATCGCGGCCGCACCGATGATCACGGCCCAGCGGAATTTGATGACGAAATCGATGAGCGGATGATAAAGCCAGCGCAAGAGGCGGTTGACGGGGTTTTTCTCCTCGGCCGGGATCTTGCCGCGAATGAAGTAGCCCATGAGAACCGGCGCCAGCGTGACCGAGAGCAGCGCGGCGGCGGCCATCGAATAGGTCTTGGTGAACGCGAGCGGCTTGAACATCCGGCCCTCCTGCGCCTGGAGCGTGAACACGGGCAGGAACGACACCGTGATCACCAGCAGGGAGTAGAACAGCGTCGGCCCGACCTCGATGGAGGCGTCGCGAATGATGTCCCAGTGGGGCTTCTTCGCGGCATCGCGCTCCAAGTGCTGGTGGGCGTTCTCGATCATGATGATCACCGCGTCCACCATCGCGCCGATGGCGATGGCGATCCCGCCCAGCGACATGATGTTCGAGCTGAGGCCCTGCGCATTCATGACAATGAACGACATCAGCACCGCGACCGGCAGAATGATGATCGCGACCAGGGCGCTCCGAAAATGCAGCAGGAAAAGGAGACAGACCAGCGCCACCACCAGGCTCTCCTCGATGAGCTTGCCCCGGAGCGTTTCGACCGCGCGGTCGATCAGCGCGGTGCGATCGTAGACGATGGTGTAGTCCACGCCCTCGGGCAGGCTCTTCATGGCCTGGTCCAGCCGGGTCTTGACGGCCTGGATGACCTGCCGCGTGTCCACGCCATAACGCACCACCACGATCCCGCCGACGGTCTCACCCTCGCCGTTCAACTCGGCGATGCCGCGGCGCATGTCGGGGCCGATTTGGACGTTGGCGACTTCGCCCAGGAGAATCGGCGTGCCCCCCGGGCCGCGACCGACCGCGATCTTGCGAAAATCCTCGACGCCTTTCGCGTAACCGAGGACGCGAAGCATGAACTCCTTTTCCCCCATCTCGACCGAGCGGCCACCCACCTCGCCGTTGCTCCGTTGCACGGCCATCGCGACATCGCTGATCGAGAGATTGTAGGCATGCAGGCGGTGCGGATCGACGGTGATCTGGTATTGCTTGACATATCCCCCCACCGACGCCACCTCGGCGACGCCCTCGATGCTGGAGAGCTGGTAGCGCAGGAACCAGTCCTGCATCGAGCGCAGTTCGGCGAGGTCGTGTTGCTTCGAATTGAGCGAGTACATGAAGGCCCAGCCCACGCCGGTGGCGTCCGGGCCCAGCCGCGGAATCACGTCCTTGGGCAGGGAGCCGGCAAGTCCGCTGAGGTATTCCAGCACGCGGCTGCGGGCCCAATAGGGGTCGGTGCCGTCCGCAAAAACAACGTAGACGAACGAGAAGCCGTAAAACGAATACCCGCGCACGACCTTCGCCGACGGCACTGAGAGCATTTTGGTGGTGATGGGGTAGGTCACCTGATCCTGCACGATCTGCGGCGCCTGGCCCGGCCATTCGGTGTAGATGATGACCTGGGTGTCCGACAGGTCGGGGATGGCATCGAGCGGAATCGTCTTCAGCGCATAAACGCCCCCCAGCACGACGGCGGTGGTGGCCGCCATGACGACGAACCTGTTCTTCAGGGAAAAGTCGATGAGACGCGCGAGCATGCAATCAGGGGGTTGGGAATCGAGTCCGGTTTGCGGCGTGCCGGCCTAGCCGGCCTGCTGCCACTGGGGTTTTGGCGGGATCGAGACCGACGGCGGAGCGGATGCGGCATCAATCTCCTCACCGCAATCGGGCATGGCGGAACCATAGAAGGGATTCTTGAGTTCGCCTGAGCGCTGCAACCAACGGCCGGTGCCGATGCCGGGGGCCATCGGGCATTGGAAGATGTGCCAGCCGGACGCGTGGGGCAGGTGATTCTCGCGAACGAGGTCGGCCACGGCGGTGCTGAAGTACGCAAAGTCCCGCCGCGCCGCCGGGAGGTCGCTGCGATCGGGCAACGCTTCCCGGAATTTGCCAAGCGGTCCATGGGCGGCGCGCTCATAGCTTTCGAGAAAAGCGGCCAGCGCGTGCCGCATGGTGGGGAGGGTTTTTTGATAATGGGCCAGGTCATCCGCGGCTAGGGCCTGGGCCGCCTCAGCCGCGGTTCCGGCCAGCTCCTGGAGCCGGACCTTGGCGGACTCCGGCAGCGCTGATGAATCGTCCATGCCGACCACGCTGAGGTTGCCTGCGCTGGCTGGAGAGGCGGCTGCGGCCGGCGGATGGTCCGGGTCTGATGATTGCAGCATCTTCTGGATCGCGTCCCGCAGCTGGCTCTCGGAATCGAGCATGAACTGGCCGGACACGACCACGCGCTCGCCGGCCGCGAGGCCGGAGAGGACCTCGTAGAAATTGTCTTGCGAGCGGACTCCCAGTTTGATTTCGCGGGGTTCGAACGAGCCGTCATTCCGGGCGATAAAGACGGTATTGCGCTCGCCGCTGCGCAGCACCGCCAGGTCTGGCACCAGCACTGCGGAGTCGGCCAGCTTGGCCACAAAGCGCACGTCGACGAACATGCCCGGACGCAGGCTGGCGCCGGGATTTTCGAGCGCAATGCGCGCGGTAACCGTGCGGGTCTGTTCCTCGACTTGTGGCAACAAGGTTTCAACCCGGCCCTCCATCATCCGTTCGGGACCGTAGGTAACCCGAATGGTGGCATTTTGGCCGGCGCGAACGAAGGGCAAATCCTGCTCGTAGACCTGCGCGAGCACCCAGATCGACGAGAGGTCTGCCAATTGGTAGATGCGTTCGCCGGGTTTTATCATCTGGCCGGCGACGGCCGTTTTATCGATGACCATGCCAGCGGCTGGCGCGCGGAGGACATAGGTGCGCGACGCTTCGCCCGTTCGAGCGAGGTCCGTGATGTCGCCGGCCGGGAGGTCGAAAAGTTTAAGGCGGGCGAGCGAGGAGCGCGTGAGGGGCCCTCCCGCGGAGCCTTCGGAACGCAAGGCAACGAGATAGTTGAGTTCCGCGTTGAAGAGGTCAGGCGAATAGATTTCGAACAGGGGATCGCCGGTTTTCACCTCGCTCCCGGTGGTGTTGACGAAGAGCCGCTCAATCCAGCCTTCGTATTTGGTCGTGATGTCGCGCAGGCCGGCCGCGTTGTAGGCGACCGAGCCCACGGTGCGGAGTTCACGAAGCACGGGGCCGCGGGTGACGAGGCCTGTCTTGAGGTTCATGCGCTGAATGGTGGCGGCATCGATCTGGATGGCCTGAACCGACCTGTCGCTATCATCGTAAACCGGAATGAGGTCCATGCCCATCGAGTCCTTGCCGGGCTGGTGGCTGACCTCGCCCGGAATCATGGAGGACTGGTAGAACTTGATCTTGGGCCCGCCCGAGGCGGACGGGCCGGCGACGTTGCCGCGGACTGGCACGAGAGCCATCCCGCAAATCGGGCAGTTGCCGGGCTCCTTCTTGATGATCTGCGGGTGCATGCCGCAGGTGTACAGCTGTTCGGCTGCTTCCAGGCCCGGGATCATGGTGCAGGCCAGCAGGACGAGTGAGAGAAGACGCAGGCAGGAGTTCATGATGCGAAAGGGATCAGGAGTTGGGCGTCGCCCCGGGCATCGGCGAACCAACCGGCGCTGCGTCGGCGGTCAGCAGCATCAGGTCGGTGACGGCGTTCTCACGGTCGCGCAAGGCCCCGAGGCGTTCCAGGCGCATGGCGAGCGCCATCGCCTGGGTTTCGGGAATCATGCCGGAGGTCGTCGTTCCAGACTGGTAGGCGGCCTCGGCTGTCGCGATCGCGCGATCGGTGTTCGGCAGGGCGTCGTGATCGATGTAGGCGATCATGCGATCCGCCTCGCGCACCATGAAGAGCATCTGCGCGAGCTCAGCCGCAAGTTCGAGCTGTTCGGTTGTGAGGCGGGCCACGCTTGCGTCTCGCCGGGCCGCTGCCGCGGCAATGATCGCCGCGATCTTCTCGCGCCAGACCGGAAGCCCGAGCGTGGCCAAAGGCCGGACGAAGTGCGGGTCTGCCTTGAGGTCTATCATCGCGCCAAGGGTGAAATCGGGCTGTCCCGCCCTGCGCGCCACTTCGACTCCCGCGACCGCCACATCGACCATCGAGCGCATCCGGCCGAGTCCGGGATTGGCTCCCGAAGCACGGCGCCAGAGCTCATCTGGGCCGGGAAGAGAGGTCGGGGTGAGCGTGGCTGTGGGCCAGACCGGATCGGGATCGGCCGGCGCCAGCCCCAATGCGGTCTTGAAACGGGCGCGGACGGCGGTCCGGCGGTCTGCCAGCGTGCCGAGTTCACTCCGCCCCCTGGCCAGGTCGTTCGCGATGCGGATCTGATCGGCCAACGTACCCATTCCGCGGCCGGTCGCATAGTCCGCGTCGGCGATCGCCAGCGAACTTTCGAGCGCACCGACTGACATTTCCTTCAACCGGGTCGCCGCGTCCACGTAGGCGAGTTCGATCCAGGCTTTGCGGGTCTTGGCGGCGGTGGTGAGCACCGCCGAGATGTAGTCGCGCCGGGCGACTGCGACGGCGACGGTGGCTTCGCGGCCCATGGCGGAGCGCTTGCCGGAGCCCATGAAGTTGAACATGACCCCTGGCATGAGGCTCGTCAGGGTGTCTGCGATATCCGCCTGGAATACCAGTTGCGGATCTTGGGGCGAACGGGCGGGCGCGATATCCTCGACGCTGGTCCGCCAGTCGAAATAGGCGGCAATGACGGCGGGGTGGTTCAGTACCGAACAGCGACGAATTCCTCCGGCGGCGACTCGGGGCGAAGCTCGGGCAGCGCCGGCCGGCCGTCCCGGGCGAGGAGCATGGCGCCGGTGGCGCGCATCTCGGTGCGGGCGGACCTTTCCTCTTGCGCCGGCCCGCCCGCACAGCCGCCCAGCGTAATCATGGTCAGAAGAGAGCCGAGGCCGAGTGAACGCGCGCCGAACATGGGCAGTCAGTGTTTCGTCCCCTCGGCGGCTGCCTCGGCGTTCAACTGCGGGTCTTTGGCTGGATGGGCGCGCTGCTTCATTTGCGGGTGGTTGGCATTCCACCGTACACCGCAGCGGCCGAGATCACTCAGACTTTCTTTGTGGGCCGGATTTTGAGGGATTTTCCCGTCGGGCGTGTATATTACCAATATTGTTCTATGAACGCATCTCATGATTCTCTTTCCGAGGGCTTACGTGGCTGGCGGGTGACGCCGCCGGCCGACCCGGACTTCCGGCATCGGGTGTGGCAGCGGATCGGCAAACGAGCCGGCAGCACCTGGACGGCCTATTTGCGCGCACACGCTACCGCCTGGTCGCTGGCATCGATCATCGTTCTGGGTGCCGCCGCCTATAGTGGAAGCGCTCTGGCGCGCTCACAAACGCAGGCTGACCGCGAAGCCATTGTGGCGACCTACCTGGTGGACCTTGATCCGCAAATCCAGGCCGGTCTCAAACCATGAAATACCTACTGGCAACTGTCGCGATGGTTGCCCTGTTGGCTGCGGGCACCGCTTACTTCGGGTACCGCATGACTTGCAACCCCGCCTTGCACGCCGCGGTGGCCAATGGCGACACCATGGAGTGGTTGCGAACGGATTTTCACCTCACCAAGGCGCAGCTCTCGGACATCCGTCAGCTGCATGCGTCCTATGCCGGCACCTGCGGGGAGCATTGCCGGATGATCCAACAGGAGACCCTTTCTCGCAACGCGCTCGTGGCGGCTGGCGGAAGCAGGGCAGCCATCGATGCCGCGAATGTTGAAATCCAGAGGATGCGCAAGGTCTGCGAAGGGGCCATTGAGGCCCATGTTCGCCGGGTTGCTGCGCTGATGTCATCCGAGGACGGCCGGCGGTATCTGGCGTTGGTGCTTCCGAGGATCGCGAACTTCGATCACCTGGCCGCGCCCGATTTGCGCCTAAACAAGTCGTCCTGACATTATGGAACCTGAGGCCGGCTCCGGCCCGAGTGACGAGGAACTGATGCGCCGCCTGCAAGGGGGCGAGGATGCCGCGCTGGCGGAGCTGATGTTGCGTTGGGAAATGCCGATCAAGCGGTTTGTTTTCCGCATCGTCGGCAACCTGGCCGAGGCCGAGGATTTGGCCCAGGAAGTGTTCGTTCGGATCTTTTTGAAGCGGGCCACCTATCGGGTTGGGGCGAAATTCTCGACCTGGTGCCTCTCGATTGCGGCCAACCAGGCGAAGAACCGTTTGCGCTGGTGGCGCCACCGACCGACCATTTCGCTCAATGCCTGGACCGAAGCGGGCGGCGACGACGTCGACGAATCGCGGGCTGGCGAGTCCGCGTCATCCAAGGCGGTTCGGCTCGAACAAATTGCCGCTGTCCAGACTGCGGTGGCTGCGCTGCCCTTCGATCTGCGCACCGCATTGGTCCTTTTTGAATACGAGGGGCTGTCGATGGCGGAGATTGGCGCTGCGCTCAATTGCTCCGCCAAGGCGGTTGAAAACCGACTCTATCGCGCCCGGCAGCAGTTGAAGCGGACGCTGCGATTAGGATGATGGCGGCTACGGCGGGGTCGGCGTTCCCGCCCGACATCGGATGCTCTCAAGCCGGAACCGCACTCTGCACTGTGCAAATTGAGAACGATGCCCCATTGTCCGATCATGCGCTTGCAATCTCTCGGGATTCTCTTTTGGGCCGGCGTGGCCTCACTGGCGGCGGACTTCTGCCAGGCCCAGCAACTAGTGATGACAGCGGACCGGGCCAGCAGCATTTACCAGGTTGGCGATACGGTGCACTGGCGGGTCGAATGGCGCGACCCGACAGTACCGCCACCGGTCCATTACCAGGTATTGAAGGGCCAGCTGGCGGAAGCAGGGCAGGGTGATTTGCGATTCAGCAACAAAACCGCCGGACTGGACAGCAGGTTCGACGCGCCGGGCACGATACTCGTGGTGGCGACCTGGAAGACGGCGGAGGGCAAGGAAGGCCGCGCCACCGCGGGCGCCGTGGCGGCGCCGGAGCGCATCGAGCTGTCGGCCCCATGCCCGGATGATTTCGACGCGTTTTGGAAGGCGAAGCTGCAGGAGCTGGAGCAGACGCCGCCCAACCCGCAGCTCGAGCCGGTGAACATCGGGAAGGCGGATCTGGCGTATTGGAGGATCACGATGGGCAACATCCGCGGCACCCACATTTACGGCCAGCTGGCCCGGCCTGCGCAGGGTCGGAGATTTCCGGCCTTGCTGATCGTCCAGTGGGCCGGCGTGTACGGCCTGCAGCAAAGCTGGGTGACCGACCGGGCCGCCGAGGGATGGCTCGTGCTGAACATCGAAGCCCACGACCTGCCAGTCGACCAACCGGAGGCGTTCTACAAAAAGCAGCAGGCCGGCGGGCCGCTGCACGATTATTGGCGGATCGGCAATGACGATCGCGAAACCAGCTATTACCTCCGGATGTACCTCTCCTGTTACCGGGCCGCGGATTATCTGGCCCATCGCGATGACTGGAACGGCCAGACGCTGGTGGTGATGGGTGGCAGCCAGGGCGGAATGCAGTCGCTAATAACCGCCGGATTCTATCCAAGGATCACCGCGGCCCTCGCCATGGTTCCAGCCGGCTGCGACATGCTCGGCCCGGACGTTGGACGCAAGGGCGGCTGGCCGCAGTGGTATGCCAACACTGAGGGCAAGGATCCTGTGAAAGTGCGCGAGGCGAGCCGCTATTTTGACGTGGCGAATTTCGCAGCCCGGATCAAATGCCCGGTGCTGGTCGGGCTTGGTCTAATTGACGAAACTTGTCCGGCGGCAGGCATCCTCGCGGCCGTGAACCAGATCAAATCGCCGAAGGAAGTGATCATCATCCCCGGCGCCGAACACCAGGAAATCAACGGTTCGCATGCCGCCTATATCCGGCGCTGCAACGGCGACTGGCTGCCGGCCTTGCGCCAGGGAAAACCGGCACCGGTGAACCAGTGATAATCCGGCGGACACGGGGGTCCGCCCTCCAGCAAACCATTCGTGTCTGGAGGGCGGTGCGCCGTCACCGCCAATATTCGATTAGTTGGCCTCTGATGTCGCCCCGCCCAGTTGGTGCGCGTTGTCCCCAACGCGTTGATGTTGCGGGGGAGCGATGAACGTCTTACTCCCTCCTTTGCCCGACTCCAATCCAACCATGAAAACACCCCACCAGCCCGTCATTGCTGTCCTGATGATTCTCACCGCGTTCACTCTTGCCCGCGCCGCCGGCATCGATGGAAAATGGGCGGCGGAGTTCGACACCCAGGTGGGCGTGCAAAAATACGTCTACGAATTCAAGACCGGCGCGGACGGCAAGCTGGCGGCCACCGCCCAGTGGAACCGCATGGAGCAGACGGGAACGACCGAGCTGAAGGAGGTGAAGCTCAACGGCGATGCGATCTCCTTTGTCGAGACCTTCACCATGCCGGATGGCGACGCGGAAGTCCGGATTGAATACAAGGGGACGCTGGCCGGCGACGAAATGAAACTCACCCGCGCCGTGGGCGATTTTGCCACGGAGGAACTCGTGGCGAAACGGGTCACCAGCCAGGCGGCCGCGGCTCCGGTCGCGCCAGCAGCTGCGGCGATGTCCGGCGCGTCTCCCGCGCGAGTCATTGCCCCCGGACCGGTTCAACCCACCTGGGAATCGCTCGCGCAGGGCTACCAATGCCCCGAGTGGTTCCGCGACGCGAAGTTCGGCATCTGGGCGCACTGGTCCGCGCAATGCGTCCCGGAGGAAGGCGACTGGTATGCGCGCAACATGTATGTCCAGGGCACGGCGAATAACGCCTACCACCTGGCGCACTATGGCCATCCCTCGAAGTTCGGCTTCATGGAGCTCGACAACCTCTGGAAGGCCGACCAATGGGAGCCCGAGAAACTGATGGCCCTCTACAAGCGGGCCGGCGCGAAATATTTCGTCGCGCTCGCCAATCACCACGACAATTTCGACACCTACGACTCGAAGTACCAGCCGTGGAACTCCGTCAACGTCGGCCCCAAGAAGGACATAGTCGGCACCTGGGCGAAGATCGCCCGCGCGAACGGCCTGCGCTTCGGCGTCAGCAACCACTCGTCGCACGCCTGGCATTGGTTCCAGGTCGCCTACGGCCACGATGTCGAAGGCCCGCTCGCGGGAGTGCCCTACGACGCCGCGACGCTGACCAAGGCCGACGGCAAGGGCAAATGGTGGGAAGGGCTGGATCCGCAGGACCTCTATTGCGGGCTGCGCATCCCGATGGCGGGCGATCTGAAGACCGCCAAGAACGCCGAAGCCTGGCATTGGCAGAACGACGGCCATTGGTATGAAAGCGTCCCGCCCAACGACAACGGCTACACGGACAAATGGTTCCTCCGCGCCCAGGACCTCGTCGACAAATACCAGCCGGACCTCCTCTACTTTGACGACGATGAACTGCCGCTCGGACAGGCGGGGCTCGATATCGCAGCGTATTACTACAACACGAACGCCTCGCGCAATGGCGGCAGGATCCAGGCCGTGGTCAACGCCAAACACCTGCAGCCGGCGCACCGGGCGGCCGTCGTCGAGGATATCGAGCGCGGCGTGGCCAATGGCGTCCTGCCCGCCCCCTGGCAGACGGACACGTGCATCGGCGACTGGCACTACAACCGTCACGTCTTTGAGGAGCATCGCTACAAGACCGTTGGCCAGGTCGTGTGCATGCTCGCGGACATCGTGAGCAAGAACGGCAACCTTCTGCTCAGCGTCCCCGTTCGCGGCAACGGGGCCATCGATGACGACGAAGTCGCTTTCCTCGAGGGCATGGCGAAATGGATGGACGTGAACGGAGAGGCCATCTTTGCCACCCGCCCGTGGGTGGTGTACGGCGAGGGCCCGTCCGTGGCCGAGAAAGCTGAAGGCGGCCAGTTCGGCGGCGCGAAGGACGTGCGCAGCAAGCCCTACACGGGCGAGGACATGCGCTTTACCACCAAGGGCGATGCGCTTTACGCCATCCTGCTCGCCTGGCCGGCGGAAAAGACTGCCCTCGTAAAATCCCTGGCGACTGATTCGCCACAAATCGCAGGCCGCAAGGTCAGCGACGTCTCGTTGCTCGGCTACAATGGCAAGCTGACGTGGGTGCAGGACGCGGCCGGACTGCACGTCCAACTCCCCGCCACCGCCCCGAGCAAACACGCCGTCGCCCTGAAGATCATCGGCGTGACGCGTTCCTAGCCCGCCGTTCTTTAATCCGCGCCTTCGCCCGTGGACAATAATGTCAGCGGGAGATTGGTGTTGGGATCCTGCTGGTCGAGTGGGCCAGCAGGCTTGTGTCCTGCGGCTCATACCAATCAGTCCCAGTGATTGGGAGCGACGCCAGAGGCTTTCTTAAAAGTCGGTTGATCCTCGATTCTGCGGCACCTCTGTAGGGGCGCGAATTTGTCGCGCCCTTCGAGAATGGGCGCAGTCCCTCGACCAGCTCGGGACCCTGAGCTCGTCGAATGGGCAAGCCTGCGCCCCTACGGTTCTTGCCGGACTTTTCGGACAGCCGCTACGTTTCAAACGCATGGCTTCGGCACTGGTCGGACTTCGCGCGCGGGGCATCAATCCTTTGTGAATCGCACCTTTTCGCGTTGGCTTCGCTGGTCGGCTCTTGCGGAGGGCCCGAGTCCGTGGGAAAACCAAGGCATCCCGCATGGCTAAGGTTTTCCCATCGACCGCCGATAGTACCCACAGCTAAGAACATGAGTCTGGCGACGCCAATTCGGGAATTCGGGCAGGTCACCCCCCAGCAGATCGTCCAGGATGTGAAGAACTTGCCATCTTCGCCCAAGGTGCTGCCACGGCTGAAAAGGCTGTTGCAGGATGGCAACTCCTCGATGCAAGAGATCGCCCTGCTCATCCGGCTGGATGCGGCCATCGCCGCCCGGGTGATGAGGGTAAGCAATAGCGCCTTTTACAATCAGGGCCTTCGCTGCGAAACAGTCGAGGAATCGGTCAATCGCGTTGGCTTCAATCATATCTACCAGCTCGTATCGTATGCGGTGGCCTCACAGGTCCTGGTGCGGCCGTTGGAGGTCTATGGGCTCGAAGTGGACCAGGTCTGGCGGCAGTCGGTGGCTTGCGCGCTCGCGGCCCAATCCATCGCGTTGATCAGCGGAGACGATGGCGACTTGGCTTATACCTTCGGCTTGCTGCATCGCATCGGCATGGTGGCGGTCAACGAATGGGCGTTGCGCAAGCGACCGCAGCTAAGGCTGACGGCCGACGACTTTCCCGCCGAGTTCGTCCGGAGCGAGCGCGCGATTTTCGGGGGCACCCAGGCTGACGTCGGCGCGGAGCTGCTCCGACACTGGGAATTCCCGCCGATACGACGCGTCCAGTGCAATACCAGTACTCACCCCGAGAAGCCGCGAGCGAGACCCGCATGGCCAGTCTCCTCTATGCGGCGCGATGGGTCCGGTCCGTCGTCTGTGGCGAGCCCGGCCACCCGGTGCTGCCCGATGAGGCCGCGCTGGCATCTTTGCGGCTGTCGCATGCGCAATTGACTGGAGTTGCCAAAGATGTCGGCGCGCACCTTCAGACCATCAGTGCGTTGTTGGTTGAAACCGAGGAAATGCCGATGCGCGCCCGGTACGGACATGATTCGCGCGCCGACGCTATCCATCATCCCGAGTCTTTTTCCCGGCCGCCAATTTCTGTCCCCGAGAAAACGCTTGGCAATCTTGCTGGCGGATCTTTCGGCAATTAGGCCCGGCGGCCATCCGGGACGAGTCCGGTGCCGCTAATCGCCCTGCAGTAAGGACCGGCGATATTGGTCTAAGATCAGTGGTTTAGTGCAATGGCGGTGTAGCCGGTATGGCTTGCCCGCCGTCTGACAAGGGCCGACATGCAAGGTGTCGGCCCAGACAGGCGCGCTGCCAACCAGTTACCGTTCATGAGCACGATGCATTCTTCCAAAGACGAGATGAAGCTGATCTGGCGCGTCTCCAAGGATCTGGCAACTGGCGCGGTCTTTCAACAGTAGTTGCCTGCATGTTCCCCGTTTCAGGCAGAACCGTCTTTGGCAGGGCGGATCAGGCTGGGATCCAGCTGGGGCGCGTCACTCCGTTTGCCCGCATGTCTGAACACCGTGGCCAAACTGTTCGCCCTGTCGCTTGGATTGACACCTCCACGCGATAGCCTGCATATCCTGCAATTCTCGATGGCCATGCGATCGAGAGCATTAGTATGACCGCTACAACGATTGGGACGATGTGCCATGTCGGCTAAGACAATGAATCTCATGCACCACGAGAACCACCACCAGCAACGATCCCGGCGCAATGCCTTCCTCGCCACTATCGCCCTCGGGGCGGGCTTCGTCCTTCTCCCGGGCTGCGGTCGCGGATCCTCCGCCGGGAGCGGCGGACGCTCGGGGCCGGGTCTCCCGGTTTCCGCGGCGACGGCAAAACGCGGCAGCCTCGGCGTTTATCTCGACGCCATCGGAACGGTGACACCCGTGTCCACCGTTACCGTCACGAGCCGGGTCGCCGGCGAACTGACGGCGGTGAATTATGTGGAGGGCCAGATCGTCAAGAAAGGCGACCTGCTCGCCGTCATTGATCCGCGGCCTTATCAGGCAGCGGTCGTCCAGGCGGAGGGCCAGTTAACGCGCGACCAGGCGTTGCTTAAGAATGCCCGCCTCGACCTGGCCCGTTACCAGGAGGCGTACCGCGAGCATGCGATCCCCGAGCAGCAGGTTGCCACGGCCGAGGCCACGGTGGAGCAAGACGAGGGTATCGTCCAGCTTGACCAGGGCACCCTCGACGCCGCCCAGGTGAACCTCGACTATACCCGCATTGTGTCGCCGATCGACGGGCGGGTCGGACTGCGGATGGTCGATCCCGGAAACATCGTCCAGGCCAATGGCACAATAGCTCTCGCGACACTGACCCAGCTCCAGCCGATCACAGTGATCTTCACCATCGCGGAGGATCATCTGTCCGAGGTTATCGAACAGATGAGAAGCGGTCAGCCTCTCGGCGTTCTGGCGCTGGATCGCTCCCAGTCGAAGAAGCTCGCCGAGGGCACCTTGCTCACGATCGACAACCAGATTGACACAACCACCGGCACGGTTAAGGCGAGAGCGACCTTTCCGAATCTCCAGAACGAGCTGTTTCCAAACCAGTTTGTCAACGCCCGGCTTCGGCTCAGGACTTTGGACCAGGTGGTCATTATCCCGGCGGCCGCCATCCAGCTGAACGACGCCCAAAGCTTCGTCTACATCGTCCGTCCGGACGGCACCGTGCAGTCCCGTGATGTCAAAGTGACTGCGACCGAAGGCGAAACGGCGGCGGTGACCGGCGTCGAGCCCGGCGAAAACCTGATCACGGATGGCTTCGATCGTCTGCAGGACGGCATCAAGGTCTCGATTCGGCAGACCGCCGCCGGTTCCACCCGGCCCCCCGGCGCCCATGAATCCGTCCCGCCCCTTCATCCTCCGGCCCATCGCCACTTCGCTGTTGATGACCGCCATCCTGCTGGTGGGTCTGCTGGGCTTCCATGAGCTGCCGATCGCGGCGCTGCCGGAGGTGGACTATCCCACGATGCAGGTGGTGACGTTCTACCCGGGCGCCAATCCCGAGGTGGTGGCCTCGGCGGTCACGGCCCCGCTGGAACGCCAGTTGGGGCAGGTTCCCGGCCTGAACCAGATGCTTTCGACGAGCTCGGAGGGAGCGTCGGTGATCACCCTACAGTTCAGCCTCAATCTGAACATCGACGTGGCGGAGCAGGAGGTGCAGGAGGCGATCAATGCTGCCCAGACTTATCTGCCCGCCAACCTTCCGGCGCCGCCAATCTACAACAAGGTCAATCCGGCTGACGCCCCGATTCTAACCCTCGCCCTGACGTCTGATTCTATCCCGCTGTCCAAGGTCGAAGACTACGCCGACACCCGCTTGGCGGAGAAAATCTCCCAGCTGCCCGGCGTCGGCGCCGTGACGATCAGCGGCGGGCAAAAACCCGCGGTCCGAGTCCAGGTCAATCCGATCCAGCTTGCCGGCTATCGACTGGGCCTCGAGGACGTGCGCGCGGCGCTGACGGCGGCCAGCCTTGACGCCGCCAAGGGGAGCTTCGACGGGCCGGACAAGAATTACCAGATTGACGCCAACGACCAGATTACGACCAGCGCCGACTATCGCAACCTGGTGATCGCCTACCGCAACGGAGCGCCCGTCATGCTGAAGGACGTGGCCCACGTCGTGGATGGGATCGAAAACGTCCAGCAAGCCGCCTGGATGAACCGCACTCCGGCCGTGATCGTGAACATCCAGCGGCAGCCCGGCGCCAACATCATCGGGGTCGTGGACCGGATCAAGGCACTCCTGCCCAAGCTGCGCTCGACCATCCCGTCGGCGATCACGATGACCGTCCTGTCCGACCGGACCATCACGGTCCGCGCGTCCGTGTCCGACGTCGAGTTCGAGTTGATGATCTGCATCGCGCTCGTCGTGGCGGTCATCTTCCTCTTCCTGCGCACGGCCGCCGGCACGCTGATCCCGAGCGTCGCTGTGCCCCTTTCGCTCATCGGCACCTTTGCGGTCATGTACGCCCTGGGCTACAGCCTGAACAACCTCACGCTCATGGCGCTCACGATCTCGACCGGGTTCGTCGTCGACGACGCGATCGTCATGATCGAAAACATCTCCCGCTACGTCGAGCAGGGGGAAGCACCCCTCGCGGCGGCGCTCAAAGGCGCGGAGCAGATCGGCTTCACGATCATGTCGCTGACGGTCTCGCTGATCGCGGTGTTGATCCCTCTCCTCCTGATGGGGGACATCACTGGCCGCCTGTTCCGGGAATTCGCGATCACTCTCAGCGTGACGATCCTGATCTCGGCGGTAGTCTCGCTGACCCTGACCCCAATGCTTTGCTCGCGGCTCCTGCGGCATCGAAAGGCCGCCGAGCAGGGGCGGTTCTATCAGGCCTCGGAGCGGGTGTTCGAGCGCACGATCAGCTTCTACCGCCGCACGCTTCAATGGGTCCTGCGCCATCAATCGCTCACCCTCGTGGTGGCCGCGGCAACGCTGGCCCTCACCTTCCTGCTTTTCGCCTGGATTCCCAAGGGGTTTTTCCCCGTGCAGGACGACGGCGAAATCCAGGGCGTCTCGGAGGCCGACCAGGACGTTTCTTTCACCCGGATGGCGCAGCTGCAGCAGCGCTTGGCCGCGGTGATTCTGGAGGATCCGGCGGTTGAGAGCCTCTCCTCGTTTATCGGCGTCGACGGGACGAATACGACCCTCAACGCCGGGCGAATCCAGATCAACCTCAAGCCGCTCGCCGATCGGGGCATTTCCGCCTCCGATGTGATCCGGCGGCTGCAACCTGCGGTGGCCAAGGTGGCGGGGATCACCCTCTACATGCAGCCGGTCCAGGACATCTCGGTCGAGGATATTGTCAGCCGGACCGAGTATCAGTACAGTCTGGAGGACCCGGATGCAGGCGAGCTGTCACGTTACGCCGTCAAATTCGTCGACCGGCTGAAGAGCCTGCCCGAGCTCGCGGACGTGGCGAGCGACTTGCAGACGAGGGGCCGGCAGCTGCAACTCCACTTTGACCGCGCCACCGCCGCCCGTCTTGGCGTCACGCCGCAGAACATCGATGACGCCCTCTACGACAGCTTTGGCCAGCGGCAGGTGACGACTGTGTTCACCCAACTAAACCAATACCATATCATCATGGAGGTGGATCCGGCCTTCCAGACGAGTCCGGACAAACTGAACAACATCTACCTCAAGTCCGCCTCGGGCGGCAGCGTACCCCTCGGGGCCATCACGCACGGGACCGACCGGACGGCGCCAACTCTCATCAGTCACATGGGCCAATTCCCGGCCACCACGGTTTCGTTCAATCTCGCTCCTGGCGTTTCGCTGGGTGCGGCGGTCAAAGCCATCCGCAAGGTGATCGCGGACATGCCGCCGCCAGCTGCGATGCAGGGCTCCTTCCAGGGCACGGCTCAGGCCTTTGTGGGTTCCCTTACCAACGAGTGGGTCCTGATCCTGGGCGCCATCATCACCGTCTACATTGTCCTCGGGGTCCTCTACGAAAGCTATATCCACCCGGTGACGATCCTATCCACACTGCCGTCAGCGGGTGTGGGCGCGCTCCTCGGGCTCCTTGTTTGCCGGGCCGAGCTCACGGTCGTCGCCATCATTGGCATCGTGCTGCTGATCGGCATCGTCCAGAAGAACGCCATCATGATGATCGACTTCGCGCTCGACGCCCAGCGCCGCGAACACAAAAGCGCTGATGAGGCCATCTTCCAGGCGTGCCTGCTCCGGTTTCGCCCGATCATCATGACCACGATGGCTGCCATGCTCGGCGCGGTCCCCCTCGCCCTGGGCCAGGGCATCGGCTCAGAGCTGCGGCGGCCACTCGGCATCGCGATCATCGGCGGCCTGATCTTCAGCCAGATGCTGACACTTTACACCACGCCGGTCATCTACCTTTTCTTCGACCGCCTGGCGGCTCGGGTCGCTGCCCGCCGGGGCGCTCCGGCGGCGGAAGGACTGGCGCTGGGTCCGGCTCCGAAGGCGTTGCCATGAGTCTGTCCTCGCCCTTTATCCGGCGGCCCATTGCGACGACGCTGCTCACCGCCGCCGTCGCTTTGTCGGGCATTGTGGCGTTCCGGTTTCTTCCGGTGTCTCCGCTGCCGCAGGTCGATTTTCCCACGATCTCGGTCTCGGCCTCCCTCCCGGGAGCGAGCCCCGAGATCATGGCCTCGTCGGTGGCGACGCCCCTGGAACGGGCCTTTGGCCGGATCGCGGGCGTGGCCGAGATGACGGCGACCAGCACGCTCGGCCAGACCAGCGTCACCCTGCAATTCGATCTCAGCCGCAATATCGACGCCGCCGCCCGCGACGTCGAGGCGGCGATCAACGCGGCCCGCAGCTACCTGCCGACGGACCTTCCGGCCAATCCCACCTATCGCAAGGTGAATCCGGCCGACGCTCCGATCATGATTATTGCCCTGACGTCGGACACGCTGCCGACCTCCGCCCTGTACGACACAGCGTCGACAATCCTGGCGCAGAGGCTTTCGCAGATCCAGGGCGTAGGGCAGGTGATTGTCGCCGGCACCTCTTCGCCGGCGGTGCGGATCGACGTCAACCCGACCCAGCTCAACGGCTACGGACTGCAGCTGGATGCCGTCCGGGTGGCCGTGGCGGCCCAGACCGTGGACCAGGCAAAGGGGAGCCTGGCGGATTCCAAGCGACGGTGGTCGATTGGCGCCGACGACCAGTTGATGAAGGCGGCGGATTATCGGCCGATCATCGTCAGCTACCGCAATGGATCGGCGGTCCATCTTTCTGACGTCGCGGTGGTCACAGACTCGGTCCAGACCGTTCGTTCGATCGGCCTGGCGAACGGCAAGCCGGCCGCTTCGCTCATTATCTTCCGCCAGCCGGGCGCCAACATCATCGATACGGTCGACGGCATCCAAGCCGCTCTCCCGCAGCTGAGCGCCTCGATAAATCGCCGGATTGACCTGACCGTAGCCCTCGACCAGACGAGGACAATCCGCGCCTCGGTGAAGGACGTCGAGCGCTCGCTTCTCATCTCGGTCGTGCTCGTTGTGCTGGTCGTGTTCGTTTTCCTGCGAGAGGTCCGCTCCACCTTGATTCCGAGCGTCGCGGTCCCGGTTTCCCTCATCGGGACATTGGGAGTCATGTATTTTCTCGGCTACAGCATCGACAACCTCTCGCTCATGGCCATGACGATTTCGACGGGATTCGTGGTCGATGACGCCATCGTTGTCCTCGAAAACATCACCCGCTATCGGGAGCAGGGCTTGGGCCCGATGGAAGCCGCGTTGAAGGGCTCAGCCGAAATCGGTTCCACGGTTCTCACCATGAGCATTTCGCTCGTGGCCGTTTTCACCCCGATTCTCCTCATGGGGGGAATCATCGGCCGGCTCTTCCGCGAGTTCGCGGTGGTGCTTTCAGTCACGATCCTCGTCTCGCTGGTCACGTCGCTTACGGCCACACCGATGATGTGCTCCCGGCTCCAGAGCAGCAAGAAAGGCCATGGCTGGGTGTACAAGTTGAACGAACGGATTTTCAGCGCGACGCTCAAGGCGTACGAGCGTGCCCTGACCTGGGTGCTGAGGCACTCCCTGCTCGTCCTCATGATCGCGATCGCGACGCTCGGCCTCAATATCTACCTCTACGCGGTCGTGCCGAAGGGGTTCTTTCCGCAGCAGGACACCGGCCGGATCATGGGCAGCATACTGGGCGATCAGGAGACGTCGTTCCAGGCGATGTCCGGGCGGATCAAACAACTGATGAAAATTGTGCTGTCGGACCCTGGGGTCGACACGGTCGTTGGCTTCTCGGGCGGCGGGACGACGATCAACACCGGTCGGGTTTTCATCTCCCTGAAGCCGCTGGAGCAAAGAAATGCGACCGCTGATCAGATCATCAACCGGCTCCGCCCGAAGCTCGCGACGGTGGCGGGCGCCACCTTGTACCTGCAAGCTGTGCAAGACGTCCGGATGAGCGGCCGCATGAGCGCGGCGCAATACCAGTACACAATTCAGAGCGACAATCTCGCGGACCTGAACCACTGGGGCCCCGCGCTGCTCAAGGCCATGCGGCAGCTTCCCCAGCTCGCCGACGTGAGCACGGACGCCCAGAACAACGGTCTCGCCGCCAATCTCGTCATCGACCGGGCCACCGCCGCGCGACTCGGCATCACGGCGCAGACCATCGACAACATTCTCTACGACGCCTTTGGCGAGCGGGAGATCGCCACCCGCTA
>CAVRNM010000035.1:0-13002 GCA_963722225.1 uncultured Verrucomicrobiae bacterium
ACCGTTTTTGCTACTTTCGCAGAGCGAAAGGCGACATTTGACAAGTTGCCAACAACGCCACCGTGCCGGCGACGGCTAACCGTTTAGCCGTCGCCGGCCGGCGGCTAGACGTTCTCAGCGGCCGCCGGCACGGCGGCGTTCAATGGTCGAACCTTATGGACGTCAGAATCGTCAACCTCAAACGCTACTTCGGCAAGACCAAGGCAGTGGACGACATTTCGTTCACGTTTTCCTCGGGCCACATCTTCGGCTTCGTGGGCCCCAACGGCGCGGGGAAAACGACCACCATGTGGATCCTGGCCACTCTCGACGATCCGACCGAGGGCAACGCCTACATCAACGGCGTCTCGCTGGTTGACGATCCCGAGAAAGTGCGGAAGTTTCATCGGCTTCATGCCCGACAGTGCTCCCCGCCCACCGCGACATGACCGTCCATGACTACATCGACTTCTTTGCCCGGGCCTACGGCTCTGCGCGGCCGAAGCGGGTGGCCGTGGTCGAGTCGGTCGAGGAGTTCACGAACCTCACGGGGCATCCGTGAGAAGCTGCTCCTTCTGGCCCTGTCGAAAGGGATGAAGCAGCGGGTCAGCCTGGCCCGGGCGATCGTCCACGATCCGCCGGTGCTGGTTGCTCGACGAGCCGGCCTGCCGGATTGGACCCGCGGGCGCGGTCGAACTCCGCGAGCTGCTGAAAGTGCTGGCCGACCGCGGCAAGGCGGTGCTGATCAGCTCCCACATCCTCACCGAACTGGCCGAGATCTACGGGATTCCCGCAAACCCCCGCGCTTGGCATCGGGCGCCGATATCCACGATGCGAGCAGACCATCTGGCGCGTGGAATCGTGCATTCTTCCTCTCGACTCTTGCCGCGCGGAACGATAACGATTGGATGATGAATCAGTTCCATTCTTTTTCTGGAAGCGAACTCCGTGATCGGACTATGGCAATATTTCGACCGCCCATCCTCTGACTCCCCGCCCGCCGCAATGACATCACCGGCGGCCATCGCCATGCCATAAGCCAACGGACCTTCCCTCCCATGTCTCTGACTGAAGAGAAACGATTCGCCCAAGTGTTGCGCGAAGAACTCTCTCCGACCGAGTACGCGGCGCATGTCCGCCCTTTTCGCGCGGGCGAGATTATCTTTGCCACCGGTGACGTCGGAGAGGGCCTCTATGTGATCGAGACCGGTCGCGTGCAAATCTCCGCCGTCAACAGCGGCGGTCTGCAGCGGCTCGCCTCGATCGGACCCGGGGATTTCTTTGGCGAAATGGCCGTGGTCGACGACGCCCCCCGTTCCGCCACGGCCATCGCCGAGACGGACACGACCGCCTTCTACCTGAACCGGGCGGAATTGATGCAGCTGTTGGCCCATCATCCGGGATTGACGCTTTCCCTGATCCGCGAATTCAGCTCCCGCATGCGGGCGACCAACCTCCGCTATCTGGACGAGGTCATCCAAGGGGAACGCCTCGGCCTCGTCGGCCGGTCGGCCCGGACCATTGTCCACGATTTCAAGAATCCGCTCGTCGTCATCCGGCTGGCGGCGGAAGTGACCGGCGCGACCACGACGACCACGGTC
Source organism: uncultured Verrucomicrobiae bacterium (assembly GCA_963722225.1). Classification (GTDB taxonomy): domain Bacteria; phylum Verrucomicrobiota; class Verrucomicrobiia; order Opitutales; family Opitutaceae; genus Fen-1467. Next base: position 1,581 of record CAVRNM010000035.1, read on the forward strand.
ATGCGGCAGAAGGCGAGGGCGTCGATTCTGCGCCAGGTCGATCGGATGACCCACATGCTGAATGAGCTGATCGAGTATACCCGGCCCTCCGGCCGGCAGCCGGAGATGAGCACGGTAGATTTTGCCTCCTATTTGAACTCGCTGGCGGATGACATCCGGCAGGAGCTCGCCGAGGGCCGGGTTTCCCTCGAGCTGGAGAACCCGCCGCCCGAGATTGAGGTTTGCATTGAAGCGCCGCGGCTCTCCCGGGTTTTCTACAACCTGGTGCACAATGCCATGGATGAAATGCCCGATGGCGGGAAGATCACGCTGCGGTTTATTGTGACGGACAGCGAACTGTGCGTGGAAATGACGGATACCGGCAAGGGGATCGCCCCGGAGATCCTGCCGCAGCTTTTCCAGCCCTTCGCCACCCACGGCAAGGCCCAGGGCACCGGTCTCGGCCTCTCGATCTGCAAACGAATCATCGAAGACCACGGCGGGCGCATCTGGGCGCGCAGCGCTCCGGGCCATGGCGCCACCTTTTCCTTCGCCCTCCCGCTGCCGAAACCGGCGTGACCAGAAACTCGCCGGACGTCCGACCCGCGAGATTCCTTGGCTTGCATGATTCCCGTTTCGTGACCAAAGCATAGAACGTGAATCGGGCACCGGGTTTCCGCCCGCCGGCGCAGTGGTTCACCCGCCCCGCTGAGGCCGATGCAGATTGGTGGTTCTCCATGACATCTGAGAAACGCGACTATCCGACGGTCTACGAACTCCACGCGGCGCTCGCCGCATACGCGCGGGAGAGCGGGGCTCCGTTTCAATTCCTGCGACAGGGCCTGCGCGGGGTGATCCGGCGGATCTATTCCGATGCTCCGGTGCTGGAGCAGGAGCTAAAGGAGATCCAACGGCGTCTCGGCACGCCTGCGGAGCGACCGGAAGATATGGCGCGCGTCGTCGTGATCGGACACCAGCTCACCAACATGATGTGCCTGGCCGTCCTCGCGCAGGGGCTGAACAAGGGTTGATCTTGGGCGGGCCACCGCTGTTGACGAACCGTGGAGGCCTAGCCCGGATGTTTCACACTCTACTCGATAGCCTGCGCGCAGACTGGAGACGCTCTGCGGCCCGAGCCCTCAGGCCGGCACATCCGAGCTAGCCCGCATATCCTTAGACTATCGCCAGCATAAGGAACCACCAGCAGAAAAATGATCGTGGCGATGGCAAAGACTATGAAAGATGCGGGTTAGCAGCCTGTCGGGCTTCAAGCCCTTCAGGCTGCTAAAAGCAAAACCGCCTCTTTCATTAAGCAAGGAATCTGATCCGATGAGCCAATTTGACTCCAATTCGTGTAAAGATCGCCGAGATTCTGCCCGTTTCCCCGGGTTGGATTGGGCGGTTTTGCCAGTAGGAGGCTGGCCGGACGGAAGTCCGACAGCCTCCTAGACCACCATGAAGTCGCCGGCCCAGCCCGTGAATCCACCTCCGCGCGTTCGCCGGTGGCCGATCAGGCTAGCCGCGGTCGTGATCTGCCTCGCCATCCTGGCGGCCTATCACAACAGCCTTTCGGGACCGTTCGTCTTCGATGATGAAACGGCGGTGTTGGACAACCCGACGATCCGGCAACTCTGGCCGGTCTGGAGGCCGCTGGCGCCGCCGGGTGACCTGACCGTCAGCGGCCGGCCCCTGGCCAACCTCACGCTCGCCGTCAATTACGCACTGACCGGAACCAACACTTGGAGTTACCACGCTTTCAACCTGGCCGTCCATCTGCTCGCCGCATTGACGCTGTTCGGAGTCGTGCGACGGACGCTGGCCGGCTCCGGCAGCCAGCGGTTGCCGGCTCGCGGCAAGCCGCCGGGCAAGGGGCCTTCTCCTCCAGCCTCGAGACGGGGCCTGCCCCCGCTGCCGGAATCCGCCGCTGTGGCCAGGCCGGGCCATCCCACGTTTCTCGCGCTGGCCATCACCCTCGTTTGGGCCCTGCATCCGCTGCAGACTGAAGCGGTGACCTACATCGTGCAGCGGGTCGAATCGCTGATGAGCCTGTTCTTCCTGCTGACCCTGTACTGCTTCATCCGGTCGGTGGAGGCACGGCGGCCCCGGCGGTGGCAGGCGTGCGCGATCGCCGCCTGCTTTCTTGGGGCTACCACCAAGGAGGTGATCGCGCTGGCGCCCGTGCTGGTGCTGCTCTACGACCGCACCTTCATCGCCGGAAGCTTTGCGGAGGCCTGGCGACGGCGCTGGCGCCTGCACCTCGCGCTGGCGGGCACGTGGGTGGTCCTGGCCGGCATGGTGGCGAGCACCGGCTGGAATCGCAATGGCACGTCCGGCTTTGACATCGGCGTCCCTCCCTCCGCCTATTGGCTGACGCAATTCGAGGCGGTGGCGCGCTACCTCTGGCTTTCGTTCTGGCCGCACCCGCTCGTGTTTGAATACGGGACGTTCTGGGTGAAAGACGCGGCGGAGGTGTTGCCCTACGCGGTCGTGGTCGTCCCGCTGGCCATCGCGACGCTCGTCGCACTCTGGCGCTGGCCGGTCGGCGGTTTTCTCGGCGCCTGGTTTTTTGGGATTCTGGCTCCCACCAGCATCATGCCAGGCCGGATCCAGATGATCGTCGAACATCGGATGTATCTCCCGATCGCGGCGCTGATCACGCTGGTCGCCATCGGCGTAGGCGCCCGTTGCGGACGGGCCGGCATCGTTGCGCTGCTCGCGTGGGCCGCCGCGCTCGGCGGCCTGGCCGAAAGCCGCAATCTGGTTTATCGCGACGCGCGGTCGTTGTGGATCGACACGGTCGCCAGGCGTCCGGGCAATGATCGCGCCCACAACAACCTCGGCAACGCGCTGGTCGACGCCGGGCTGATTGCCGACGGCATCGTCCACTATCAAACGGCGCTGCGCATCAGGCCGGACTATCCGGAAGCGCACAGCAACCTCGGCAACGCCCTGTTGAAGACGGGCCGGGTCGCGGAGTCGATCGCGGAGTGTCAGGCGTCATTGAAACTCGAGCCTGACTACGCGAAGGCGCACAACAACCTCGGCAACGCCCTGCTCGAAGCGGGACGCGTTCAGGAGGCGATCAACCACTACGACAGGGCCCTGCAGCTGAGACCCGGCGACGCGAAAACCCATTACAACCTCGGCAATGCCTGGCTGAAACTGGCCCGGCCGGCTGACGCGATCGCGGAATATCAGGTCGCGCTGCGCCTCCAGCCCAACGACTCCGAGGCGCGCTACAACCTCGGCAACGCCTTTTTCGTCGCGGGCCGGGCGCCGGAGGCAATGGAGCAATATATCCTGGCACTGCAAATTGATCCCGGCTACCTCGATGCCCGCACCAACCTCGGCAATGTCTTTCTGCAGGAGGGCCGGACAACGGAGGCCATCGCGCAGTTCAAGGCGGTGCTACAGGCCAAACCCGATTACGCCGCGGGTCACAACAATCTCGGCGCCGCGCTGTTCCACGCCGGTCGGGGCCCGGAGGCCGTGCGGGAATTTCAGACCGCGCTCCGACTCAAGCCGCATTACCCGGACGCCCAGAGCAACCTCGAACGGGCGCGGTCTTTGGGGGCCGGTCCGCTTCCGGTCCCGCCGTAAGCCACCGGATTCCACCTGCATCGTTCCGGCCTGCGGCGCCCCGAATTCTGGCCCCCGGATCAAGAGGGCGCGGAATCGTCTGCGAAGCCGCCGTCGCGTTCGTCGTCGTCGAACAGGAAGGCCGCGTAGATCAAGCTGCTCAGCTGGAGGGCGATGAGATTGACGCGATCCTGGTCGCCGGCGCATTCCGCGCGGGTGCCGAGACGACGTTGGAGCGTGGCCAATTCGCAGGCGAGGGCCGGCGCGTCGGGACAAACGCGACTCGCGGCCAGCATCAGGGCGCGGTGCGGCAGCGCCAACCCTGGTGACTCTATCACGTCAACGGCGAGAATCGGAGACCGGCGGAATCTGGTTCGATTGACGTTTCCTGAGTACATGAGTGGAAATTGTCTGAAGGGGTTGAAACCGGTCGCGCGAATCTTCGCCCGCCGACTGGGCTCAACCAGTCCGCGTTCTTTGGCCGGCGTTTTTTGGCGTCCCACGCCCAAGCACCGGTTCCTCGGCAGCATCGGGGCTCACCAGGATAGCCAGCGCGGCCAGGATGATGATGACGGGCAGCATGGAATCAGGCTCCCCGCTTGGTGCCGGTGCGGCCACCATGATCGCTCAATGCCATGAGCATTATTCCGGCGGTGGCATAAAGAATGACTGCCATTTCGCCGGCGCGGATCGTCGCGGGCGAGATAGGGCCAATGAGCCCGATGACCGCTGCGGCAGCGGAACCCACGCCGAGGATTAGCATGGTGATGTTGACGGTGGTTTTGATTGTCGTGTTTTTCATAGGTGATTCTCTCTTTGCATGAGCCGTGCCAGATGATCAACGAAGTTGTAAGTCATCGTACCGTAATGACTAATAAACTATTGGTCCTGGAGACGTCCCGGTGGAGCAGCCGGGTGGATTCGCTCACGGGAAGCGCGTTTCCCAAAAGCGGGACCACGACAGCCACCGGCCAGGTGCCGGCAGCTGCGCATCACCGGCCGTGGGCGAGCGGACAGTCGCGCTGATCGGATACCGAATCCGCGCAACTGTTAATTGTTGGATCTGACCCAGCGGCGAGTCGGGAGAACCCGCCCAATTGCATCGATCCCGCTCAGGCCGGCACTTGTTTCGCCTTGGCCTTGAGCACGCCGCGGATGATCTCAACCGCCCGGTTGAGCTCGGAAACGGTCGCGATCAGCGGCGGCAGCAGGCGGATGACATTGCCGCCGGCCGTGGGCGCGAGCAGGCCGCCTTCGCGCAACGCCGCCTGATACGGCGCCGTCTCACCGGTGAACTGCAGGCCGATCAGGTAGCCCTTGCCGCGCACGGCCTGGAGCTGCTGCGGAAACTCGTCGACCAGCTTCTGCAGCTCCTGCAGCCACGGTCCGCTGTTGGCGGAGACGTTCTCCAGGAGATTCTCCTTTTCAATCACGTGCAGCACCGCCAGCGCGGCGGAGCAGGCCAGCGGCGTGCCGCCAAAGGTCGTGCCATGCGAACCGGGCTGGAAGTACTCCGCCGCATTCTCGCGGATCCACACCGCGCCGATGGGAAACCCGCCGCCGAGCCCCTTGGCCATGCCGATCGCATCGGGCATGATGCCCGCGTGCTCGAAGGCGAAGAAGCGCCCGGTGCGGCCCACGCCACACTGCACCTCGTCGATCAGGAGGAGCAGCTGGTGCCGGTCGCACAGATGGCGCAGCCCGAGGAGAAACTCGTCGGAGCACGGGTTGATCCCGCTTTCACCCTGGATGGTCTCGATGAAGATCGCGCAGGTCTGCTCGTCGATGCGGTCGGCAAAGCTCGCCAGGTCGTTGAGCTCGCCGAAGGCAAAGCCGGGCACCAGCGGACGGAATCCGTGCTGGATCTTCTCCTGGGGCGTGGCGCTCATCCCGCCGAACGTCCGGCCGTGGAAGGCGTGCTGGGCGCAGATGATCTTGAAGCACCGGCCGTCCTCGCCGCCGGCCTTGTGCACGCCGTGCAGGCGCGCGACCTTGATCAAGGCCTCGTTGGCTTCAGCGCCGCTGTTGCAGAAGAACACCCGGCCCGGGCCCGCGCGCAGCACGAGCTGCCGCGCGAGCTCACCCTGCAGCGGATTGCGGAACAGATTGCTCACGTGGATCAGCTCGCCGGCCTGCCGCCGCACCGCCTCGACCCACACCGGATGACAGTGGCCAAGCGCGCTGACCGCGATGCCCGAGGTGAAATCGAGGTACTCCCGGCCCTGGTCGTCCCACACGGAGCACCCGCGGCCGCGGACCAACGTCAGCGCAGGACGCGCGTAGTTCTTCATGACATACGCGTCGTAGACGTCGGCCGTGCTGGTGCGGGTGATGGTGGGAACGTTCATGGGATTCTGGATTTCCGCTTTGCGATAATCGATTCCTGCTTTCGGAAGGTCGATGGAAATGGATGGCCGACGGTCGGGGGAGGCGCCCGGCTAGGAGGCTGGCGGACTTCCGGCCGGCCGGCCTCCTTTAGCAGCCTGAAGGGCTCGAAGCCCGACAGGCTGCTAGCCGTTGACAATCTCCGTGCCGATGCCTTGGTCGGTGAAGATCTCCAGCAGCAGGCTGTGCGGGAGGCGGCCGTCGATGAAATGAACGCGCTGCACGCCCTCCTGCAAGGCACGGATCGCGCTGGCCACCTTCGGGCGCATGCCCTGGTCGATCACGCCCTTCTTCTTCAGCTCGTCGACCTGGCTGATCTTCAGCGTGGAGATCAGCGAGGCGGGATCGGCGGCGTTCGCCAGCAAGCCGGGCACGTCGCTCATGTAGACGAGCCGGCGCGCCCGCAAGGCGCTGGCCACCCGGCCCGCGACCAGGTCGGCGTTCACGTTGTAGGGCTTGCCGTCGAAGGCCTCGGCGACCGGGGAGATGACGGGAACAAACCCATCGGCAATTTCTTTCTTGATGAGCTTGACCTTCACCTCGGTCACTTCGCCGACATAACCCAGATCAATCGGATTGCCCTCGTCGTCGACGGCCAGCTTTTGGCAAACGAGCACGGAGTCGCCCGGCAGGCTCTTGGGCCGCGCGTTCGCGCTGGCGATGGCGTCACACACGTCCTTGTTCACGACCTCGTTGAGCGTGCGTTTCACGACCTCCATGGTCGCCTCGTCGGTGACGCGCAGGCCGTTGACAAAACTCGCGCTCAAGCCCGCGGTTTCCATCGCCTTCGTGATGGCTCTCCCACCGCCGTGCACCACCACGACATTGATGCCGACCGCGGCAAAGAACGCGATGTCATACGCCACCCGCGTCCGCACCGCCGGATCCGCGTCGTCCATGAAGCTCCCGCCGTACTTCACCACGAAAATGGAGCCGTGGAAATCCTGGATGTACGGCATCGCTTCCAGCAACACCCGCGCTTTGGCTGTGATCTCGGCGATGTCCATCGACGGTCAGGACGCGTGGCCGCCAGAACCGGGGCTGGTCGTGGCAGCAAAGGCGAAAACGGCGGGGGGGATGGTGGTGGCGGCGCTCACTTGGGCTTGGCGATGCGAAGTGCATACAACACTTGCCCGGCGCAGATCCATAAAAAACTTCGCCCATTCGCGCCTCAGTTTCCGCTTCACACCGGCGCCCGTCCGCCCCACTTGTCGAATGTGCCCAGTTCCGCCAACGTCTTTTCGTCCCGTGCCGTTCACCGCGCCTGGCTCGCCACGCAGGCCCGATTGCCGGCCGGTTTCCGCATCGGCATCACCCGCTTCGCCTTCACGCCGCGCGAAATGCCCCGGCCGGCGGAGATGACGCTGACCCTGATTGCGCTCGACCGGCCGTCGCCCGATTTCGCCGCCGTGTTCACGCGGAATGCGTTTCCCGGCGCTCCCGTGGTGATCGGCCGCGCCCGCCTGGCGGACAAGGTCCTCGGCGCCATTCTGGTGAACAACAAGATTTCCAATGTGTGCGCGGCCGGCGGAGTCGAGGCGGCCGAGCGGGTGTGCGCGGAGACCGCGCGCCTCCTCCACCAGCAGCCGCGCGAGGTCCTGCCGAGCGATACATAGAGGGGTGCTGCCGCGCCTCAACTAGAGTACGTATTGCTCGCGCCGCGCCTGGAGTCCGGCCAGATGCACCGCATAAGCACCGGCCTCGCTCGGCGCCCGGAAGAAGCGCGCCGCCTGTACCGCCACCGCGACGCAGGCTCGCGCTTGGCTGGCCAGCGCCTCGGGCAGAGGGCTGCTCCGTCGCCTAAACATCGAGTGGGATTGTACCTTAAATCGACGGAGTGTGAAACCCCCGGAACGGCCTCCGGGCCACCCTTCCGCCCCAGGAACGAGAAATGATACCTTTGACCTGATGCTGGGAGAAGACCTCGGCACGGTTTCTTTGGATGAATTGGCGCGTTGCGTGCGCGGCGCCGATTACGGCGAAGTCTGCCTGGAGCGCTCCGAGAGCGCGTCCGTGAGGTTCAGACTGCCGCGTCGAAGACCTCGCCGCAGGCACGGAGCGCGGCGCCGGCCTGCGCTTCCTGCGCCGGCAGGGCCAAGACGCCCCAGCCTCAGGTAGAGACCCTGCAAGGCAGCGCCAACTCCCTATCCTGCGGTCAGGTTCTGCATCTGCGCGCGGCGCTGCTGGGCCCCGGCCCCGCCCCTGCGCCGGTCTCCCTCGAACCAGCCCGGGTCTGGCGCGTGCCCGTGCGCACCGACCCGCGCACGGTTCCCCTCGACGATAAGATCGCCCTCCTCAAAAGCGTCGACCGGGCCGTGCAATCAGGGTTCCCCCACATCCGCCAAGTGACGCTCGCCTATGGGGAAGGCCGCAAGGAGGTCCTCCTGATCAACAGCGAGGGCGCCCATTGCCGCGCCTCGCGCACGGCGGTGCTGCTTTCTGTGAACGTCGTGGCTGAGAAAGACGGGAACCTGCGAACCGGGCAGGCCGTGGTGGGCGGCCTCAAGGGATACGAGCTGCTTGCAGAACCTCCGGCCGCTGGCCAAGGCCGCGGCGGCGCGGGCCCTCGCCAAGCTGGACGCCCCCAAAGCCAAGGCGGGAGAGATGCCGGTCGTCATCTCCGCTCGGGCCGGCGGCACCCTCATCCATGAAGCGGTCGGCCATTCCCTTGAGGCGGATCTGGTCCAGGAAGGGACCTCTCCGCCTATCAGGGGAAGATCGGTTCGCGCGTGGCTCCCGAGAACATCACGGTGATCGATGACCGACCATCCCCTGCTCCCGGGGCAGCTAGGATACGACGATGAAGGCATCCCGGCCCGGCCCACGGTCCTGATCCGCGACGGCATCCTCGTCGGCTCCCTCTGGCCGCGTCAGCGCTTTGAAAGAAGGCCGTCCTTCTAACGGCCACGGCCGGCGAGTCCTTCCAATGCCGCCCCATCCCCGGATGTCCAACCTCTATATCGCTCCGGGCCGGGACGACCCGAAGGACATCCTGCGCAGCCTCAAGGCCGGAATCTTCGTGACTCGCATGGGCGGCGGCCAGGTCAACACGGCCACGGGTGAGTTCGTCTTCGAAGTCGACGAAGGTTACTGGGTAGAGGATGGGGTGATCCGTCATCTCATCCGCGATGCGGATCCCGTGGGCGTAGGCTCCGAGGCCCTCGCCTCTATCGATCGGGTCGGCTGGACATAGGCTGGGGCATCGGGACCTGCGGCAAGACGGCAGGATGGTTTCCGACGGCATGCCCACCATCCGCATCCCCAAAATGCTCATCGGCGGCCAGGACTGAGCGGAGAATAAGACATGTATAGATACTGGGGAACGGTGGCAATCCTGGCGCTGGGATTGGAAGCCTGCCACAGCGTCACGAATCTGCCCGCCATGCCGACGCCGGCCGATGCGGCGACCGCGCCGTCCAAGATCAGGGAGGTGGCGATGCTGGAATGGAATGGTCAGTTCTCCGGCTTGGCCAAGGGCGCGCAGCGGGTCATCGAATCCGCGGCGCAGTGGCAAGCGCTCTGGGCCGAGATCGGCCAGGCGCGCCGCCCGCGCCGGATTTCAAATCGTCTTTCGCGGTCGCCGTATTCCTGGGGCAGCGCAACACAGGAGGCTACGGTGTCAGCTGGCTGGAGCCCGACTCCGGCGGCCGGGCCACCGTGGTAAGATAAGGAGAAGAAACCGCAAGGCATCACCATGCAGGTCCTGACCCAGCCCTATGCCGTCAAAGTCTTCCCCCGGAGCAGATTCCTGATCCAGATAGAGGCGGCGCAGGATTCGAACTCGGCCCCCTGGCGCGGTGTCGTATTCCTGGCGGCGGTGTGCGCTTGCGCCGGAGCCGCGAGCTCGGCCGAAGCCGGGAAGGATCCCGGCGAGCTCGCTGGCAGTGAGAACACTCCTGGGCCCGAGCCCGGCTGGTTGCGTATGCCTCAATCACTCCTCTATTATGACGCGGACGGGAACCTCTCCAGCGAGATCGGTCTCGGCCGTTGGGAGGAGGCCTCCCAGGCCCGGATCCAGGTCAAAGTCATAGACGCCGGGACCTCTCCGACCACAGTTTCGCCTGGACACTCGACAAACGCACGATCTGGAACAGCCTCAAGACCAAGGTCCTGGAATCCCAGCGGAATCTGCGCTTCTTCGCGCCGGATCGCAAGGAACTCTGGACCGAAGACGGAGCAACTGCGTCTCCGGCAGCGCGCCGCTGGTCTTTTCGGAAGACGGCAAGACCTGCCTGCTTGCGCTGCGGCGTCCGGCTGGCTGGTACGCGCTGGTCAAGACCTATCTCGGGAACACGCTGTGGGAAGTCGGCCCTTTCCCGAACTGGAGGCCCTGCAGATCTCGCCTAACGGCCGTTACGGGCTGGCGCGGTGGGACGATCCCGACAAGAGTGCGTCCCACAGCTTCCTCGACTGAAGGGCCTGGCCGCCAGGACGTGTCCTCGGACCGATTCCTCCTCGGCAAAGCCACGGTCGACGACCAGGGCCGAGCCTTCTCCGGTGCCACGCTCGGTGTTCTCTTTCAGCGGCCCGACCGTCTCCACCGCCGCGGCAGCGCCCACCGTCTCGACCGCGGCGGCCCGGCCCCGGCTCCGGGGCCCGGAGTCAAGCCATGACCGGCAGGACCCTGCTGCTCCTGGTCCTAAGCGCGGCGCCGGGCCCGGTCAGGGCGCAGGACGAGGTCGCGGGCACCGCGTCGGAGCCGCCGCGCAGTCAGACCTCTCCCGCACCATGCAGGAGACCCTGCGCCGGGACCCGCCGTGGCGGACTCCCTGGCCGCGCGCATCGAGAAGGTCCGAGCATCGGAGAGCGCATCTCAGGGGCCGACGACCCCGCGCAGCGCCTCGCGAGATCCGCAAATGGGTCGACGCCAATCCTGACGCTGCCGCCCACCTGGCCATCGGCCTAGCTCAGGACGACCAGGCGGCAACCACAACTTCGAGGAGACGGTTCTCCGCAACACCGACCACAGCCTCCAGATAGACTCCGCCCGCGTGCGCGACAGCACTTACGGCATCTGAGGAAGAGCGGCCTCGATTCCAAGCTCATGCGGTCCGACGGCGAGATGACTGAGGAGGAAAGGCGCGAGATCCTCAAGACCATGTTCGAAGGACAGGGGAGCATGTCGAACCAGATCATCACCGAGGCCAAAAGCGGCCAGCGCCCCGGCGGCGCGGCCGGAGCGGCGGGCGCGGGCTTGGCAGCCGGCTACTACGACCGTTTGAGCCGCCTGAACCTGCCGGGGCTACTCCCCCCAGCTCATGGCCCTCCAGAGCGCCCTGAACCTGCGGAGCGTCCCTGGCGCGCCCAAGCTCCTGGAGACCGGCAAGCTCGACTACGAGACCCTGAGCTATCCCGCCTACGGCATGCACTACGACCTGCGCAACCTTGAGTCCCGGATGCGCCTGCAGGAGAACTATGAGCTGGCCCGGCTTGCCGGCCTAGAGGGCAAGTACAAGCCGGAGCAGCTCCTGGATCCTCA
>CAVRNM010000036.1:0-24200 GCA_963722225.1 uncultured Verrucomicrobiae bacterium
ATCTTGGCCGCCAGATCCTCCACATTGCCTGGTTCAAACATCACCAGTTCCTCCGGGTCGAAGTAGTCCTTGATGCCCTGTGTTGCTGGGGCAATTACCGGACATCGCATGGCTAAGTATTCGAAGATGCGCGTGGGAAGGTTGAGTTCCGTAAACTGAGACCGGCGGTTCGGGACGACACCGAGGTCGACGGTGCGGATGGCCTGGGCGATCTCCATTTGGGTTTTGACTCCGTGAAAGTGGACATGGTCGGCGACGTCTAGGCGGCGCGCCACTTCAAGAACTGTGTCAAGAAATGGTGTCCGATCGCCGAAAATGTCCAGATGCACGTTTGGTATCGTGAGGCGTACCTTTGCGATTGCTTCGACGAGCAAATCGACCCCGTGTCGGTGCGCGATCAAGCCGTGATGCATGATCCGGAATCCCTTTCGGTCGTCGCCGTGCGCGTGGGAGTTATTTGGACCCCCGGGGTTGAATATCTCCTGTGGCGGCGAGTTCATCACGATCTGCATTTTGTCCGGGCAACAACCTCGAGACACGAAAAGGTCCTTGAAGGTGATGTTCGGTGTTACGGCGATGTCGGAGAAGCCGATGCTCCAGCGTTCCAATACTCGCAAGAATCGAACCAACAAGTGGGCGGGATTAAGTCCATAAATGCTCATCATCAATTCAGGCATCGGGTCATGCAGATCGAGAACAATGCCGGCTCCTTGAAGCTTTGGAATCAGGGCGGCAAAAACGAGGGAATCCGGCATGTTGTGGCAATGGACGATATCGTACCGCCGACGCAGGCTGCGGTGCGTCAGGAACCAAAATGACGAGAGGGAAAATCGGCCGTATCGCAGAAGATAGGAAAGCTTGCTGTCCCGCCGATGCCTGATTGGAAGACGAAATACATTCACGCCGTCCACGACCTCTCTCCTGGCGTCGCTTTCGGTCTCAGAAATGCAGAGCAAATCGACTTGCATTCCGGCCTCGATCATAGCCAAGGCTGCTCGGTGGACGCGACAATCGGCCGGGAACACGGAGTAGACCATGACTGCAGCCCGTTTGCCGCGCAATTCTTTGGGTGTGGTTGGGAGGGATTCCGCTGTGGCCACAGTTGGTGCCGAGGGAGACACAACCGTACTCTGCAGGCGTAGAGCATTCTCTTTGGCCCAGTTAACCAAATTCCTTGGTGTAGTATTCAGGTACTTCCCAGCATATGTTAAAGAAACATACTGTAATAGTTGACTATAAAACGTAATGGGAAAGGTCGATGGGGATGGTCTTTCGGCATCAAAGCAGAGGTAGTCGGGATGAACGTTCACCAGTGCCATGCCGCCGTGTGCGACCACCCAATCGAGCTTCCGCAGCCAAATCTCTGGCGTCTTTTCGCCTAGCACAAAAAACAGGGTGGAGTCCTGCGGAAGAGAATAGGGAAGTTCGACGTAGCCGCGGCGCCCAGCGCCGTGAGGGAGTGAGGGTGACAGTGAACGTGAGGAGGGGGAGGTCTCTGGTCGAAGGTCGAAGGTTTCAGACCCAAGGCCGGGCGGCGTTTTAGAATCGGATGTTTGGCCGATGACCTGTGACTTGGGACTTGGGACTTGAAACTTCTGCCCAGTGGGGGCAGGGACCCAGAAGGGGAAGATCGTCCCGGCGCCGTCGGGCATTGGTTCGAAAGGGTCGGTATCAAAGGTTGAAAGGTCGTAGTCAATGTCGAGGTCGTGGTACCATTCGAGGTTGCGCAGCATGAAGCCTGCGCGAAAACCAACCGCGCCCCAGTCGCGGAGATAGTCGTTGATGCGCAGTGCCTTATTCTTAAATCCATTGCGCGAGTCGAAGAGCTTCCCGTCGTGGTTTAGGTCATGAACTCCAACTTCGAATCCGTTTTCCTTTAGCCATTGGCGCAGATCTTCTGGGACAGTGTAGCTGCCCTCCGGGATAAAATTAAACGAGGAGCGGAACCCCATTTGCATTTCGAGCTCAGCGAGTTGGCGGCACTTCTTGAGCCCGTCCGGGCCCTCGACATCATGGGTGATGACGAAGGCGAACTTCTTTCCTTCCGGCCAGCCGGGCCAGCCTTCTGGCGTGCGCCTGGCGGCCTCGTCTATCGGCCAGACGCCCTTGGATGTCCTCCGCTTCCGTCGGGCAAACCAGCCGCGCACGCCGACGCGCACACCCCATGGGATATAAGGCTTCAGAATATAGTAAAGACGGCGGCGGAGCATCGACAAAAATGAAAGTGAAGCGAAGATGCGGAAAAGCAAGAAAGCGGGTGGCGGAGAAAAGTGAGAGTGAGAGTGAAAGTGAGAGGGGAGCGGGAGGCAGGGAAAGTGAGAGGGAAGGTGAGAGGGGAGAGGGGTGCGAGAAAATCGGGAAATCGGGAAACTGGAAAAGCGGAGATCAGCGTCCCTTTGGGTGCATCTTGTGCCTTCTGTGGCAAATGATTAGAAGGGAATTCCCATGGAGCACACGGATTCAGGAGAAGGCCGGAGCTCTAAGATTAGAGCTGTAAGCTTTGAACAGATAGGCGGATTGATTCGATTGTTTCGTGGTTAGATTCTTCCGCATGGACCTGGCCTTGCGTCCTTGGCGGCCTTTGCGTGAGGCCGACTGGCAGCGGGGCACCTTCTGAGCTTCCTGTGCCTGTCTGTGGCCACGAAAGATCACAAAGATCTCAAAGGACTACTCTTGTGCTCGCTGTGTTCTCTTGTGGCTAAAATTGGATTGGATTCGTGAGGAAATTCACCAGTAGATTCGGACAGCGCGTTAGGGATAACGCGCCCTACCCGCAGGCATTTCCGAATTCCGATCTTTGATTTCCGATTTCTTCCTCCCCCTTCCGCCTACTGTATCCCTGATTTTCCTAAGAGTTTCCCGCCTTCCTAAACTCCGGGTTTCAAGACTTCCCGGCTTCAAGATTTTCGCACCCCGTTTCCCGATTTCAAGGTTTCCGAGTTTCCAGGTGTTCCGCCTTCCGCCTTTCCCCAGGGTTTCCCAGTTTCTCGATTTGACGATTTCACGGTTTTCCGCCTTCCGCCTTTTCCCTGGGTTTCCCAGTTTCAAGGTTTCACGATTTCACGGTTTTCCCTCCTACTCTCACTTTCACCTTCACTTTTTGCCTTCACCGGCTCTTGCCGCCGATCAACTCGACTCCCGCATCTCGGATGCCTGTGTCAAAGGTCGCGAGACGCATGCCGTTTGCCTGCGCCACCTGCATGAGATAGGCGTCCGATGTCCTGGCTGCGGTCGAAGCCCAGGCGGGCAGTCGTGGGGACGGGGCCAGGTCGACGAACCCTCCGGTGTGCTTCTTCAGTAACGCCAAAGCCCCGGTCGCCTGGGCCAGGCTGTAACCGAACACCTGCATCGAGACACGCAAGAAACCAAGCTCACTCAGCGCGCATGTCCAAAGATTGCCGCGGCCCGCATTCTTTGCCCAGGTGTGAAAGTCGGCATGATGGGGTGAATTAGCGTGTTCCCAGGCGAGCAAGGCATTGACGTCGAGGAGGTAGTTCACGGGAAATCAGCGAGCGCAGCGCGGATCTCTTCGTCCGTCACCTCGCGCCGGGAGGCCGCCGCGTTAAAAGGAAGACCGGAGACGGGGTGGATATTCCGCACGATCTTTACGGGGTTCCTGTCGTCTCGACCGAGCGCCGCCTTCCGCAGGTAGGCCGATACCGATGACTTCGCTGCGCGCGCATTGGCCCGAATCCGCTGCGCCGAATGAGGATCCACCTTGAAGCTTAGAACTGGCATGGTATTACTTTAATACCCTATCAATATCGGGGCGTCAAGTCCCTTGGCGTCCACATGAGGCCAATTGGCGGCGGGGCACCGCCTGAGCCTTCTGCGCCTGTTTGTGGCCACGAAAGATCACAAAGATCTCAAAGGACAATCCTTGTGTTCCCTGTGTTCTCTTGTGGCTAAAATTGGATTGGATGAATTATTGATCTTTCACAAAGGAATGGATGCGGTTCTTCGCTCTGGAAGCGGTATCCATTCAATACTGAATCCTCAATAGGAGGTTCCCAGGCGATCATTTGATCTGTCAGGCGCGTCAGGGATAACGCGCCATACCGCAGGCATTTCCGATCTTCGATTTCCGATTTCTTCTTCCCCCGTTCCGCCTACAGTATCACTAATTTTCCTCAGAGTTTCCCGGCTTCAAGATTCTCCGCACCCCGTTTCCCTGTTTCGAGGTTTCCGAGTTTCCAGGTTTTCTGCCTTCACTCTCACCTTCACCCTCACTTTCCCGGCGCGCAGCGCGTGGGTCACAGATTCCCAAGATTGTCCTGGTGCAGCCGCTCGGGCACGTAGTTCTTGGTCTTGTTCAAAACTGCGCCAACATGGGCTTTCGACTCGGCGAGCAGCACCGTGGCCTTCTGCACGAGGTTCTTGTCGGTCTTTTCCGATTCGACGACGAGCAACACCATGTCCATGAACCCGGCGAGACGCGGGGTGATGCTGATCTGGCTGACGGGAGGCATGTCGAAGATGATGTAGTCGAAGTCGCTCGCCTTTAGCTTCGGTACGAGTTGGGTGAAGCGCTTGGGCAGCGCACGGGAGAGCTTGTCGCTGTTCGGTTCCTCGCCAACGACATAGAGATTGCTCTCCACTTTGGCACTGCTCCTTGCGTCCAGGATTTCCTCAAGTCCACAGACAGTCTTGCCCTTGTAGAACTGCTGCGCTGACCCCTGGCCGACGGTCATGTCCACCAGCAGGACGTTCCCGTCGCCTGTTTCGGAGCAGGTCTTGGCCAGGCCGGCCGCAGTGGTGGTGACGCCGGCACCAGTGGCGAGGCCCGTGACGGCAACGAGCTTGGGTTTGTGGGTCAGGCCCTTGCTCTCAAAATAGCTGAGCAACCGGTCCCGGAGCGTTTCGTGAAATGGATCCAGGGCCTCAGCAGGATTCCACGGCACAATCGCCGTGGCGGACGTCGCACCAGGGACCACCAGCCCCGCCTTTTGCGTGGTGGCGTCCTCGCCCTGGGGCAGGCTCAATTGTCTGGACGAGGGCATTTGGGGCCCCCGTTTGCTGGCTGTGGCGACCTCCGGGATGGCAAGGAACAGGTGGAGTCCCAGCATTCGCTCGAAGTCCACCGAGCGCCGCACGGAACGGTCGAAGTACAACTCGATCAGGAAGGCCCAGGAAAGACCGACGCCGATGCCGCCTACGGCGACTCCCATCATCAGTTTGAGCGTTTTGGCCCAATCTCGTGACGGGGGAGTTGGAGTCTGAATCTGACTGATGTTCGATACGCGGCCGGCGCCGAGCGCTTCGTCAATCCGGGATTGCTCGAGACTGGCTGAATAATATTTGTAGTTGGCCTCTTCGAGTTCCTTTCTCCGGCGCAGCTCCGAAAGGGTTCCCTCTATTTGGTCGAGATGAGTCGCGTCAGTCCGAACTTCCTCCAGTTGCGCATTGAGTACTTTGATCTTGGCTTGAAGGGCATTGACGCGGGCTGCCTCCGTCACGAGATTGACGGCCGGGGCGGTTGCGTCAGCGGTGGAGGATGGGACCGCCACGACAGTACGAGTCAGACCGGGATGTTCTTCCTCGAGCTTCTTCTTGAGACTTTCGGCTTCGGCCAGCTGCGCCCGGACTCCCTTGACGCGGGTGCTCTCCTCGGTGAACTGGGTCAGCAGATCCTGTTCTTTCTTTCGGAACTGGTCGACGCGGGCCAGGGCGTTCCGGTACTCGGCCATCTGCGCGGGAGTGACCTCAGGCTCG
This sequence comes from uncultured Verrucomicrobiae bacterium, assembly GCA_963722225.1. Lineage (GTDB taxonomy): Bacteria > Verrucomicrobiota > Verrucomicrobiia > Opitutales > Opitutaceae > Fen-1467. Next base: position 5,713 of record CAVRNM010000036.1, read on the forward strand.
GAGTCCGAAGCAGGCGCGACGGCAGCCGGCGCGCCCTTCGAGATTTCCTGAAACACCGATGACCGCTCGGCCAACTCGGCTTGGGTGTCGAAGATATCCTGCCTGATCTTGGCCATTTGGTCAGCGTAGGCCTTCCGGGCTTCCTCGACCGAGCTCACGCCGGCCTTATTCCGCGCCTTTTGCAGCTCATCCTCAGTCTGGGCCAGGCGCGAGCGGAGTTGGTCGGTCTCCTGGGTCAGGAAATCGCCGACGATGCCGACCGCGCGATGAATCTCGACATGCATTTTGAGGTACTGGACGATGAGTTCGCGCAAGACCGGTTGGACCATCTCGGGATTCGGGTGCTTGAAGCCAACGTGAATCACACTGCTGCGCGTGGGCACCTCGACCGTGAGGCCGTTTTGGATCACATTGGTCGCGGCAATCGCATCCTTGTCGCTGTCCGCCTGAGGCCGGATGGCCGTCTTGCCGCCTCCCGCCTTTGCCAGGATCATCTCCGGGCCGATGATTCTGGCCACCTGTGCGGCCAGATCCGTGCTGGAAAGGATTTCCGTCTCTGAGGTCATGATCGTTTCGCCACCTTGATCCGGCGATTTGGTCTGGTCGGCTTCCCCGGCCGGACCCAAGGTCTTGCCCGCAGTGATGACATAGCGGACGAACAGCTTTGCCTCAGATTGGTACGGCGGCGGGCGCAACTTGTAGACTCCAAAGGCGGCGGCGACGCCTGCAAACGAGCAGAGGACGATCTTCCACTTATGGCGGAAAAGGGTGTAATAAATGTCGCCCAGTGTCATCGCCGGAGCATGGGGGGTGGATGGTGGCGCATCGACGAAGCGCGGATTGGCTCTAGGAAGGCGGGTTACGCGCGGGTCGTCAGAGGGCCGAGCAGAAGCGGGAGGTTGGTGGGAGTCGCCGTCCATGAAGGGTGCGGGTTTACGTCAGGTGCGAAGAGAATGCGAATGGAATTTGCGCAAGAGGCGAGGACACGGACGGGCCGCAAAAGATCACAAGACCCACAAAGAGTTGACCGCGAATGTGCGCCAAGCCGAATCCATGCAGTCGGATGTAGGGCGGGATCGCCGAATCCCGCCGTTTGCCGAGAGTGGCGGGGTGCGGCGACCCGGCCCTACAACGCCCCACCGCACGGTGCGTCGAACTACGAGCAAGAATCGCCCTGACTGCATCGATCCGGCTGAGGGTCGTGAAACTGGATCGCAGAGAGCAATCTCTCCTCGCTACTCACTGCTCACTGCTCGCTACGCGATATGTCGGTACAGCACGCGACCGATTAGCCGGGCGACGGGAATTGGCAGGCGCCGGAGGATGGAGTTGTGCCAGTGCGCGGATTGGCCCTTCGCGGCAGCCCAGCGACCCGCGCGCAAGTCATAAGACACGTAGTCAATCGGATATTCGGTCGTGCCCCAACTGAGTTTGAAACGGCGCAGGCCTTCGTTGTCGAGTGACGTTCGGCCGAAGTCGAAGGTGGCAAATCCTTCCCCGGCGTATCTCTTGATGGCTGTCCACATCACGAGGTTGTTACACCTCAAGTCAAGGTACTTCTGGTCGGAGGCACCAAATTTGTACACTGCCTTGTTGCCGGAATGAAAATAGACTGCACCCGCGACGAAAGCCCCGGCGTGGCGGGCCAATACGATCCAGCCGTGGTTCTGTGCCAGAACGTGGCGCTGGATGTTAGCGAAGAAAACAAACGGTTGCGGCGGAACACCGTGCCGTTTTCGCGTGAGACAATGCAGTCTGTAGAACTCCCGGACGGCCTCGAGGCTTTGGGAAAACTCCACGGAAAGGTCGGCTTGCACGGCCTTCCGCAACGCCCGCCGTCCCGCGCTGTCGATCCCGGCAAACAACGCTGTCTCACCTGCGCGCAGGTCGAGTCGGTGGCCCCAAAACGACATGGAGGCGGGGACATTGCCCAACCATGACCGCCCGCCGCGGCATTCCAGATATCTCCAGCCGCGGGTTCGGGCGTGACCCAACGTCTCGCGCCACAACCGATCGCCTGAGGCAGCCTCTTGGCATAACGGGGTGCACTCGTCAGTGAAGGGAAGTGAAACACCCCGTCTCCCAGTTAGCCAGCTGTTCACCTCCATCACCGGCAGCAAGGCTTGACGATTCCCCGGATCGCCAAGGGTGAAATAGACCGGTGTTAGGCCGTAGGCGTCATGTAATACACGGGCCCAGTTCGAACTGTGGAACAATGAGGCGCCCGTAAATGCCGCTAACCCGGCATCCCATCGGGGATCATCCAGCGGGTTCATTCGCCGGACGGCGAGGTCGCCGCCGTGGATCGCGGCTGCAGGCGGCAGGTCTGCGATAGGCCCGTGGTCGTCAGCGGGACTCATTCGTGACTCATCTCGCGTGAAGGAGCCGCATGTTCTTTAACCACAGAGACACGGAGGCAACATAGGCACGTGAGACTCAAAAGGCACATAAGGGTTCAGTTTGAAGGGACCTGACGGAGCTTGCGGCGCTTCTTTTGTGCCGTGTGCGCCTTATGTGGCCAAGATTCTCGGTTCAGCGAACGGCGCCGACTGGATCTCCTGCCGGGCTCGTCACTGCGGACATCACCGATTTGACCTCGTGCACGACCGTGTCGATCTGCGCGGGAGTGAGTTCCGGAAACATGGGGAGGGAAAGGAATTCATTGGCACAGCGCTCGGCGATTGGAAATGAGCCGGCACCCAATCCCAGACTGCGGTAGGCTTCCTGGAGATGGATCGGGATGGGATAGTGGATTCCACATCCTATTCCCCGTTCGGTGAGGGCCTGCAGAACGCGGTCTCTCCCGGTCACGCGGATGGCGTAGATATGGTAGACCGGAACCCCGTACGCCGCCGGAGGCGTTACGATCAAGCCCGGGAGGCCGGCCAGTTGATCGTCGTAAACGCGGGCATGCGCACGGCGGGCGGCGTTGCCGCGATCCAACCCCTTTAGCTTGATCCGCAATACCACGCCCTGAATCCCATCCATCCGTCCATTCCAGCCGATGTCAGAGTGGTGGTATTTCTTGTTCTGGCCGTGGTCGCGGAGGACGCGGATTTTCTGGTTTAGCGCCGGATCATTGGTTACGACGGCACCGCCTTCGCCCCAGGCACCGAGGTTCTTCCCGGGATAGAAACTGAAGCAGCCTGCGGTTCCGATTGAGCCGGCCTTGCGACCCTTGTATTCAGCCCCATGCGCCTGGCAGGCGTCTTCAATAACCGGCAACTGATACCGCTGGGCGATTTCCATGATGGGATCCATGTCCGCCATCTGGCCGAACAGATGCACGGGGATGATGACCTTGGTTCGCGGGGTGATTGCGCGTTCCAGCAGGGCGGGGTTCAGGGTGAACGTGCGCTCATCGATGTCGACGAACACGGGCTTGGCGCCACAATAACTGATGGCTTCCGCCGTCGCCATAAACGTGCTGGGCACCGTGATCACCTCGTCACCCGGGCCGATGCCGAGGCCGAGGAGCGCCAGCCACAGGGCATCCGTTCCGTTGCCGACCCCGATGGCGAACTGGGTCCGACAGTAGGCGGCAAAGTCCTCCTCGAACTTTGCCACAAACGGGCCGCCGGCAAACGCGCTCTGATCGATGACCTCCTGGAGGGAGGCCATAATCTCCCCGCGGAGGGGATCATGCTGTGCTCTTAGATCGAGGAACGGGACTTTCATGCTAAAAACGAGAGATCGTGAAATCGGGAAACCGCGAAACGAGAAGGGAGAGTGAGGCGGAAAATCGTGAAACCGGGAAATCGGGAAGGCTGCTGACAACCAGGAAACCGTGAAACGGGGGCGGAAAACGGATGAAATCGGGAAATCGTGAAATCGAGAAACCGGGAAAAAGTAAGTGAGAGTGAGGCTGAAAATCGTGAAACCTTGAAACCGTGAAACCGCGAAACAGGAAGTGACAGTGAAGGTGAAAGTGAGAGTGGGCGCGAAAGGGTGGGGCGCGTTATCCTTAACGCGCCAAATGAATCAAATAGTGGATTCCCTCACGCCAAGGGTGCTAAGGCTTGGGCGGTATCTGGCACCTAGACACGGAGAGCGTTGGGGGTGTCGATCTAAGCCGATATTATGCGGCCCCCGACGGCAAAACGCGTCTTGCTTCGGACGGCAAGAAACTTGCAGCCGGGATCGCCTGCCCGCCGAAGCTTCAGCGAAGGCGGGACCGGCCTCAGCGAGGCCGGCTACAACGCAAGAGCTGTTTCTTAGGAGACAGCTGTAGCCGGGATCGCCGGATCCCGCGGATTCATCAAGCGCGGCGGGGTGCGGCGACCCCGCCCTACAAGGCCGCACGGACAGGCTGCCCTAATCTAACTGCGCTTTCGGTTGCTTCATCACCCGGGCTGGATTGCCGGCAACGATGGCTCCGGGCGGCACATCCTTGGTCACCACGCTGCCTGCGCCCACCGTGGCACCTTCGCCAATGGTGATCCCGCAAAGCAAGGTCGCGCCTGATCCGATGGCGGCTCCCCGTTTGACCAGGGTCGGGACGCACTTCCAATCGGCATCGGTCTGCAGGCTCCCGTCTGCGTTCGTCGCCCGGGGATACCGGTCGTTCGTGAACGTCACCCCGTGTCCAACAAACACCTCGTCCTCGAGGGTCACTCCCTCGCAAATGAACGTATGGCTCGAAATCTTGCAGCGCTTGCCGATCCGGGCGCCTTTCTGGATCTCCACAAAGGTGCCGATCTTCGCCTCATCGCCAATTTCGCAGCCATACAGGTTGACGAAGCCGAAAATGCGGACGCCCGCGCCGAGTTTCACATTTGGGGCGATCTGTTGGTTGGGCTGGAGGGGCATGGGTGAAAAGCGGGAAATCGGGAAATCGGGAAACTGGGAAACAAGAAGGGAAAGTGAAGGTAAGGGGAAAAAGCGGGAAATCGGGAAATCGTGAAAGCGGGAAACAGGAAGTGGAAGTGAGGGGGAAACTCTGGGGCTGAAATCGGAAAGCGAAAATGCGAACGGGTAGGGCGCGTTATCCTTAACGCGCCAATCCGATCAAATGACGAATCCCCTCAAGCGAAGCCGGGAAACAGAGAGTGAGAGTGGAGTGAAGGGAAAAACCGTGAAATCGTGAAATCGTGAAGCCGAAAAACAGGAAGTGAAAGTGAGGGGAAGCGGGTGGGGCGCATGTCCGATGTCGCCCTGCCGTCGGGGGACTCGGCAGACCTCAATGCGCCCAGAGCGTCTTGTGGACAAGCCGCGCCACGTTAACTTCATCGCTCCGACTAGGCGGTGGCTCGCGGCGATTAATCGAGCCGCTTGCCGGCTGCGGGTTCACCGTTGCCACCAGGCTGGACGGGGGCGGCCGGTTCGGTCGGCAGGGGAAATCCCGGGCGGGAATGCTGGGCATTTCGCCCGGCGGAAAGCTCAACCGGAGCGCCGTCTTTTTTCAACGACGCGGAAGATGCCTCGAGGATCTGGACAACGTCCAAACCGTTGGTTCCGCTCGTCAGCGGGGTCACCTTGTCCCTGATGCATTCGAGAAAGTGCTGGCACTCGGTCTTCAGCGGCTCGTCCTGCTTGATGTACGGGCTGTACGTGTCGCCATAGTGATAGGCATATTGGAATTCGGCAAACGTGTCATAGTGCGGCGGCCGTTCGACGCGGATGTCGAAGATCTTGATCTTCTCCTGGGGCGCCAAATCATCGTAAACGATCATCCGCTTATTGCCGACGATGGTCATGTCCCGGATCTTGCGGGGATCGAGCCAACTGCTGTGGATAATGGCGGACCGGTCCTTGGAGAACTGCAGGCTCATGGACGTCACGTCTTCGATCCCGGGGGTGACGTGAGCCGCGCCCCGGCAATTGATACTGTGGGGCTTCTCCTGCATAATGTATTGAATGATGGAGAGATCGTGCGGGGCCAGGTCCCAGGCGACGTTGATGTCCTTCTGGAAAAGGCCCAAATTGAGGCGCCGGGCGGCGATGTATCTGATTTCGCCAATGTCGCCCCGGTCCACGATCTCCTTGATCTTTCGAACGGGCGCCGAGTAAAGAAACGTGTGCCCCACCATCAACACCAGGCCCTGTTTCCGGGCGATTGCGATCAGCTCCTCACACTCGGCCGTGGAACAGGCAAGGGGTTTTTCGATAAGCGTGTGCTTGCCGGCCAACAGACTCGCCTTGGCCATCGGAAAATGCAGCTTCACCGAGGTGGCCACCGCGATGGCGTCCACGTTGGCGCCACTGAGCATTTGCTGGAAATTGGTTTCCGCCTCGACTTCCGGATAGAGGGATCGGAGATGCTTCAACCGGTCCTCGCTGACGTCGCACATGACCTTCATCGAGCAGTCATGGAGGGAACGAAAATTGCGGATCAGGTTAGGCCCCCAATAACCACAGCCGACGACACCGATCTTGGTGGGAGATCTCATAAGATTGTCTTGAAGCGCGATTAGATCTGCACGGAACGGAGATGGATCAGCGGACGGTCCCTGGCACTGGCGATCGGGAGGTCGGGGCCGATGTGGACGCCGAAGCAGGCGCCGCCGCCTTTCGCGATTTCTGGGTATCCGTGATCTGGGAAAGGAGGGCGGGCACGGTCAGGAGAATGATCTTCAGATCCAGCCACCAAGACCTGGTTCTCGCATATTGGATGTCCAGCAGGATCATCTGTTCAAACGTGAGCCGGTTCTTACCGGAGACCTGCCATAGCCCGGTCAAGCCCGGCCAAGTGTCAAATCGGGCCAACTGCCAGGGCAGGTATTGCTCGTATTCGTACGGCACACAGGGCCGGGGTCCGACCACGCTCATCTCGCCTCGCAGAATATTGATCACCTGCGGCAATTCATCGAGACCCGAGGCACGCAGGAGCCAGGCGCCGGGAATCAGCCGGGTATCACGGTGGGAGTCCATCTTCACCATCGGCGCATTCGAGTGCATCAGATTGGTGAGGTGCGCCTGATGCACCCCCGTGTCTGCGCTGCATTTCATCGTGCGGAACTTGTAGCACATGAACCTCCGGCCGCGATAACCGACGCGTTCCTGGCGGAAGAAGATCGGCCCAGGCGACGCGAGCTTCGTCATCAGCGCCATCGCCAAAGTAGACAGGGCAAGCAACGGCAACGCTGCCAGGCAGCATCCGATGTCGATCGCACGCTTCCAGGTAGGCAATCGATCTGGGTCGGGCTTGGCAACGGGCCGTCCGAAGGGAGGATTGCTCGCAGTATGCATGGGAGGAAGATGCATGGGAGGAAAGGGGGTGGAGGAGCGGCTGGAGTGGATAGGGAAGAGCGGTTCGGAATTGGAGCCGCGCTGGATTTGCCCGGTTTTCAGCTGACGCGAGCGAGTTGCGAGCGGTTAATCATCATCTTGGCCCCGCATTCGAGGATCGACAGCAAGACGGCGACCCGTTCGCGATCGTTGGTTTCGTGGAGAATGACCGCCTGCAAGCCCTGCATCGGCCCATCGGTGATTTCGACGAGGTCGCCAGGACTCAGGCAGGGTTGAAGGGTGATGATGTCGACCGCCTCGCCGGCCCAGCTCTTCAGCTCTTCGATCATGCTGTCGTTCACGATCGCCGGGCGGTCGCCAAAGGTTACCACGTTGATGACGTCCGGAGCGTAGCGCACCGCCCGGAAATGCTCCCCCAGGTCAAAACGGCAAAACAAATACCGGGGAAACAACGGACTGGTCACAATGCGGCGCACCCGCCTGATCGTTTTCTGGCGTTTCAGGCGTGGATAATAGGTCTCAAGCCCCAGCATCTCCTGGAGATACTCCGCGGCCCGGTTCTCTTTGATTGGCCGGGTATGGATGCAGTGCCAGTTCATGATTGTTCGTTGATCACCGCTGACTGCAGACAAGCTGCCGCCATTTCGGTGCATTTCCGCATTTTGGCGGACGCCGATTGAGTTGAATTCACCAATATTTAAGCACAGACACGCCCCCTGGCCCCTCGGCCAGTTTCAAGCACTCACGCGCTCTTACCGATAGTTCTCACCGATCTTTCCTGCAGTAGTGTTGGTCGTGACAGTTAGAAATTGAACTGATTGCCAGCGCATTAGTGTCCGGTCCCGTTTTTTCGCCGCGGCTTCTATCGCGCGATGCCCACGCGACATTGCTGACGCGCCCCACCCATCGAAATCGAAGCAAAGACCACGAGTGAAACTGCCGCCTCGAGCTCCCAACTCAAACGGAACATCCACTCCCGCGCCGCGTCCACCCCTCGAGAAGCAATCCAATTCCAGCTCCGAATACTTGAACAAGCTGTCTGAGGAGTGTTCATCAGTTTGCGGTGAGGGGTTGCAGAACGTAGAGGAAACACCTCATACTGCAAGCAATTTGTCGCAATCCTGACACTCCTCGATTACCTTACGGCAGAGCGACAAGCGTCTTAATCTATTACTGCAAGTAAGCGACATTCCATCTCCATCTTATTCCTAATACGCGGATGTGTAATGATTTACTGACATTTTGAAGCCATATGTTATTACTGACTCTGATTGTTCGTAGTGTCGGAAAACAAGACATTCTAATAGGCAACAATCCGTAACGTAACTTTAACATGACCTGAAACATAGAGGGATGGAGCTCCTTCTGATCCGATCGCACCGTCGGAAAACGTTACAGTCAGGTGACTCTGCTTGAGAATAATCCAGTTGGATCCAAGCCGGATCGATGCAGCCTCCACGGCAAAACGCGTTTTGCTTCGGACGGGAAGAAACTTGTAGCCGGGGTTGCCGACCCCGGACCGGCCTCAGCGAGGCCGGCTACAACGCAAGCGCTGTTTACTAGGAGTCAGGGCGATTCTTGCTTGTAGTTCGACGCACCGTTCAGTGGGGCGTTGTAGGGCGGGGTCGCCGTATCCCGCCACTCTCGGAAGATGGCGGGATTGCGGATGTCGCGCCTTGTGGCGCTCAGTACGGCGATCCCGCCCTGCATCCGGCTGCATGGCTAAGACGGGATCGCGGGATTCGGCCATTTCATCAAGGCGGGGTCCGGCGACCCCGCCCTACAACAAAACGGCAGACTGTTCCCTGAACTGCGGGCGTCCACGAGATCGGGATGCACTCGCAGGCATCCCGTCGCGGATCAGCGCGCGATCAGCTTGAGGAACTCGTCGTTGGTTTTTGTCTTGGAGAGGCGGCCCACCATGGTTTCGGCGGCCTCCTCAATCTTGAGCGGGACCAGGGCCCGGCGGAAGAAATGGATGCCCTCAAGCCGTTTCGCGTCGATGAGCATCTCCTCTTTGCGCGTGCCGGAGGCGGCGATGTTGATCGCCGGCCAGATCCTCATCTCGGCGCACTTGCGATCGAGGACCATCTCCATATTGCCGGTGCCCTTGAATTCCTGGAAGATCACGTCGTCCATCCGGCTCCCGGTCTCGACAAGAATGGAGGCGATAATGGTGAGCGAACCGGCCTCCTCGGTCTTGCGGGCGGCGGCAAAAAGCTGGCGCGGCTTCTCCAGCGCGCGCACATCCAGGCCGCCGGAGCCGGTGCGCCCGGAGTTTCGCTGGGTGTTGTGAGCGCGGGCGAGGCGCGTCAGCGAATCAAGCATCAGGACGACGTCCTTGCCGGCCTCGACCAGGCGTTTGGCGCGTTCGATGCAAAGATCGGCGATGCGGAGGTGATTCTCGACGTTCTCGTCGTTGGAGGAGGCCCACACCTCGGCGGGGACGCTGCGCTTGAAATCGGTAACCTCCTCGGGGCGTTCGTCGACGAGCAGGATCATCACGTGGCATTCCGGGTGATTCTCCAGCACGCCGAGCGCGATGTCACGGAGCAGGGTGGTCTTGCCGGCGCGGGGCGGCGAAACGATCAGTCCCCGGGTTCCCTTGCCGAGGGGGCAGAACAGATCCATCGCGCGGGTCGTCATGCGATGGTCCTTCATCTCGAGCTTCAATTGCTGGTTCGGCGTGATGGTCGTCAGCTGCGTGAAGTCGGCCTGCCGGCGCCGTTCATCGATTTCCAGGCCGTCGACCTTCTCAATGAAGCGCACCTTGGGGTTGGGAAAGCGTTCGTCCGGGGTGGCGGTGGCGGTGATGACGCTGCCCTGCTTCAGCTTGAAGCGGCGGATCAGCTCGCGGGGGACGAAGGGATCAGTCGGGCGGTGTTTGCCGCTGCGCGAAATATCCAGCAGCGTGCCGGCCTTGTTATTGTCGAGGTCGAGAATGCCTTCAACTCGTACGACATTTTCAGACGGAGCGGGGAGGCTGGCGGAGGGCGCCGGAGCGGCCGCGGCGGGCGGCGTCGGATTGTTTTCCATAATGTTCCAAAAAAACCTCCGTTCGCTTGAGACCAAGCTAACCTTGCATTGTGTAAGGGGACTATAACGCAGTCCCAAACCCAAAACTCAGGTTACTTGTGACCGATTTAACGATTACCTCAGTCTCTCGTGAGGGCAGAGTATTCAAGCCCTCGGCCGAGTTCAAAGGCCAAGCGAACCTCGGAAGTTTCGCCGCATACCGTAGGCTCTATGCCGAGTCTGTCAACGCTCCAGAAAAATTCTGGGGTCGGCAGGCCAAGGAAAATCTCCTCTGGCGCCGGCCCTTCAAGTCGGTTCTCAAATGGGCGCTGCCGCATGCCAAGTGGTTCTCCGGAGGCTATTTAAACCTGGCGGAGAATTGTCTGGACCGCCACCTCGGCACCCCCCGTGAACACAAGGCGGCGATTATTTTCGAAGGCGAGCCTGGCGATGTACGAACCCTGACGTACCGGCAGCTTCATCGCGAGGTCTGCAGGTTCTCGAATGTGCTGGCGTCGCTCGGCCTGAAGAAAGGCGACCGGACGGCCATCTATCTGCCGATGGTCCCGGAGGCCGCGATTGCGATGCTCGCGTGCGCCCGGCTCGGCGTGGTCCACACCGTTATTTTCGGAGGGTTCAGCGCGGAGGCGATCAAGGACCGGGTCAACGATTGCCAGGCGAAGTTGATCATCACCGCCGATGGCGGCTGGCGCCGCGGCCGGGTCATTGAACTCAAGTCGAGCGTCGATCGCGCCCTGCCGAACACGCCCAGCGTGGAGCACGTGATTGTCCTGAAGCGCTGTGTCAACGAAGTCGTCATGACCGCGGGCCGCGACCTGTGGTGGCACGAGCTCATGAGCCAGGCTTCCGACGTGCACCGCGCCCCGGCGCACGAGTCTGAAACCCCGCTTTTCATCCTCTATACCAGCGGCTCGACCGGAAAACCCAAGGGCGTCCTTCACACGACCGCCGGCTACCTGCTCGGGGTGGCGTTGACGACGCGATACGTCTTCGACATCAAGGATACCGACGTCTACTGGTGCACCGCTGATATCGGGTGGGTGACCGGCCACAGCTACGTCGTGTATGGTCCGCTTGCCAACGGCGCCACCGTGATGATGTACGAGGGGGCGCCCAATCATCCCGCGCCCGACCGGTTCTGGGAGATCATCGACCGCCACGGCGTCACGGTCTTCTATACGGCGCCGACCGCCATCCGGGCCTTCATGCGCTGGGGCGATGACCACGTGAAGCGCCATCATCTTCGGTCGCTGCGGCTGCTCGGCACGGTCGGCGAACCAATCAATCCGGAAGCGTGGATGTGGTATCAACGGACGATTGGGAAGAAACGCTGCCCGATTGTGGACACTTGGTGGCAGACGGAAACCGGCGCAATCATGGCCACGCCGCTTCCGGGGGTCACTCCCACGAAGCCGGGTTCGGCCACGCTGCCGTTCTTTGGCGTTGTGCTGAAGGTCGTCGATGAGGAAGGCCACGAAGTCCCGCGCAACACCGGCGGCAAACTCGTGATCACCCGCCCCTGGCCCTCCATGTTGCGAACCCTGTGGGGCGACGACGAGCGTTACCAGCGGCAATATTGGAGCGAAGTTCCGGGCGCCTATTTCACGGGCGATGGCGCGCGGCAGGACGAAGACGGGTATTTCTGGATCGTCGGCCGGATCGACGACGTGCTCAACGTCGCCGGCCATCGAATCGGCACGGCCGAGGTGGAAAGTGCACTGGTTTCGCACCCGGCGGTCGCAGAGGCGGCGGTCGTCGGCCGCCCCGATGATCTCAAGGGCCAGGCATTGGTGGCATTTGTCACGGTGAAATCAGACATTGTGCCGACGGAGGCGTTGAAGGAGGAATTGCGCAATCATGTGGCCAAGGAGATCGGATCGCTGGCCAAACCCGACAACATCCGCTTCGCGGCGGGTCTGCCAAAAACCCGTTCGGGGAAGATCATGCGCCGCATTCTCAAGGAAATCGCGGCTGGCGGCGCGGTGAAGGGCGATACTACCACGCTGGAGGATTTCGCGGTCGTCGCCACGCTCCAGCATGACGAGTAGGCTAGGAGACTGTCGGACTTCCGTCCGGCCAGCCTCCTATTAGCAGCCTGAAGGGCTCGAAGCCCGACAGGCTGCTAGAGGGAGGAGAAATTCCGCTTGTAGATCGCCCGGGGTGGTTGCCCGATCGGAACCATCCCCTATGTTTGCGCCCGTTCAGCGGTCTGTGCTTGCCCATGTGAAGGCTGGAGGTGCGGCGTCCTCGTCGCGCTGTTCCACGGGCCGTCCGGTGCGGCGTTGCCGGTCGGGGTCGCCGCACTCCGCCGCGCCTGACAACAGGGCAGAAATGCCGATTTCGCGAACAGCTCTTTGGACTGTGTGGTGCGGTAGTGTAGGGCGGGGTCGCCGAACCCCGCTGCACTCGATGAAACGGCAGGATCCGGCGATCCCGCCCTACAGCGGGCTGCGGAAGCAGGGTCTGGATGGTTGGTTGCGTTTGAGGTGGCGCGGCTTGTCCACAAGACGCTCGGAGCGGGTTGAGGCCAACGCGCACCACCTTTTTGTTTCGACAACGCTACGTAAAGCAGCGTGTGGGTTCACGCTGGTCGAAATCCTCTTCGTCGTAGCTATCGCTGCGATTCTCAGCGGGTCTGTCCTTGGCCTGGCCTGTGGTGCACACGAGCGCGCCGCCGGGGCGCGGGCGAAAGCTGAATTGGCCGTCCTGGCGCAGGCGATCGAGGCCTGGCGTGGCCAATACGGCGACTACCCGGCCGCCGTCGACGCAGCGGAAATCTTTGAGTCGCTGACCGGCCGGCGCGGGCCGCAGCGTTGCACTCTCGATCCGCCGGGGCGCTCATTCATCGATGCTGGGAGCTTTGTTTTGCGGGGTCCCGACCCAGCGGCGCCGGGCAACGGCTTGCTCGATCCCTGGGGCCAGCCGTACCACTACGTCTATTTCACGCGCTTGCTGGGCGGCCGTCTGGTGCCGGGCTATGCCCTTTTCTCCGGCGGCCCGGATGGCAGCGTCAAACCGGACGATCCTCCGGTCTCCGGAGCAACCGCGGGAACCCCGGATCTGACCGCGCCCGAAAACACCGACAATATCTATTCGGGCCAATGAAACAAACGGCGGATGATCCGGCTGCTGCGGGTGATCCACTCGCTGGCGCTCGCAGCCACGGGAGGTTGAGAAACCCAAAGGTACCAAAGGCGGACGAAGGTTTCCGGATTTCTGGGTTTCACGGTTTCCTGGTCTGCCGGCGCCAAACCGCCGGCTTTACGGTCCTCGAATTGCTCGGCGTGATGACGATCATCGCTATTCTCGCCGGCATCCTGCTGCCCACGCTTGGAGCCGCGCGGTCGGCCGCCTTGAAGGCGAAAACCCGCGCGCAATTCGCCCAATGGACTGCCGCCCTTGAGCAATTTCGCCAGGAATACGGCTACTTTCCCGATGTGGCGACGAACGGGCGCCTGGGAAGCACGGCCGACACGGTGAAATTCGTGCGGACGTTGAGCGGCCGCAACGTGGATGGATCCGCTGTGACCAACGCCGCCGATCTCAACGGGAATGCGAAGCGGATCGCCTTCTATTCCTTCGCTGCGGGTGAATTCGCCGATCCTGCGGATCCTGACGGAGGCATGGATGGCAGCAGCCGCGGCCTATTGTGCGATGCGTTTGGCAATACCGAGATCGGGCTCCTCGTGGACAGAAACGGCGACGGGCTTGTCAAACCCGGCGATGACGGAACCGTCGTCGCCGTCACCGCGGCCCAGAGCGGGATCAACGTGGTGCCGGCGGAAGCAGATCTGCCTGCCGCGGGCGTGCGGGCCACGGTGCTGATCTACTCCGCTGGCAGGGGCGCCAGCCAATCTGATCTGATCCTGAGCTGGAAATGAATGCTGCAGAGAAACCGTGAAACTGGGAAACCGGGAAATCGTGAAACGCGTAAACATTAATGCGCATTCGACGCTCTTTCGTGGTTCATATTCTCGTAGCGGCGAGCGCCAGCGGGTGGCTCCAGAGAAATTGGGAAATGCTGAAACCGTGAAACTGGGAAACCTTGGTCCGCCTCCGGCGCCCTTTTGCGGTTCAGATTTCCGTAGCCGCGAGCGTCAGCGAGTGGAAGGCGCCGGATTCACGCTGGTCGAGCTTCTGGTGGTGGTCGCGTTAATGGCCTCGCTGGCAGCCGGAATTGGCCTGGCGTTGCGCCAGCCGGGAGAATCGGTGTCGCTGCAGTCGGCGCAAGCCACGCTTTGCAGCCTGCTCGATGCGGCCCGTAGCCGGGCGGCACTTAACCAGCAAGACGCCCGTTGCGCCGTTTCCGCCGATCGGGCGGATACCGGCACCTACCTTCGTTTCGTCCGGATCGTCGCGCAGGACCCCACCAATCCGGGCAATTGGCTGGCGGAAGAGACCGGTGTCTGGCTGCCCGCCGGCATCTACGTGGTTCCGCCGGCGCCGGAAGGGGTGCCCGGCAATCCCACATGGCCGGCATCCCGGCGGTCGACGGCGCTTCCGGCGTCCGCGCAATCCATGACGATCAACGGACTGGCGGACATTCCGTGTTATTGCGTGCAATTCACTCCTCGCGGCACGACCAGCGGAGGATACCTCTTGCTGACCATTGGGCACCTTGCGACCGGTTCGGTGGCTCCTGTCTTGACCCTGGATGATCCCGACAACCTGCGAGGGGTGCTCCTCCGGTCGTCGGGTGCGCTCACGCTAATCAACAATGCGGAGGCTCTTGGGCCATGAGCAGGTCCTTGGGAGGCGACAACGCTCGGCTCAAATCGGTAAGCTGGGAAATCGCGAAAGCGAAAAACGCCGAAACGAACCGCCAGAATTGGTTTCCCGGTTTCCCGGTTTCAGCATTTCCCAATTTCTCTGGAGCCACTCGCTGGCGCTCGCGGCCACTCAGAGAATACATGGCGGGGTGCGGCGACCCCGCCCGACAACGAAGCACCAACCAATCCGGGAAACAGCGGGCGCGGCGCGCCCGACAACGAAGCACCAAACAGATTCCGCCACGGCGGGTGACGAGCACCCCGGTTGCCTGGATCCGACCAGCGCAGGGATTTTCCCTGGTCGAGGTGGTTGTAGCAATTGGTCTCGCCGCCGTGTCACTGGTCGCGGTTCTTGGTTTGCTGGCGGCGACGACGCACTCGGCCGCCGAGCTGAGCGACGCGCAAGGCAGCGCATCTTTAGGCGAAAGCATCCAATGCGAGCTCGATTGCCTGAAGGATTCCTTCGGCCTGGCTGGGTTTACCCAGCTCGTTCCACCCGGCGGCTCCGCGGTGCCGCTGTGTTTCGTGGGCACGCGTGACGGCCTGCGCGTGCGTTGTATTGAAACGGCGGATCCTGCAGCGAACCGGTCGCTGGGCGATTCAGCCCTCCCCGGGATTGCCAATCGCGATCGCTATTTTCTTATCGAGGTGACCCGGCTGCCGGAGTGGGAAACGACGGCCGATTTGGGTTTCGTGGTCGTGAATGCCCGCTGCACGTGGCCCTACGAACTCCCGCTGGGACCGGCCACGCCCGGCGTCTCAGAATACGACGCCGATCCAGCGCGGGAAGTTCCGGTCGGCGAACGCCGTGTGATGGTCCTGTCATTCGCGGTCACGCCATGAAAAGAGAGATCCGACTCATAGCAGACGGCGCTTCCGTTGTTGCCGGACTCGCTGCGCCTGGTCCCACCTTCGCCAAGGCTTCTGCGGGTAGGCAGGGTTCGACTTGCGCACTGAAGGTTTGGCAGAGGAGCGCGACCCCGGTTACAGGTTTCTTCCTGCCCGCTTCAAGTGGTTTTGTGCGTTTGAGGTGGGGCGCCTTGTCCGCAAGACGCTCGGAGCGCGTTGAGGCCTGCCGAGCCCCACGACGGCGGGGCGACATCGGACACGCGCACCGCCTTTTTGTTGCGATAACACCACACCAGCCGGCGCGCGGATTTACGCTCCTTGAATTGCTGTTCGCCGCGGCCCTAACCGCACTGCTGGCGGCGCTACTGTTGACGATCGTATCGGGCACGATGGATCATTGGAATCGAACCGAGGGGCGACTTCGGGCGGCAGCCGAGGCCCGGCTCGGCCTTGGGCAGCTCGCGCAAGATTTGGAGGCAGCCATCTTTCGTGCGGATGGCAATGTCTGGCTGGCTGTGACCGTTCTCCCGGATACGAACCAGTCGGGGCAATGGCGCCCGGCGGCGGCGAGCACCCAAGGCAAACCTGGCAACGTCCATCCGGGCACACTCAATCTTGCAGCATCGTCCTGGGAGGAGGCACGCTTTGGCGTTGCCGGGGTCTGGCTGCGGTTCTTTACGACCAAGGCAGATTCGAATGCGAGTGCCGCCGAACTTCCGGCTCCAGTGGCCGTCGGCTACCAGATCATACGCCAGAACGTCACGTCGAGCGCCACTTCCGAGCAGCATTATCTGCTGTTTCGGGCGGAGGTGCGTCGCACGAAGACCGCGGGCGGCGCGCCTGGCGTTTTCGAATCGGGTTATGACCTTGATCCCGGGGCGTCGCCAGCGACGGCCTACATGGCGCCGAGTGGCACTGCTGGCGATCCGGGCAACCTTCTCCGGCCGCCTCTCGGCTCGGTCTTGGTGGACAATGTGATCGATTTCGGAGTGCGGCTTTACGTGCGCGATGGAGGAAATTTGCGCGTGGTCTTTCCGGCAAAGGCGGTGCCCCTCGGCGGCGGGCCGGCGGGCGGAACTCCTGCCCAGTCGCTTCCGCCGTCGGCCGACACCGAGCATCTGGCCAGGGCAGTTTCCCCGGTGGCCGACGATGCCTACGGTCACTCGTTTCCGGAGGTCGCCGAGGTCATGGTTCGGGTGCTCGACGACGAAGGCGCGCGGCTGGTGGCGGCGTATGAAGCAGGCCGGCTGCATCCGCCGACCGGGATATCCGCCGCCAGCTATTGGTGGATTCTCGCCGCAGCCCATTCGCAGGTCCTGACCCGACGCGTCACGATTGCCAGCCGCCCGTTGTGAGCCGGTCCGGAAAGGCACTGACCCTTGCAGCCTGTCGGGCTTCGAGCCCTTCAGGCTGCTAATAGGAGGCTGCCCGGACGGAAGTCCGACAGCCTCCTAGTGCGGTTAGCCTCGGAAAATCGGATATTTTGGTTTGGAGGTTGTTCGTTACAATTTGACCCTCTGTTTCCGTATGCCCCCGCCGGGTTGAGCCTGGCCCTTTCGGGCTTATCGCATTGAGGTCGCTTGACACGCAGAGTGGTGCGCGTCATATTTTTCGTGTGAAAAATACATACACCATTCGCGAATTGCAGCGCGATACCGCCGCCGCCGTGCGCGCCGCCGAGTCGGGCGCGCTCGTCACGGTCACACGCCACGAGAAACCGGTGGCCCACGTGATTTCTGATGATCGCCTGAGTGCCTTGCTTGAGACGCTGGAACTTGCGGCCAACCCCCGGTTCGCGGCTACGGTTGAAAAACTCCATGCCGGTAAGGTCAAGTTCCGTCCGGCCTCATCCCTTTGAGCAAGATTCCGGTAGTCGTCGCCGAATCAGTGTCGGATTACGTCCGGGCAATGGCTCCGGAAACGCGCCGGCGCTGCAAGGCCGCGATACTCGTGCTCCCCGACGGAGACATCAAGGCGCTGGAAGGCGAATACGAAGGCTTCTACCGTCTGCGTGTCGGCGCACATCGTTTCATCTATCGGTATCACGAAGGCCAAATCGAAGTTTTTTTTGCCGAGCAACGCCGGCTCGTATACGACTTGCTTGCTGCTCACATCGCGCAGCTGTTCAAAACTGAGCAGGACAGGTGAGGAAGCGAGTCCCTCACGGGCCGCCATCAACCTCCATATATCGGAAGTAAGAGAACGGACCCGCTCGGATGGGCCAACAGCCCGAAATGGCTGGAGTTTTTCATCCGCGGTCCAATCTTCGATCAAGCTTGATTTCAGCCTCTTCCTGCGTGGCTGAACCCCCTGGCCCGAGTGCATTAAATGCATGCCCGTCTTGCAGATCTCTTCACCCAGCGGTTCGGCGCTTCGCCGAGCGAGGTGATTCCGTTGCTGGCGCATGGTTCCGACCGGAAACTCTTCCGCCTCCGGGCCCGCGACGGACGCACGGCCATTGGCGTCGAACACACCGACCGCGAGGAAAACGCCGCGTTCGTGGGCTTCTCGCGCCATTTTCGGGCGGCGGCCCTGCCGGTGCCGGAAATCTATGCCGAGGACCTCTCTGCCGGAGTGTACTTGGAAGAAGATCTTGGTGACACCACGTTGTTCGATCTGCTGCAGGAGGGGCGCCATCGGCCCGGA
>CAVRNM010000037.1:0-18547 GCA_963722225.1 uncultured Verrucomicrobiae bacterium
TCCGTGACACTACACTAGGCCCGGCTACCTTTGGGCGACTTTGGCAGGAGTTCCGGGCCGTCCTGCCAGAGTCCGTCGACCAAGGTGGTGTTGGGCAGGCTGATCAGACCCCGCTGGTTGGTTTTCATCAAAAGCGCCAGCGCTTCCACGGCCCGCTCACCGACCAGTTCATGGCTCTGGCGGATCCCGGCGGCGGCGCCACGATGGGGATTGTAATCCAGGGTGGCGACTCCGACGTCACGGGGGATGCTCAACCCGGCCGTTCGTAGCAGGCTGGGAACGTTGCTCCAGTTGCTGAGCACCGCATCGATTTGGTGCCGGCGAACCCACGAGCCGAGTTTCGCCGCGGTGACGGCGGGATCCTCGGAATGAAGCAAGAGCGGGGGGATGCTCCGCAGACCCCGATGCTCGTTGACTTCGACCAGATAGCCCGCGGTGAAGGGTTTCCCGAGCGAGATCTCCTCAATCTCTCCCACTGCCAGGCCGATCCTTCTGTACCCCAGCCCGAAAAGGCGCCGGACGGCGGTGCGGGTGCTGCCGCTCTGATTGTTGGCGACCGTGTGCAGGGAAAGACCGAGGTGCTGCGACTCGATGCAGAGTCCGCTGAAGTAATCCCAGTCCATCGCGAGCTCGCGGACGCCGGCATCGAGCGCGCCGATGATGATCCCCAAAATTCCCCGCGACTTGAGAATGCGGCTCAGACGGGCCCCCTCCGCGGCGGTGTTCTCGATCGGGAATGGAACCAGGCGGTAGCCCATCCGCTCAGCGGCGCGGCGGGCGCCCTGCAGAAACTGCTCAACGGCGAAGAACTTCTCGGCGGGAAAATTCGCCCGGGAACGCAGGATGAACGCCATCGACGGCTGCGGCTTGGCCGCGTCCCGGGAAGTCCGGTAAAAATTCAGTGCCGAAAGCATCGGGTCCGGACGGTAGCCCATGCCCTCGGCCAGCGCGCGGAGGCGGAGGCGCGTGGCGCGCGGCAGCCTCGGATCGTTGCGCAGGGCGAGGGACACCGTGGTCTGGTGGACCTTCGCCACGCGGGCGACGTCGGCCATCGTGACACGTTGGATGGGCATGCGGGGGGAGGAACGGCAGTCGGCCGGGCCGTTTATTCTTTAGCAAGCGCAAAGCAACAGTTGCGGTCCGCAAACCCGGGCTGCAAGTTGGGCGGATCGGATGAAGCCCAGGCCGGCCGCGCTGGCGGCCCCGTGCGTCCATCCCTCCGGTCACGTTCCAAAATCCTGTCCCATCGCTCATGCCTGCCAAACCCCTGAGGCTTGCCCTCGCGCTCAGTCTGGGCGCGGCCAATCTGGCCGCCGGCCAGTACCAAAGTTTCCAGGTCGCTGTCTACGTTCGCGCCTACGAGGTCCAGAAAATGAAGGACCTGGAGTGGCTGAAAACGAATTGGGCGGTGGTCGAGAAACAGCTGAAAGTCGACAAGGTGTACCTCGAGGTCCACCGCGATCTCATCATCGTCGATCCCGAGACCCTGAGCCAGGCCAAGGCGTTCTTTGCCGCCAAGGGAATCGCCGTCGCGGGCGGCATCGCCACGGTCAAAAACGAGTCGCGGCTCTTTGAAACCTTTGACTACACCAACCCCGACGACCGGGCGAAGATCAAGGAGATCGTCACGGCGACGGCGAAGGCCTTCGACGAATTCATCATCGATGACTTCTTCTTCACGTCGAGCAAAAGCGCCAGCGCCATCGCGCAGAAGGGCGACCGCTCCTGGACGGATTTCCGGCTCGAGTTGATGACCGAGGTGACGCGCGATCTGGTGCTGGCCGTCGCCCGGAGCGTCAACCCGAAGGTCAAGGTCATCATCAAGTACCCCAATTGGTACGAGCATTTCCAGGGCATGGGCTACAACCTGGAGGTGCAGCCGAGGATCTTCGACGAGATCTACGCGGGCACGGAGACCCGCGACTCCGTCTACAACAACCAGCACCTCCAGCCCTATCAGAGCTATCAGCAGATCCGCTATTTCGACAACATCAAGCCGGGCGGAAACGGCGGCGGCTGGGTGGACACGGGCAACCGGATCTACGCCGATCGTTACGCCGAGCAGCTCTGGCTGACAATGTTGGCCAAGGCGCCGGAGATCACGCTGTTTGCGATGAACCAGTTGATCATGCCGATTCTTTCGTCGGACCGGGCTCCCTGGCAGGACCAGGGGACGAGTTTCGATTATGCCAAGGCCATTGAACCGGTCGCAGGAGTGACCGCCCCCACGCTCGCCCGGGTGGCGGCGCAGGCGCTGGAGCAGATCGATCCGCTGGTCGCCAGGCTGGGCAAGCCCATCGGAATAAAGAGCTATCGCCCCTACCATTCACGGGGCGAGGATTTCCTCCACAATTATCTCGGGATGATTGGGATACCAATCGACCTTTATCCCGAGTTCCCAACCGATGCCCAGACGGTGTTGCTGACGGCCGATGCCGCCCATGATCCGGCGATCGTCGGCAAGATCAAACAGCACCTCATGGAGGGGAAAACGGTGGTCATCACGACCGGCCTGTTGCGGGAGATTCAGGATAAGGGCTTCAGAGGACTGGTCGATCTCAGCGTGGGACCTGAGGTCTCCATCACCCACGAGATCTGGGGACGCGGGATCGGCCGGCACACCCTGCCGGTCGAGATCATCATCCCGGAACTCCATTACAACACGAACGACAGCTGGGAACTGCTCAGCAGCATGACGCACGGGCTGGGATATCCAATATTGCACTACGTGGCCTATGCGACCGGGAGCCTCTATGTCCTCACGATCCCGGACAATTTCGCCGACCTTTACCAGCTGCCCGCGCCGGTGCTGGACCAGATCCGCGCCACCATCGCGGGCGGTTTCTTTGCCCGGCTGGAGGGACCCAGCCGCATCGCCCTCCTGGCCTACGACAACCATGCCGTGGTCGTGGAGTCGTTCCGCGACGAGGCCGCCGACGTCCGGATTGTGACGACGGCCGACATCAAGGTCCTGCACAACGAGGTGACGGGCGAGGATCTTGGCGGCTCGCTGGAAAAGGATCATTCGGCCTTTTCCCTCCGCGTTAAGCCGCACTCATTCGTGGTTCTGACTCCCAGATGAATGACTCCAAATCGTGTAAAGATTGCCGAGATTCTGCCCGTTTCTCCGGGTTAGATTTGGCGGTCTTGCCAGTAGGAGGCTGGCCGGACGGAAGTCCGACAGCCTCCTAGAACCATTAAATCCATGAACATCCGCAAAACCTTGGGCGCAGCGGTCGCGCTCGCCGTCCTGCTCCACTCCGGAGCCGCCACGTCCCAAACTCCGGAAGAGTCTCTCTCGATCAACGACCAGGAGTACCTGGAGATGACCGGTCTGAACGTCATGCTGGCGCACGATTATTATCCTGAAGGTCACCAAGGTGGCGTGGGGGTGATCTTGAACGGCCAGAGAATCGGCACCAACGGCGACCTTCGGCTCGATCCTACGCCCGGTCAGTGGCAGCCAGTCCCCTCCGTAGGAAAACGGCAGATCGACCGAGCCACCCAGGAGGTCAGCGTTCGTATGTCGTATCCCGACGAAACCCGAAACCGCAAGGGCGAGAATCCGATTGGCTACCCGGACCTGAAGCTCAGCTACGTGGTCAAGGTCAGGCCGGTCGGATCAGCCTTCCGGATTGTCGTGGACCTGGACGAGCCCCTGCCGGCCGCGTGGGTGGGGCGGGTCGGATTCAATTTCGAGCTCTATCCGGGAATTCTCTTTGGGAAATCGTTCCTGATCGGCGATCAAAGGGGAATCTTTCCGCGGCAAGCCAATGGTCCGGGTTCCTCCACCGGCGGCGACTATGAGCTCGAACCGCTTGGCCATGGATCCAAGCTCACGATCGCCCCCGAGTCCGACCGGCAGCGCATGACGATCGAGGTCGTGCATGGGGGCGAACTCGATCTGCTGGATGGCCGCGCCAAGCACAACAACGGGTGGTTTGTCGTTCGTTCCCTGGTGCCCGCCGGCGCGACCAAGGGGGCGATCGAGTGGCTGGTGCGCCCGCATCCGATTCCTGGCTGGAAGTCCGAACCGGTCGTCCAGGTGTCCCAGGTCGGTTATCATCCCGGGCAGCAGAAGATCGCGATCATCGAGCTGGACCGCAGAGAAATCGAACTGAAGCCGGTGACGCTCTTCCGGGTCACCGAGACTGGATTGGAAAAGGTCGCCGAGGGTCCGGCGAAGAACTGGGGACGATTCCTGCGTTACCGCTACCTGCAATATGATTTCACGAGCGTGGTCGCGCCCGGAATGTACGAAGTGGGTTACGGTGACCTCCGGTCAAATCCCTTCGAGATCGGCGAGCGGGTCTTCGAGCGCAACGTCTGGCAGCCCACGGTCGAGTATTTCCTGCCGGTGCAGATGGCCCACATGCGGGTGAACGACAAGTACCGGGTCTGGCACGGTCTGGCGCATATCGACGATGCGCTCATGGCTCCGCTGAATCACAACCATTTCGACGGCTACGAACAGGGCCCTTCGACCCTGACCAAATACCAGCCGGGGGAGCACGTTCCCGGCCTGGATCGCGGCGGCTGGTATGACGCCGGTGATCACGACCTGCGCATTGAGTCGCAGATCGACACGGTCCACGGCCTGGCTCTCGCCTGGGAGCTCTTTCACCCCGACCTCGACAACACCACGATAGACCAGGCGACCCGGATCGTTGAAATCCACCAACCCGACGGGAAGCCGGATGTGCTCCAGCAGATTGAGCACGGGGTCCTGACGGTGGTCGGAGGCTACAATTCGATGGGCCGGCTCTACCGGGGCATCCAGGATGCGTCGTTGCATCAGTACACATTCCTCGGCGATGCCGCGGACATGACCGACAACCAGGTGTTTCTGGGCACTGCTCGCACGACCAGGAGATTGTTGGCCGCCGCCGCCGTGTCCGGCGACCAGAGCGAGCCCAAGGTCGGCGATCACGACACCGTTGACCTGGCGATGAAAGTGCTGGCGGCCGCTGCGGTGGCCGGTGATCAAAGCGAGCCCAAAATCGGCGATCTTCCGCCGCTGGGATCTCCGGGCTCCGCCGACGACCGCTGGGTGTTCACGGAGGACAATCCGGCCAGAGAGCTGAACACGGCGGGCGGTCTGGCGGCGGCCTATCGCGCCCTGAAGGGATTCAACGACCCGCTGGCCAACGACTGCCTGCGGATTGCGGAGGAGCTCTGGTCCAAGGCCAAGGCCCCGGGCGCGTCGCTCGATCGGCTCGAACCGGCGATCGAGCTCTACCAAACGACGGGGGCAAAGAAATATGCCGACGTGATTCTCGGCCTGCAGGACGAAATCGTCGCCCAGGTCGACGAAGTGGGCTGGCTGGGCGCGCGCTCGTTGGCGCTGATCAAGGATCCGGCCTACACCGCCAAGATCCGGGCGGCGCTGCGAACCTACCGGTCGCTGTTGGACGAACTGGCGAAAGCGACCCCGTATGGCATTCCCTACACGCCGGACGTGTGGGGAGCTGGTTGGGATATTCAGCGCTTTGGCGTTGAGCAGTACTTCCTGCATGTCAACGCCCCGGACATTTTCACGGACGCTCCCATGCTCGATGCACTTAATTTCATTCTCGGCTGCCATCCTGGTCCCAACACGGCCTCATTTGTCTCGGGGGTGGGCGCCAAGTCAATGATCCCTGCCTACGGAATGAACCGGGCCGACTGGTCTTACATTCCGGGCGGCATCGCTTCCGGAGCCGCGCTGATCCGCCCTGATTTTCCCGAGTTGCTGGAGTGGCCTTTCCTCTGGCAACAGGGGGAGTATTGCATGGGTTACGCGACCTCGGACTACGTGTTCCTGGTTCTGGCCGCCGACCACTTGCTGAACAAGTGAGCCCTTGCCTTTTCCGAAGACCAGGCTGGGTCCGGCGACCCCGCCCGATATGTTCCTCCGCTGGCTCCATGTCTCTTCCCTCTTCGCTCCGTTGCGGATGGATGATCCTTCTCCTGGCCGGGGTCTTCGCCACGCCTTTTCTTGCCCAGGACAAGCCCGCCTACCTCGATCCTGCGCTTCCGGTGGAGAAGCGCATCGACGATCTGCTGCGGCGGATGACCTTGGAGGAGAAGGTGGCCATGGTTCACGCGAGCGCCAAATTCCGGGCGGGGGGCGTTCCCCGCCTGGGCGTTCCCTATCTCTGGACGGACGACGGACCCCAAGGCGTCCGCGAGGAGACCAAGCTCGACTCCTGGGATCTCGCCGGCCGCACCGACGACTATGTGACCGCGATGCCGGTGGGAATGGATCTGGCGGCTTCCTGGAATCCCGAACTCGCGGCGGCATGCGGAAAGGTGATCGGCCAGGAAGCCTGCGCCCGGGGCAAGAACGTGATGCTCGGTCCCGCGCTGAACATCATGCGGACGCCCCTCTGTGGCCGGACCTACGACTACTATGGCGAGGACCCCTGGCTGGCCTCCCGCATGACTGTGGGCTACGTGAAGGGCATGCAGGCCGAGCAGACGGTCGCCTGCCTGAAGCACTTTGCGCTGAACAACCAGGAGAACAACCGCGGCTCCGTGAACGTGGAGGTCGACGAACGGGCCCTGCGGGAGATCTATCTGCCGGCCTTTGAGGCGGGCGTGAAGGAGGGCGGCGCCCTCGGTGTCATGGGCGCGTATAACAGATTCCGGGGTCAGCACTGCTGCCAGAACGATTACTTGCTGAACCAGATTCTGAAGCAGGAATGGGGATTTCAGGGCGCGGTCATCTCCGATTGGGGTGGCACGCATGACACCCGCGAGGCCGCGCTGAACGGCCTGGATTTGCAGATGGGCGGGGCCCCCCCCTACGACGAGTGTTTCCTGGGGCGGCCCTTCCGCGAGGGCATTCTGAAGGGCGAGTTTCCCCTGTCGGTCCTGGACGACAAGGTGCGGCGCAATCTGCGTGTGCTCTTTGCGAGCGGGGGCATGGACGGCCGCGCTTCGGGCTCGGCCAACACACCGGCTCATCTTGCAATCTCCCGCCAGTTGGCCGCCGAGGGCATCGTGCTGCTGAAGAACAGCGCCGGGCTGCTGCCCGTGGATCTCTCAAAATACAAGTCCATCGCGGTGATCGGCGAAAACGCCGTGCTCAAGTTTGCGGCGGGCCGCAATTCGGCGGGGGTCAAAGCGTTCAGGGAAGTGACGGCCCTTGACGGCATCCTTGCGCGGGTCGGCGGCGCGGCGAATGTCCAATATGCGCAAGGCTTCCGGCAGCCTGAAGTTCGCTGGGGTCGCAGGCGGGACAATGCCGGTGTGCGCACCAGCGAGCTTTCCGCCGCCACGGCAGAGGAAGCCACGGCGCTCGCCGAGCGCGCGATTCGCGCCGCCCGGGAATCCGACCTGGTGATCTTCGTCGGCGGATTGACGCATCAGTCTTTTTCGGACGACGAGGGCGTGGATCGCCGCGACCTCTCGCTGCCCGCGCACCAGAACGATCTGATCGCCCGCCTCGCCGAGGCCAATCCCCATCTCGTGGTGGTGCTCATCTCCGGTTCCCCCGTATTGATGCCCTGGCTGGAGCAGGCCCCCGCGGTGATTCAGGCCTGGTACGGTGGCTCCGAAGCAGGAGACGCCCTGGCTTCCGTGCTTTTCGGTGACGTGAACCCCAGCGGCAAGTTGCCCTGCACCTATCCCAAGTCCCTCGGCGACGAGCCCGCTCACCAAGGGGGCAAGCGCACCTATCCCGGGGAGAACGGCACCGTGCACTACGACGAGGGCCTGCTGGTGGGCTATCGTTGGTTCGACGCCAAGAACGTTGAGCCTCTCTTCCCCTTCGGCTTCGGACTCAGCTACACCACTTTCACCTATGGCAATCTCAAGGTGGTCGGCGACGGCAGTGCCACCGCCACCGTGGAATGCGAGATCACCAACTCGGGCCCTCGCGAAGGGGCCGAAGTCGTGCAGGTGTATGTCCAACCAAAACAGCCCAGCGTCCCGCGCCCGGTGAAGGAGCTGAAGGGCTTCGCCAAGATCAGTCTCAAGCCCGGCGAGACCAGGAAGATCAATGTCCCGCTGAATGGCCGCTCCTTTGCTTACTACGCCCCCGAGAAAAAGGGATGGTTGGCCGAGGCCGGCGAATTCGGCATCCTCGTGGGAGCGTCCTCCCGCGATATTCGCCTGACGGGGACCTATACGCTGGTGGGAACGACGCTGATCCAGTAACCGCAGCCGGAGGGCAGGCTTAGCCGTGACTATTCAATATTCTGCGGCGTCGCCTTGGAGCAGGATGTCGTCAGGTGGTCGGTGGAGGAAGCCTGCTTGCAGGCGATTCTCACCTCTGAATCGCGAGCAAGCTCGCTTCCTACAATTTGCATAGATACTGCTTAGCAGGCCCGCTCCTCAGCCGCGGCCCTGGGCCCGCTCCCAGGCGAACAGGTATTGCTGGGCCAGGCCGGCGCAGGCTCCAAAATGCATCCGGCCGAAATGAGCGATCTGTTGCGGAGTCCACCCATCCAGCGCATAACGCGTTTCCATCGTCTTGGTGATCCACACGTCCACCGGGAACGCCTCCAGCCGGCCGGCGCCGAAGAGCTGCACGCAATCCGCAACTTTTTCACCCACACCGGGAAGCTCGCGCAGCCGTTCCTTGGCCTCGTGGTAAGGAAGCTGTTCCAGCCGGGTGAACCAATCCCCGTTCGCGGCCAGGATCTGTGCGGTCTGGTTGACGTAACGCGCGCGAAAGCCGAGCAGGCAGGAGCGAAGCGCCTCTTCGCTGATCGCCGCGAGTTCCGCCCACGTGGGCAGGCGGTGGATTCCCGGCACGATCTCCCGGCCGTGGCGCTGGGCCAGCAATTCGACCATCTGTTTGATCTGCACGATCTGCTTGGTGGCGCTGCAGAGAAAGCACAGCAACGTCTCCTCCAGCGGCTGACGCAGCAGACGCAGGCCGGGGAATGCCTGGAGGCAGCGGGCGAGGTGCGGATCGCTCCGCCACGGCAGATCGTCCACCAGACGGTTGAAACGGAGCCCGGCTCCGAAATAGGAGGGCAATTCATCCGCGACCATCCCGGCGAGTTCCTGCGGAGCGGACCACAACAGTCCGTCGATTTCGGCCGGCTTGAGCCGCGCCACCCAACCTGCCCAGACGCCTTGCCAGACGCCTTCGGGCAGGCGGTTCCAGCGAAAGGTCTGCCCTCCGTCGACCACCTCAGCCAGTACGGCGGGCGACAACGGTTCCGGGAGCACGAGGGGCTGCCAGTCGGACCAGACAATCAGCGGCGACGTCATGAACGTGACTGAAGAATCGCCGATTCTCCAAAGACTGCAAAAATAAAAAAATCTGCGTCCCGAGGGCCTAGCCGGAACGATGCAGCCGAGTGTAGGGCCGTCGCCGTTTCGACAGGCTCAAGGCCCCGAGCTTGTCGAGGGGCTTGTCGACGGGCCGCCTGCCGAGCGCCAACGGTCCGGCCGCAAGGGCCGACCCTACATTCACTGAAGGGGCGCCGATGTTTCCCTGCATATTCATGGTTCAACTAGGAAACGGCGCTTGCGTTGTAGCCGGCCTCGCTGAGGCCGGTCCGGGGTCGGCGACCCCGGCTACAAATTTCTTTCCGTCCGAAGCAAAGCGCGTTTTGCCGTGGGGGCGGCATAGATCCGGCCGAATGCCGCGTCCCAGTGGCGCCGGTCTGCGGCCAGCGATCCGGGCGAGGCGCGGGGGGCGGGCATGGAGGGATCCTTGCTGAACTGCTTGCCTGCCGCAGGGTCGGCAGTTCACGCTGGGCGTCATGTCCAACGCGACTTACACCCGGGAGGAGGAAATCGCCAACAGCCTGACCCATGGCCTGGGCTTTTTGTTGAGCATCGCCGGACTGGTCGTGCTCGTGGCCTTCGCCGCGCTGCGGAGCGACGCCTGGGCCGTGACCGCCAGCGCAATTTTTGGCGCATCGCTGGTGCTGCTTTACGCTTCCTCGACGCTCTACCACTCGCTCCGGGCGTCCCGCCCGAAGCAGATCGCGCGCGTGGTCGACCATGTGGCGATCTTCCTCCTTATTGCCGGCACCTATACGCCGTTCATGTTGGTGACTCTCCGCGGCCCGTGGGGCTGGAGCTTGTTCGGCGTGATTTGGGCGCTGGCCATCGGGGGCACCACCCTGAAGCTCTTTTTCACCGGCCGATTTCGGATCCTGTCCACGTTCATCTACCTGTTCATGGGGTGGATTGTGGTGGTGGCGATCAAGCCGCTGGTGGTGGCGCTGCCCCGGGGCAGCCTGATCATGCTGTTCGCGGGCGGACTCGCCTACTCTCTGGGCACGGTGTTTTACCTGTGGAAGCGCCTGCCTTATCACCACGCCGTGTGGCACCTGTTCGTTCTCGTCGGCAGCGTCTGCCATTTCTTTGCCGTGTTGGGCAGCATTGCCTAGCCGGGATTCTGCAGTCGAAAGTCGAGCGACGAATGCCGAGCAGCAAATCGATCGTACCAACTTCGTTTCCGGTTTGTTGACGCAGATTCATGGGTGATCGCGTGCTTTCGACATTCGACTCTCGGCTCTCGACTGAGAGCCTTCCGGCGAAGCCGCGCTATTTCTTCGCCGGCATTTCCCACAGATAACTCTCCCGGGCCAGCAGCGTCGCGCCGTCGGCGGACAGCAGGCGCAAGTGCCATGCATCCGGTTGGGCTTTCGCCCCCGGCCAGTCCGATCCGGTCAAACCAAGCTGGCAGAGCGATCTGCCGGAGGGGATGTCGGCGGTGAAGGTGAAAATCTTCGGCTCGGGCGCGGCAGGACTGATGACGCGCAGTTCGAACCTCGCTCCCGCAACAGGGGCGTGATGGTTCTTCAACCGGATCAGCCAGTAGTAGCCGCTCTTTTCTGCTGGCTGACTGCGCAGCACCTTGGTGCCGCTGTCGTTTTCCTTGCCCCCGAAGTATTCGCTCAAGCGGTGGAACGATTCGGCGCTGCGCCAGCCGGGGAGCACGCGCACGATTTCCAAGTCAGCAGCCAAAGTGGAGGCCGCCGGCACGAGCGCGAGAAGAAGCAAGACCACCCGGAGGCGAAAGGACGCATGCATGCGCTGCAGGGTTATCGCCAGACCGCCTCGGCACAAGAGCGGAGCGGGCGTCGCGGTCCTCGAGCCGGGCGAACGTCGGGTTCTTCCGGCCACTTATGGTTCCAAATAGACATCCTGGTACTGATGGATTCCCAGCAGGGCCGGGCGCCAGTTTCTCACCGCCGGATGGCAAAGAAACACCCGGGTGCCGAAAAAGATTGGAGCGATGGGCGCTTCCTGGAGCAGCAGGGCTTCAGCCTGCTGGTAGAATTCAAACCTCCGGAACGGATCCACCGCGGAGCCGGCCGCGGCGATCAGGTGGTCATACTCCGGGCTGGACCAGCCGGTGGAATTGTTGCCGCTGTCAGTCGTGAACAGTTCAAGATAGGTGCCCGGATCCACGTAGTCGCCGATCCAATGGGCGTAAGAAAGATCGTAGTTTCGCAGACGTTCATCGCTGAGCCAGACCCGCTGCTCCTTGTTGGCGAGGGTGACCTCGATGCCAAGCTCGCGCCGCCACATCTGCTGTACGGTCTCGAGCAGGCGCTGGTTCAATTCCAGCGTGGTGAACTGGATCTCCACGCGCGGGAACCCGCGGCCGCCCGGGTATCCCGCCTCGGCGAGCAAGCGGCGGGCGCCGGCGAAATCATCGGGAATGGAACCGCGGGCCGTGTAGCCCGGCAGGCCCGGCGGAGTCAGGCAATGCGCCGGCTGCTGACCGCCCAGCGTGACGTCTCGAACCAGCGCCGTGCGATCGAAGGCGCGGGCCAGCGCCTGGCGCACGCGCGGATCGGTGAAGGGTTTGCGACCGGTGTTGAAACGCAGAAAGGCGGTGTCCAGGAAGGGATCAAGACGCAGGATTTCCGGCTGATTCCGGCGGTAGAAGGCGATTCTCGAGAGCGGCACGTCATTGGTCACATGCAGCTGCCCGGAGCGGAATGCGGCCTCTTGCGTGGAGGCGTTCTCGATTGGATAAAACACGATGCGGGTCAACCGGACGCGATGCGCATTCCAGTAATTGGGGTTGCGATCCACCACCACGCGGCTGCCGGGCGACCATTCTTTGAGGAGGAACGGGCCGTTGCAGACCATGTTCTCCGGCCGCGTCCACTTGACTGCACGGTCATCGAACGGGCCGAGCTTCTCGATTGAAGCTTGGTGTGCCGGAAACCAGGCGGGCAGGGTGGCCGCGGCTGCCAAATACGGTGTGGGCTGGGCTAGGGTGATTTCCAGTGTCAGATCGTCGGGCGCGCGGACGCCGACCTTCGAGAAATCGGCGAGCCGCCCGGCGTTGAAGGCCTCAGCGTTCCGGATCGGGAAGAGCACGTAGGCATACTCGGAGGCAAGCCGGGGCGAAAGCGCGCGGTGAATCCCGAAGACGAAATCGCGGGCGGTCAGGGGGTCACCGTTGCTCCAGCGGGCGCCGCTCCTGAGGTGGAAACGCCAGACTAATCCGTCACTCGATGTCTCCCACCGCTCGGCGGTCGCGGGAATGGGCTGGGACGTGCCTTCATCGATCCCGGTCAGACCCTCGAACAGGGCGACCACAATGTTGAAATCATTGTAGGAAACGACGATGTGGGGATCGAGATCGCGCGGTTCCGAGCCGTTTCCCAACAGCAATACCTGGTCGCGAATGCCCGCCTGGACCGGCGTTTCGCGGCGTCCGCAACTGCTGGCGAGGAGAAGGGTGCACGCCAGGCAAAGGAGAAGGACGGGTGATCGGCTTGGGCGCATGGCTGCAAGAAAGCAGGCCTTGCACGTCTTGCCAAGCCGGGCGAAGAATCTCTCTAAGAACTGCGCCGTGCGCACGTCATAACAGGAATCACCAGCACGTGAATCCGGACCCACCACCGTCCGATCGCTCCCATGAAAATGCCACTTTCGTGCGCTCTGCCGTCGAGCAATTCCAGCCGCAACTCTTGCGTTACGCCGCGCGTTTGCTGGGTGATTCCGACCGGGCCCGCGACGCGGTTCAGGACACGTTTGTGCGTCTCCTGGCCCAGCCCCAAGCGGCGGTCGACGGGCATCTGGCGGAATGGCTCTTCACCGTGTGCCGCAACCGGGTGTTCGATATCAATCGCAAGGAAGGACGGATGAAGCGGTTTGCTGAAGGTGCTGCCGAGCGTGTGCTGGCCGCCGAGCCGCGGCCCGGGGCGGAACTCGAGGCCGGAGAAACACTGGCGGTCGTCCTGCGCTTGATCGACCGGCTGCCGCCCAATCAACAGGAGGTTATTCGCCTGAAGTTCCAGAATGGCTTCAGTTACAAGGAAATCAGCCGCATCACGCGGCTCTCGATCGGCAATGTGGGTTTCTTGATCCATACTGCCGTCAAGGCATTGCGGCGGGAGTGGCCGGTCGGGGTGCCAGGGGCCGAGTGAACGGTCCGGCGGAAGGAGATATCGCCATGAGCAATTCAAACGAATTCCGATTGGATCCCGATGATCCGCGCCTGACGGCCTATGCCTTGGGTGAATTGGAAGGTGAGGAGCTCGCCCAGGTCGTGTCGGCGGTGGCCGCCGATCCTTTGCTCCGCTCAGCGGTCGACGAAATCCGCGCCACGGCCTCCCAGCTGACGGCGGCGCTCAAGGCGGAACCGCTGCCGGCGCCGGTTCGGCCGGTCCATCTGGAGCCCTACCACACGGTCCGCCCGCCGCGGTTGTTTCCCTTCCCTTATTGGGCTGTCGCCGGTCTGGCTGCTGCGGCATGCTTTGTCGTTCTCGTGGCGTTGCGCCAGCTGCCGCTTTCAGAACCCACTCTTCCGCCGACGCCCGGGCAATTGGCGGAAAACGCGCGAACAGCGAAAAAATCCGCCGACGGGCAAATCGCGGGGCAGCAGCCGGCCGGCAAGAACCTGGAAATCCTGTTGCCGCCAATGGAAAGCGATGCCTCCGCGGCGTCGGGCAGCCCGGCTGATCAGTGGGATGTGGTTGTGCCCAATGTTCCACCGACCGCGGCGGCTGCGATCACCGACACGAAGGGAGCCGGTGCTGGCGGCGGTTCTGCTCCTGTGGCGATAGTCGCGGTTGCCGATGCGGTGGAATCGGTGGCGCCGGTCGGAGGACGTCAACAGGCGGTCTCTGAGGTAACCGGCGCTGCTCTGGACCACGCCTTTCTGACTTCGGGGCAGAATCCTTACTCCAGTTTTCCCCTGGCCGCGGGCACGTCGGGTTATGCGAATGTCAGGCAGTTCCTGCTCGACGGTCGCCGGCCGCCGCGGGCGGTGGTGCGCCTTGAGGAACTCGTCAATTATTTCACCTACGATTATGCCGCGCCAAAGCCGGAAGAGAAGGAGCCCGTCACCGCCTCCCTGGAGGTCGCCTCCGCGCCGTGGGAGCCGACCCATCGCCTGGTGCGCATTGCCTTGAAGGCGCGCGAATGTCCGCCGGGCGGGCGCGCCGCGGTTGTCGCCAGGAAGGTCTCCGTCCAGGTGGAGTTCAATCCGGCGCAGGTTCAGGCCTACCGCCTTCTCGGCTACGAGAGCCCAAGTTCCGGCCGGGAAAGACACGTGAGCGACCAGGGCGCTACCCTTGACCTCGAGTCCGGTCATGCGGTCACGGCTTTTTACGAAGTCGTGTCGGCGGCAGGAGAGCGGAGAGCGGAGAATGGAGAATGGAAAATGGAGACCGGAGACCGGAAGGCCGGACTGGCTGTCTCTCCGGTCTCCGGTCTCCGGCCTCCAGTTTCACCAGGATTGCTCACGGTCCAGGTCCGCTACCAGGCGCCGGATGGCGAGGAGAGCGGGCTGCTCGAGTTCCCGCTCACCGACCAGGGCACGGCGTTTGCCGATGCCAGCAGTGATTTCAGATTTGCCGCGGCGGTGGCCGAGTTTGGCCTCGTGTTGCGCGACTCGCCGTACAAATCCGGCGCGACCCTGGCGGATGTGCTCCATTGGGCGGCACCAGCCGTTGGAGCTGATCCCGGAGGAACTCGACGCGAATTCATTTCCCTGGTGAAGCGCGCCGAGGCGATCCTGCGATCGGCGGGTTAGAAGCGCGCAGATTTGTTTTTACAGGAAGCCGCCGAGGAAGCAGAGGAACCACCTGGCGGCTTCATTATCCGGCGGCCGAACTATTGAGCCTTATCCTAACGACGTGACGACTAGCAGCCTTTCGGGCTTCGAGCCCTTCAGGCTGCTAAAAGCAAAACCGACCCTTTCATTTACCAGGGAATATGATCCGATGAGCCAAGATGACTCCAATTCGTATAACGATCGCCGAGATTCTGCCCGTTTCACCGGGTTGGATTGGGCGGTTTTGCCAGTAGGAGGCTGGCCGGACGGAAGTCCGACAGCCTCCTAGAGGTGGAGCGGCTTGTCCTCAAGACGCTTGGGCGCGTTAGGGACAACGCGCACCACCATCGGCACCACTTTCCGTAAGATCCAGCCGGACCTTTTTCCATGCGCGAGCCAGTGATCGGCAAGACCAGGCGGGTGCACCCGTACCAGTGGCTGTGGGAACCGTTGGAGACGGATCCCACGTTTCTGGTGCGGCCGATGTTTGGCGGCAAGAGCGTCTATCTCGATGGCAGGCTCATGCTGTACTTCACCGCGGGCGAGGAACCCTGGCGCGGCGTGCTCGCATGCACCGAGCGGGCCCATCACGCGGCCTTGCTGGCGGAGTTTCCCGAATTGTCGGCGCACCCGGTCCTGCCGAAGTGGCTGTATCTGCCGGAGAGCGCAGACCGGTTCGAGTCGGTGGCCGAGCGCCTCGTCACCCTGGCGCGGCGCCGCGATTCCCGCCTGGGCGTTACTCCGCAGCCCAAGAAGAGAAAGCGCGCGAAAAAGTGAGCGTGGCCGGACGGTTGTTGTCGGGGTGGAGCGGCTTGTCCAAAAGACGCCATGGGTGCGCTGAGAACAACGGAAGGGGTTCCATCAGCGCGCCGAGCCTTCCTCGCGCAACACGATCGGAATCTGAATCATGGCTGTCTGCGGGAGCCCCTTTTGCATTTTCGGCAGAAAAAGCCATCCCGAAACGGCCCTCGCGACCTCCTGGGCGACGGGAACAGGGAGATCGCGCGGCAGTTCAATGCTCTCCACCAATCCGCCGCAGGAGACGGTGCATTTTGCCTCGATCTTGGCGGGCAAAGTTACCACGGGAATTGCCTGCGGCAATTCCGGCGCGATCGAGAGGTAGTTCTGCACCGGGCTGTCGCCTGTTCTGTTTTCCCCGATATAGGCGGCCAAACGCTTCCGGTATCCGCAAAGATCTTCCTGGCGAAAGAACCAAGCCGCCTCGTCGGCCTGGTTGCTTTCAATCTCCAGTCCATGAGAGAACACCAGAACCAATAGACTGGGAAAGCGCGGTACTTTGTCCCTGTCGACATCGACCATGAGTTCCTTCTTCTGGCCCGCGTCGAGGTGCCCGATGTTCCCGAAGAACAAAGTTCGGGGGAAACGTTCGGTTATGCCTGTTGGGTTGGTTCGGTCGTACAGGACGAAAACATAGAAACAACTGTCGTAGGAAAGCGCGGGGATAATGTCGGCAGAGATATAGAGGCCCGTATCACCTCCGCCCACCGTTCGCCCTCCCGGAATATCCGTGAGCCGAATACTGGTCCGGTCGAAGGCCACATTCCCGACCGCCATTTTGCCCGGTGCATAGTGGTTCGCCCGCGCAAAGGTGAAAACTCCGTCAGGCCTCAGTTTTTTCAGTTTTCCGTCGACCAAAACCTGGGGCTTTTTTTTGGGAAATACCTACCACCGGCAACCCCCCGTCCTCCGCTCCAGACAGAATCGCTATCGGGCGAGCCGGTGGCTGAACGTTCTCAAACGCGCCGCCCGACTGCCGCCACATCACCGCTCCGGTACACAGATTCTGCGCCGCCACCACGAGCGGGCTGAGACCTTGGTACTTCTTTGTATTCCACCCCGCGCCTTTTTCCTGCAGCAACTCAACCAACTCGATGTACCCGTTTTCCGCGGCGATGCTGAGCGGTGTGTTCCCTTGGTTGTCCTTGGTGTCAACCGCCGCGCCCTTCTCCAGCAGCACCTTGGCCACTTCAAGGTGTCCTCTCTGCACGGTTCGCCGGAGCGCCCCGCTACCCAGGTCGCGCTTGCCGTCCACCACGGCGCCTTTTTCCAACAGGAGCATGACTGTTTCAATGTGGCCGTTCTGGGCCGCCCAGATGAGCGGCGTGCGGCCGTAATTGTCGGTGGCATTGAGCAGCTTCGGATCGGCCGCGAGCAGATCGCTGACTTTTGCCACATCCCCCGCCTGCGCTGCATCGTGAATCGGTGCTGCGCGGAGGCAGCAGTTGAACGCGAGTGAGAGAACGAATGGGAGGACCGCTCGATAGCCGGTGTGGTAATGCATGAGCGAATTTGGGGCTGGATTGGCTGCGGTAGAAGCGGAATCGTTCTTCAAAGCAGCGATGTTCCCAATAGAGTATGATTCCGCTTTCAAGAGGGCAATCTTTGGCAATTTCTTCGTAAACAGCAGGGCGGCAAAATCGCTGGCATTATCCCCGGTCCGTGCGCGAGTGGGCGCTGGGAGCGCCGGTCCGCCAGGGGGGACCTTCGAGCACGGCCGCCTCGCGCTCGCGGCGGAACTGGCTGGTGTAGAGCTCGTGGTAGTGACCGCGGCAGCGCAGCAATTCGTCGTGCGTGCCGCTCTCCTCGATCAGACCGCGGTTGATGACGAGAATGCGGTCGGCGCGCCGGATGGTGGAAAGGCGGTGCGCAATGACGAAGCTGATGCGGCCCGCGAGGATGCGCTCGATCCCGGCCTGGATGGCCTGCTCGGTCTCGGTGTCGATCGATGACGTGGCCTCGTCCATCACAAAGACCTGGGGGCGCGCGAGGAGGGCGCGGGCAAACGAAACCAGCTGCT
Organism: uncultured Verrucomicrobiae bacterium; assembly: GCA_963722225.1. Lineage (GTDB taxonomy): Bacteria > Verrucomicrobiota > Verrucomicrobiia > Opitutales > Opitutaceae > Fen-1467. The sequence goes on from CAVRNM010000037.1 coordinate 17,796, forward strand.
TCTGGCCGGTAGACAGGCGATTGCCGCCTTCGCCGACCGGCGTGTCGTAGCCGTGTTCCATCTGGCGGATGAACTCGTGGGCGTTCACCAGCCGGGCGGCTTCCTCCACCTCGGCATCGGTGGCATTGAGCCGGCCGTAGCGGATGTTTTCGCGCACGGTGCCCTTGAACAGGTGGGGGGTTTGCAGCACGATGCCGAGTTGCGACTGCAGCCAATGCAGGCTGCGCCGACGGTAGTCGACGCCATTGATCAGCAGCTCGCCCTGCGTCGGTTCATAGAAGCGGCAGACCAGCGAGACGATGGTGCTTTTGCCGCCGCCACTCTGGCCAACCAGGGCGATGGTCTGCCCGGCGCGGACGGTGAGATTGAAGTCGCGCAGCACCGGCGAGCCCTCCTCGTAGGCGAAGGTCAGGTGCCGGAATTCGATGGAATTGATCGTCGCGGGATAGCCGTCCGGAGCCGGAGCGAAAACCGGAGAGCGGATTTCGGAGACCGGAAGGCTGGCGGCCTTGGCCGCTGCCATCCGTTGCCGCACGGCCTCCGAGTCCCGGATTTTCGGCTCGGTTGCGAGCAGGCCCATGACGCGCTCGCCGGCGGCCTGGGCCGCCTGCATCTCGGTCAGGATGCGCGCCATCTGGTTGATCGGATTGAAGAACTGCCCGGCGAAATTGATGAACGCCACCAGCGTCCCGAGGGTCATGCCGCCCGCAATGCTGAGGTGGCCGCCGCCCCAGAGGGCCAGGCCGGCCGCC
>CAVRNM010000038.1:0-22573 GCA_963722225.1 uncultured Verrucomicrobiae bacterium
GTGTAACACAAGTTCCTGTCATAAATATCTGGACTTTCCCTGGGTCGGCGGTCAGCTTGGAGCATGAAACGAAACGGACGAGCAGTGACGCCGGTGACAGTGACGGAAGAGGAGCGTGCCCACTTGGAGGCTTTGACTCGCAAGCGGAACGCCCCGGCTCGGGAGGTGAGCCGCGCCCGGATGATTCTGCTCGCGGCCACGGGTTGCAGTAATACCGAGATCGCCCGCCGCACCTCGGTGTGGGCTCCCACGGTTAGCTGCTGGCGGCGGCGGTTTAATCAACGGGGACTGCTCGGGCTGACGGAACTGCCGCGGAGCGGTGCCCCGCGTCAGATCACCGACGAGGCGGTTGAGCAGGTTGTGCGCACCACCCTGCAGCGGACCCCGGAAGGAGCGACCCATTGGAGCACGCGCCGGCTGGCCGCGCGGCTGGGCTTGTCGCATCAAAGCATCGCTCGGATCTGGCGTGCTTTCGGCCTGCAGCCGCATCGGGCCGAGGTGTTTAACCTCTCCACCGACCCCTATTTTGTGGCGAAGGTGCGCGACGTGGTCGGGTTGTATATGAATCCGCCCGCCAACGCTTTGGTGCTGTGTGTGGACGAAAAAAGCCAGATCCAGGCCTTGGAGCGATCCCAACCGATCCTGCCGCTGCGTCCCGGCCATCCCGAAGGCCAGAGTCACGACTATTTCCGCCATGGCACCACCTCGCTGTTCGCGGCGCTGGACGTCGCCACCGGACGGGTCATCGGCAGCCTCAAACCCCGGCACCGCAGCCGCGAGTTTCTGGCTTTTCTGCGCCAGATCGAACGGGAGGTGCCCGCCGGCCTCGAGATCCACCTGGTCAGCGACAACGACGCCACCCACCAGACCGCGACCGTTGTCCGCTGGCTGCGCTCGCGGCCCCACTGGGCGCTGCATTTCATCCCGACCCATTCGAGCTGGCTGAACCAAGTAGAGCGCTGCTTTGCCTTGATCACCAACCAGTCGATTCGCCGCGGTTCCTTCTCCAGCGTACCCCAACTCAAGGAAGCTATCCTCGACTACATCGACCGTCATAATGCCCGCCCGAAGCCGTTCCGCTGGACCGCCACGGCCGATTCCATCCTCGGCAAGGTCGCAGCAATATGTAATGAACTTCGGTGACACTACACTAGAGGCTATCCGAAAACCCATGGGGAGCCGGATTCGTAGGGGCGCGATCTTGTCGCGCCCTCGAAGATGGGCGCAGCGAGCCTGCGCCCCTACGTTCATTCGCGGGTTTTCGGATAGCCTCTACGCACTTAGCTGGCGCCCGCGGTTACGGGGATGCCGAAGACAGACAACGGCTTCCCGATTTCGCGATTTCCCGGTTTCTGGATCTTCCCTTCTACCCCGCCTGCAAGGCGTGCAGCCGGGCGTAGAGGCCGTTGGCCGCCACGAGCTCCTCGTGGGAACCAACCTCCACGATCCGCCCCTGGTCGAGCACGACGATCCGGCGGGCATTGCGGATGGTCGACAACCGGTGGGCGACCACAAAGGTCGTGCGATCGTGCATCAATCGGCCCAGGGCTTCCTGGATCAGCACCTCGGTTTCGGTGTCGAGCGCCGATGTCGCCTCGTCGAGGATGAGCACGCGCGGATTGCGGATGAGCGCCCGGGCAATGGCCAGACGCTGCTTCTGTCCCCCGGACAAACGGGCGCCTTTCTCGCCGACCAGGGTTTCAAGCCCGGCCGGCAGCTCGGAGACAAAATCCCACGCATTGGCGTCGCGCAACGCCTTCTCCACTGTCTCCGCCCGCACCGCCGGCAATCCGTAGGTGACGTTCTCACGGACGCTGCCGTCAAACAAGATCGACTCCTGGGGCACGACGGAGAGAAAGCGCCGGTAGGTGCGCAAGTCGTGCGCCTGCATGTCCTGGCCGTCGACAAGGATGCGCCCGGCGGTCGGCCGGATGAAGCCGATCACCAGGTTGAGGACCGTCGATTTCCCGGCTCCCGACGGGCCGACCAGGGCGATCGTTTCACCCGGCGCCACGGCCAGCGAGAAGTCGTGGAGCGCCGCGAGCTGCGAGCCGGGATAAACATGGCTCACCCGTTCAAAACTGAACGCCCCCTTCACCGCGGTGATGGCGCTCTTGCCCTCGTTGTCCTCCAGATCCGGGCACTGGAGGACCTCGCCAATCGAGCGGATCGACTCCAACCCTTTGGTGATCTGCGGCGTGGTTCCCACCAGGCCGAGCACCGAGCTGGTAATAAGGCCGAAATAGGTGGTCAGCAACACGACATCGCCGGCGGTCAGCGGGAGCCAGCCGGCCAGACAAGCCCAGGCCGAAACGACGAGGCAGAGCATGTTGAAACCGTTGAACGTCGCCCATGACAGCGCGCCAAAGACCGCATTGATTCCATCGACATGGATCGCCGCCGCCTGGACGCGCTCCAGGGATGCCCCCATCCGCGCCAGCGCCGTGGACTCGAGCCCGTGGGCGCGGGTGACCGGAAGCAAGTGCGTCATTTCGATCACCCGGGTCGACATGCGCTCGATCTCCTCGCGAAAGGCCGCGTTGCGGGCCGCCAGCGGGCGCCGCAGCGTGTAGACAATCAGGGCGGCCGCGGGCACGGTGACGAGGAAATAGCCGAGAAACCAAGGCTGCCGCAGACCGGTGATGATCAGGGCAAACACGATATTCACCAGGCAGGCCAGGCCGCCGTCAAAGAGCACGCGCGTCAACTGCTCGATCGCCTCGACATCACGCACCACTTTGGCCTGGAGCACTCCGGCGCTTTGCCTGGCGTAATAGCCGATCGACAGATGCTGGAGGCGCCGGCACAAGCGCGGAGCGCAGGCTGGTCTCCATCGTGCGCGCGGCCCGGCTGAGCGCTCGCGCGTAAGCGTAGTGCAGCGGGACATTCTGGATCAGGATGACCACCAGCACCAGGGCGTTGATCCAGAGTTCGCCCCGCGAATGCCGTCCGGGCTGGGCGACGAGGTCCACGATGTTCGCGGTGATCGCCGGCATGAGCCACACCGGGCTGTGCTTGATGACAAACACGAGGGACGCGATTGCCAGCTGCCCGCGCTCCCCCTGATAGAGATAAAGCAGGGTGCGCAACGGGTGCTCCCCGGAAAACCGGTGGTCCAGCGGAGGGCGGTTGTCGTGAGGACGGGCGGGCATGGGCGGCTTGATGGAATCGTGCGAAATAGACGGACGCTAGTGGACCGCGTTGTCCCGAACGCGCCCAAAGCGCCTGGAAGACAAGCCGCCCCACCAACTTCTGTCACTAGATTACGCGCGTCTCCGTAATTCACCAACAGCAACCGCGGGCGGCGAGCGGGAAATGCACGGAGCGGGGCAAATCGGAGAAATCGAGAAAACGTGGAAACTCGAAAACCGGGAAACCTCGGTCCGCCTAGCAGCCTGTCGGGCTTCGAGCCCTTCAGGCTGCTAAGAGGAGGCTGGACGGACGGAAGTCCGACAGCCTCCTACGCGGCGACCTTGGCTTCGATTTGCGCGGGCGCGAGCCTGGGCGCGAGCAGGTGGACAATGGCGAGAGCCAGAAGATAGGCCAGGCTGGCCATCACAAATACCGGCAGGTAGTTGCCGGTCTGCTTCAGCACCTTTCCCGTGACATAGAACAGCACCATGCCGCCGGAGGCGCCGATCATTCCTCCGAGTCCGATCACCGAACCGACGACGCGCTTCGGAAACATGTCCCCCACCAGACTGAAGACGTTGGCCGACCAGGCTTGATGGGCCGAGGCCGCGATCGTGATCAGCACCGCCGCCAGCCACTTGTTGCCGGTCGCGGCAGAGAACACGACCGGAACGACCAACAACGCGCAAATGAGCATGGTGCTCTTGCGGGCCTTGTTGGTTGTCCAGCCCCGCTTCATGAAAAACCCGGCCAACCAGCCGCCGGCGACGCTGCCGACCGAGGCGACCGCATAGATCATCATGATCATGTATTTGCGACCCTCGGGATCCAGATTGAACTTCTTGTTGAAAAAATCGGGCGAGCCGAAGAGGTAGAACCACCAGAAGCAATCGGTCATGAACTTGGCGACGGCGAAAGCCCAGGTTTGCCGATGCGGCAGCAACCGGCGCCAGGGAATTTTCACCGCCGGCTCAACCACCTCGCTGCGAATGAGGGTGAGCTCCTCCGCGTTCACGCTCGGATGCTCCTCGGGCTTCCGATAGCACGCCAACCAGGCAACGATCCAGAGCAGGTCGATGATGGCGGTCGCGAGGAACGCGCCGCGCCACCCCAAGGTGAAGCTGCCGATGGTCAGGGTCAGGAGAAACGGCAGCGCATAGGGCGCCAGGATTCCCCCGATATTGGAGCCGGAATTAAAAATCCCGGTGGCCAGCGCCCGCTCCCGCCGGGGGAACCACTCGGCCGTCGCCTTGATGGCTGCAGGGAAATTGCCGCCCTCCCCCAGCCCGAGCAGAACGCGGCAAATGATGAAGCCGGTGATGGCACTGCCAAAAAGACCGCCGATCTCGGGCGCAAAGGCGTGCGACATCGAGGCCAGTCCCCAGCAGGCGCAGGCAAACACGAAGCCCCAGCGCAGTCCCAGCCCGTCCATCAAGCGACCCATGAGCAGCATGCTGATCGCGTAGGCGCCGCTGAAAAACAGCTGCATGTTCCAATAGGCCACGTCCCAATCCTCCTTGTTGAGGTGGAGCCGGCCCGGCATCTCCGGCGTGAGATTGCCAAAAACGCTGCGGTCGATGTAATTCGCCGTGGTGACCCAGAACAGCAGCCCGCAGATGACCCAGCGGTAACGGGTGGCTCTTGGAGCCGGGGTAATGGCAATGCTCACCGGGCCACGATTTTGGCGATCCTGACCGGGGCCGCGAGGCGCTTCGCCCAGGCGGCAAGATACGCGTTCCAGTCTTCCTTCGAGGAGAAATCGCCGCTCTGCTTCCAGCCGGCGCCGGCGTAATAACGAAGCGTCTCGCCGGGCTTCACCTTCGCGAGGATGAGGCGGTCGGTGGGCGTCTCGGCAAACCCGGCGAATTTCGCCACGGAAGCCAGGATCACCCCGGTGCCGAGGTTGCCGGCCATCGGGTTCTTGAAATCCTCCCAGAGTCCGGCCCAGGCGTTCTTGGCGTCCTGCGCCGGCACGGCGTTCGCCTGCTGCGGATGCTTCGTGAGGCCGATGGCGATGGTCAATTCGCCCGCCGGTCCCACCGGCGGAACAAAATCAAAGGTGCTTTCGATCAAATCGAGATTGTGTCCGGCATCCACGGTGAAGCGTTTCGTCTCGGCCACCATGACCCCGTTGCCGGCATCCCACGGTTCGTACGTCAGCTCGAACACGGCCCGGATCGGGCCGTTCGCGAGCACCTTCCAGGTCTTCCAGTTCCGGGAGCAGAACAGCCGCTGTCCATCCCACACCCCGACGCCGCCGCAGCCGCGGTTCCGGCCGGTGTCATACATGTCCAGCCCTTCCCCGGTGTCCAGGTGGTAGTGTCCCTTGACGTACCAGCGATCGACGATGAGGTAGCGGACCCGCTTCGACCAGACGTCCACGCCGCTGCTGATCATCCGGTCGCCCCCCGCCGGCGGCGTGTCCAGCCCCGGGCCGTAGATGCGGTGGGCGATGCGGTCGTTTTCCCACGCAAAATCGTCAAAGCGCTCCGGCACGTAACGGGCAAAGACCAGCGGGGGATACGGCGGCACGGTCGCCGCGGTCTTTTCGATCGTGAAGGTGGCGGTCTTCTCCCCGGCGGCGAAATCGTGTTGAAACACCAGATCCCCGTAATCGTCGTAGTGTTCCTGCGGATGGGAATTCGTGCCCTGCGAGGGGACGACGGCGCCAGAGGCGTCCCGGACAAGCAAATGATCAAACAGCAGGTCGGGCAGGAGGCGTCGGATCTCGCCAAACGGAACGGTGATGACCTCGGCCGGACGCGCGAGATCGAGATCATGGGTAACCGTGACGACAATCCCGTCGGCGGCTCGCGCCACGAGCGCGGCCCCGCCCAGAAGGACAAGCAAAATCTTATTCATGGCGATGAAGACTGCGCAGCGAGTGCATACCAAGCGAGCAAGCGAGTCAATAAAGCGGGCGAGACCCGAGCGGTAGGGACGGATACGTCAGACCGTCCATTCCGCTCGGCACGCCGGGCCGCCGCAATCCACGGCAGTGGTCCGATCGGACCACCGTGCCGGCCATGCCGTCAGCTCGGCTGTCCCGGCCGTTACAGCCGCATCTTTGGTCCGATCGGACCATCGAGGCGTCCGTTTGGTTCGGAGAGGATGTCATCCCCAACCAACGGCGTGAGCCCGGCTGAGCCGGCGTTCCTTGCAGCAGGCAAATCGCCTGTTTCCTTTTGGGCGCTCGGCGCCTCGGTTTAGATTGCAGCGGCCGCCGCGGCCGGAAAGATGCGGGCGGACGATTCCATGCTAACACCGGTTGACGTTCAGATCATCGGCTCCGAAGTCGCCATCCGCTGGTCGGACGGCCGGGAGACCTATTTTCCGGCGGATCGCCTGCGCGCCGCCTCGCCCAGCGCGGAGACCCAGGGGGAGCGGGATGTTTTCGGCCAGCAGCACGGCGGGCACGGTCCCCGCGATTTCTCGGGTGTGACGGTGACCGGATGGGAACGGATCGGCAATTACGCGCTGCGCTTCGATTTCAGCGACGGCCATCGCACCGGTCTCTACGCCTACGAATACTTGTTGCAGCTGGCGTAGCCGCGGCCCGCTTTTGGCGCCGCGACGGCGCAGGCTTGCCAGCCGGAGGAAACCCGCCTTCCTTATGCGCCTCTCCGAATCCGCCCGCCGCCCGCGGTCTCCGCTCGATCTGTTCCGATCGCCGTCAATCTTAAATCTTCACTCTTAATTCTTCCTTCATCCGTTCATGAGCGCCACCACGTTCCCTGCCCGCACCACGACGCCCGAAATCGAACTCGGCACGACCCTGCAGCCGAAATTCGGCTCCGACGGCCTGATCCCCTGCATCACCCAGGACGCCGGCACCGGCCAGGTGCTCATGTTTGCGTTCATGAATGCGGAGTCGCTCGCGAAGACGCTGAGCACGAAAAAGGCAACCTACTGGAGCCGCTCCCGAAACAAGCTCTGGGTGAAAGGCGAGGAATCTGGGAACGTGCAGGTCGTGAAGGAGCTGTTCACGGACTGCGATCAAGACGTCCTCCTGATCAAGGTGGAGCAGACAGGCGCCGCCAATGCCGCCTGCCACAACGGCTACAAATCGTGCTTCTACCGCCGGCTCGAAAACCTGGACGACCCGTCGTTTCAACTCCACTATACCGCCGAGCGCTTGTTCGATCCGGCCACGGTCTACAAGAAAAAGTGAGCCGGCCGCGAGATTCTCGGGACGGGCGAACGAGTTGGTTTGCCGGTCGAGGAAGCCCGCTGGCGGGCGATCAGCGGTCGCAAGCGACCCTCCTGCGGCTTGGCTCCGGCATCAGCCGCCTTGATTCCCGGGCATCATCCCCCGCTCGCTGGCGGCGGCGAATTTCAGCATATGTTGAAACTCCGGACTGGCGGCGTCCGGGTGCGCCTCCAGCTTCTCGATCGCCTGAGCGCGGTTGAGCCCTTCGCGGAAGAGAAGGCGGTAGAGGTGCTTGACCCGTTCGATTTGCGCGGGGCTGAATCCGCTGCGCTCCAGCCCCACCTTGTTGATGGAGCGGATCACCGCCGGGTTGCCGTCAGCGATCATGTACGGGGGCACGTCCTGCACCACCTTGGACATGCCGCCCAGCATCGCGTGAGCGCCGAGGCGGCAGAACTGGTGCACCCCCGTGCCCCACCCGATGTTCACGTGGTCTTCCACGATGATATGGCCCGCCAGCGCGGACTGGCTGCTCATGACCAGGTGGTCGCCGATCACGCAGTCGTGGGCGATGTGACTGTAGGCCAGGATGACATTGTCGTGGCCGAGCACGGTGAACTCGCCGTCCTTGGTGGCCGAGTGGACGGTGACGTACTCGCGAAACACATTCCGGTCGCCGGCGCGCAGGCCCGGATTGCCGCCGCGAAACTTCAAATCGTGCGTCTTCGTGCCGATCGCCGCATACGGAAACACCTCGCATTGCCGGCCGAGCGTGGTGCGGCCCTCGACCGTGGCATGGTGGTGCACGACGGTGCCGTCGCCGAGCACCGCCGCTCCGCCGACGTAGGCGTAGGCGCCGATGATGACGCCGGCGCCCAGCTGCGCCTCCGGTTCGATAATGGCGGTGGGGTGGATTTGGGAAGCCATGCTCCGTTCACTCCATCTTTTCCTCGTCGACCAGCGTGAACATAAGCTCTGAGGATGATGCCACCAGGCCGTCCACGCTGCAGCTGACCGAGGCGGTGGCGATCTTGTTGCCGCGCGTCCGAGTCAGCCGGGCGTTGATGACCATCTGGTCGCCCGGACGAACGGCTTTGCGGAACTTCACCTTGTCCGCGCTCATGAACAGCGCCACCTTCCCCTCCGTGGAACCGCGCCGCAACAGGAGCACGCCGGCCGCCTGCGCCATCGCCTCAAGCTGCAGCACTCCGGGCATGACGGGATTGCCCGGATAATGGCCCGCGAAATAGGGTTCGTTGATCGTGACGTTCTTGATCGCGACAAGCTCGTCCTCCCCCACGAATTCCACCACGCGGTCGATCATGACAAAGGGATACCGGTGGGGCACGGTGTCGAGGAGCCGGCGGATGTCCAGGGACGTCTCGGTCGCCAGCACCTGCTTCGGGCGGGCGGGCGGTTTTTTCTTCGGACCGTTCCGGAGCTCCTCCATCCGGACATAGAGGGCCTTGGTCAACTCCGCGTTGATCGCATGGCCTGGCCGCGTCGCGATGATATGCGCCTTTAGCGGCACGCCGAGCAGCATCAGGTCGCCGATGATGTCGAGGATCTTGTGCCGCACGAACTCGTCGCGAAAACGCAGCGGTTCCTTCGAAATGATCTTGTCGCCCTTGATGACGATCGCGCAGTCCAGGCTGCCGCCCTTGATCTTGCCCAGCTCGATGAGCTCCTCGATGTCCTCATAGACGGTGAAGGTCCGGGCGGCGGCGATCTGCGTGATATAGACGTCCGGGTCGATGGCCAGCGACAGGTGCTGCGTGTGGATGCCACGGTCGTCGGCGGACGTGCAGGAGATCTTCAGGGTTTCGGCGGGCAGGGCGATGAGGGAGGAGTTGTTGCGGGTCACCGAGACCGGCTGATCCAGGACGAAATACTCCCGCTCGGCTTCCTGTTCCACCGGCTCGGCTTCCAGGATCAGGTTCACAAACGGCTTGGCCGAACCATCCAGGATCGGCGGTTCACTCGCGTTCATCTCCACGAACACGTTGTCAATGCCGCAGCCATTCAGGGCGCTGAGGACATGCTCCACCGTGGCGATCTTCGCATGCGCCGGATTGAATGGTCGTCGCCCGCACCAAATCGATGACCTGGTCGACGCGGGGTTTCACCTCGGGCTGCGCCGGCCAGGTCGATGCGCCGAAACACAATCCCATGGCCGACCGGCGCGGGCTTGATCGTCAGCGTGACCGGTTCGCCGGTGTGCAGCGCGTTGCCGCTCAACGACACCTCGCGCAGGATGGTCCTTTGCTTCATGGGTTTCGCGCAGTGTCAGAAGGCCCGCCAAAAGGGCAAGCCCGGAGATCGTGCCGCGGCCGGCTTGACAGGGCGCGAGGCGACTTCTTACTCCAGACCTTTACAACCCATCACAACCGCTGTCCGCCAATTCTTATGTCGTCCGCCAATGACCTCCGCAAAGGCCAGGTGATCAAATTCAACAACGAGCCCTATCTCGTGATGGAAACCCAGCACCGCACGCCGGGGAACCTGCGCGCTTTCGTCCAGGCCAAGCTCCGCAACCTCAAGAACGGGCGTTCGTTCGACCAGCGCTTCAACTCGACCGAAACGATGGAGGTGCTGACGACCGACCGCCGCACCCTCGAGTTCAGCTACGCCAATCGCGACAGCTTCGCTTTTCTCGATCCCGACAACTACGAGTCCGTGGAGCTCAGCGAGGCCATGATCGGCGACGCCAAGAATTACCTGGTGGCCAACGGCAAGGTCGAGGTGCTCTTCGTCGATGACCGCCCGGTCACGGTCGACCTGCCCTCCTCGGTGGCGCTGAAAGTCACCGACGCCCCGGAAGGCATCCGCGGCGATACCGCCAGCAATGTCCAGAAGACGGTGGTGTGCGAAACCGGCCTGGTCGTGTCGGCGCCGCTGTTCATCAAGAATGGCGACGTCATCAAGGTCAGCACCGCCGACGGCAGCTACCTGGGCCGCGCCTAGCAGCCGGAACTATGCATTCGAGTGTGGGGCCGACCCTCCCTTCACTAAAGCGGCGCGGCCGCGCTCACACCACCCGCGCCCAAAGCACCTTGAGATAGCGGCTCTCGAGGCAGTTCGACTGGACCGGATGATCCGGACCGGGCCCGGTGCGGTCGATTAATTGCAGCCGCCGGTTGAGCCGGTGGGCGGCCTTGATGACATGCGCCTCGAATTCCTCGAGGCTCACCAGGCCGGAGCATGAACAGGTCACCAACAGGCCGCCGGGTTTGACCAGGCCGACGGCCAGCTGGTTGAGATCCTCGTACTTTCGGCGGCCCTCCCAATGCCCCTCGCCGTCGCGGGTCAGGACAAACTTGGGCGGATCGACGACGACGGCATCCCACCGTTCCCCGTTCTGCTGCATCTGCCGCGCGTAGGCAAACGCGTCGGCATGCACCCAATGCACGCGCGCCGGCGGCACCTGGTTGAGATTCTGGTTGCGCCGGGCCTGCGCGACCGCGGTTTCATCGAGATCAATGCCGGTCACATCCGCCGCCCCGCCCAGCACGGAGGCCGCGAGGGCAAACCCGCCGGTGTAACAGCAAAGATCGAGCACCCGCGCGTCTTTTACCAGTCGGGAAAACCGCAGGCGGTTGTCGCGCTGGTCGCAAAAGAAACCGGTCTTGTGTCCTTCCAGAAAATCGACCTCGTAGCGCACGTTGTGCTCGCGAATGCGCACCCGGGCCGGCGCCGTGGCCGTGGTCTCTTTCAGCAACGACGGTTTGATCCCCTCGAGGCTCCCGAAGTCGTGGTCCACGTAGAGGTGCGTGTGCTTCGTTCCGCACAACTCATGGAACAGCGGCAGGAGGCGGGGCAGGCGCTGAAAGATGCCGAGACTCGCCACGTCGCAGAACAGCACCTCGCCGTACCGGTCGATCGTAAGGCCGCTCAGCCCGTCGCCGTCGGAATTCACCACGCGCCAGGCGTCGGACTGCTCATCGAGCCTGAACCAGTCGCGCCGCAGCGCGACGGCCCGCCGCACCGCCTGTTCAAAGTACTCCTCGCCCACCGGCTCACTGGAATGACACACCACGCGCACCGGAATTTTCGCGCGCGGATGGAAGAGGCCGGCACCGGCATAATGGCCGTGGCGGTCGTGCACGGCGACCAGATCGCCAGCCCGGGCGTCCGGAGACACCCGGTCCAGCATCCGGGGGAAGATGTGCGGCTGGAACGTGACGAACTTGAGCTGCACCCAGGGCTTGGCCCAGGTCGAGCGGTCGGGGGCGGCGGTGGAGGGCGGAGGTGGCATCGGCGGCTCTAGAAAACGGAAATCAACGCGCGCCACCTTTTGGGCGGGGGACAACCCACGGCAGTTTCGGAGTGCGATCCGCCAGACGGCTAGGCCACGCGCTCGACAATCAACGGCGGGGGCGTCGGGCGTTTCGGGGCGAGGCGATAGGCGTTCTTGAAGTACTCCAGCGACTGTTCGAGTTTCGCCTCGTCGTCGTAATGGATCATCATGAGCGGCTCGCCCTGCTTCACCTGGGTTCCGACCTTCTTGATTTCCGAAACGCCGATGGCGTAGTCAATCTTGTCGTGCGGCAATTCCCGGCCAGCGCCCAGCAGGTGGACGCCGCGCGCGATCATGGCCGCGTTGATCGTGTGCACATAACCCCGCTTCGGAGCGGGCAGCTTGCGAATATGCTTCGCCTGCGGGAATTTCTCCGGATGGTCGATGAAGGAGACGTCACCGCCCTGCGCCTGGACCAGCTCCTTGAACTTCTCCAGCGCGGAACCGTCGGACAAATGGCGCTGCACCGTCTGCTTGGCGGAAAGCGTCGAGCCGGCCACGCCGGCGAGGCGGACAATCTCCATGCCGAGCTTGAGGACGAGCTCCTTCATGTCCTCGGGACCGCCCCCCTTCAGCAGGGCGATCGCCTCCTTGACCTCGAGCGAGGTGCCCACGGTGTCGCCAAGGGGCTGGTTCATGTCGGTCACCAGCGCGACGCAGCGGCGCTTCATCGAACGGCCCACCCGCGTCATGGAGCGGGCCAGTTGCTTGGCCTGCTCGAGGTCCCGGATGAACGACCCGTTGCCCCACTTCACGTCGATCACCAAGCCCTCCGATCCCTCCGCCAATTTGCGCGAAAGCACGCTGCCGGTGATCAGCGGAAGGCTGGGGATGGTCCCCGTATCCTTGCGCAACTCGTAAAACTTGGCGTCCGCCGGCGCCAGATCCGGCACCTGCGCCGCGATGGCCCCGCCAATTCGCCCCAGTTGTTCCACAAAATGGGGAATGGTCTGGAGACCCTTGAAACCCGGAATGGACGCGAGTTGATCGAGCGTATTAATGACGTACTCCTGGTCGGTGCCGCACATCATGGGCACAATGACGCCGCTGGCCATCGCCAGGGGTACCAGGACCAGCGAAGTCTTGTCGCCCACCCCGCCGGTCGAGTACTTGTCGATCTTCGGCTTCGCGATATGCGAAAGGTCGATGACCTCGCCCGACAGCATCATCTCCTCGGTGAGGATCGCCGTCTCCTGCGCGGACATGTTCGCGAAATAGATCGCCATGAGCAGCGCCGCCAGCTGGTGCTGTGGCATCTCCCCATCCAGCGTGGAATCAATGATATATCGAATCTCCTCTTGGGTAAACTCGCCCCCATCGCGCTTCTTCTCAATCAGATAGCTGAAAGAGGGCTTGATGAACCTGCGCGTTGGCAGTAGACGCTTTCTCATGTGGCTTGTCATGGAACTTGTTGGTGGCCGTTGGCGGTAAAAGTTTACCACAAAAAACAATCTATCCTGTTTGTCGAGACAATTTTACCCATCTTGGCCGGGACAATTGATATCGAAGCGGCCTTTACGCCAAACACCCCGCCTGTGCCAAACTTCGGTCAATTACGCGCTTGCGACGGTTTCGCGCGCTTCGTTGAGTGACCAGATGGATCTCAGCTTCGATCTTGTCGCTGCGCTCGACCAAGCCCTCCTGCGCGCCGCCGGTCGCGCCGGACTGGCGGAAACCGGTTTTGCGCCCGGAGTTCGAACAGCGGATGCCGTCCACGGGGATTTCCAAGCCAATGGGGCGCTCGCCTACGGCAAGCAGCAGCGGCAGAACCCGCGCGTCATCGCCCAGGCTCTGGTCGAGCAACTGGGCGATCTTGCGCCGCTCGTCGACATTGCCGTGGCGGGACCGGGATTCATCAACCTTCGGCTGAAGCCGGCCGCGCTCTTTGCCTGGCTCACGGCTCATGGCACCCGCGCCGCGCTCGCCGCCGGAGCCGCGGCGGCCGAAAAGGGCCACACGGTGGTCGTGGACTACAGTTCTCCGAACACCGCCAAGCAGATGCATGTGGGACATCTCCGGTCAGCCGTCATCGGCGAGGCGGTTTGCCGGTTGCTGGAGTTCAGCGGCGCCAACGTCATCCGCGACAATCATGTCGGCGATTGGGGCACCCAGTTCGGCAAACTCATCTGGGCGTACAAACGCCATCTCGACCCCGCCGCCCTCACCCGCGACGCCCTCGAGGAATTCGAACGCCTCTACAAACTCGGCAACACCGCCGCCGAGGCCGACCCGGCCGCGCTGAAGGAGGCGCAGCAGGAACTGGTCAAACTCCAGGCCCACGATCCGGAGAACCTGGCGCTCTGGCGGCACATCGGCGAAGTAAGCCTGGCCGCCTTTCAGGACATTTACGGGCAGCTCGGCATCCGGTTCGACCTCACCCAAGGCGAGAGTTTCTACAACGACAAGCTGGAGCCCATCTACCGCGAGCTGGCTGGCTGCGGCCTCGCCACCGAGAGCGACGGGGCGCAGGTCGTTTTTCATCCGGAGCATCCCCGTTTCAAGACCCAGCCTTTCATCATCAGGAAGTCCGACGGCGCGGCCAATTACGCGACAACCGACCTCGCCACCATTCTCTACCGCACCGAGCAGCTGCACGCCACCGATGTGCTCTATGTCGTGGACAAGCGGCAGTCGGATCACTTCGAACAACTTTTCCTCACCGCCTGCAAATGGTTCGGGCAGACCGGCCGCCCGCTCCCCCGCCTCCGGCACCTCGATTTCGGCACCGTCCTGGGCGAAAACGGCAAACCGCTGAAAACGAAGAGCGGCGACAATATCCGACTCAAGGAGCTCCTCGCCGAGGCGTGCGAGCGATCCTACCAGCTCGTCACCGCCAAGAATCCCGAGCTCCCCGAGGCGGAGCGCCGCGCGATTGCGCATATCGTCGGAGTCGGCTCCGTCCAATACGCCGATCTTTCGCAAAACCGTTCAAGTGACTACGTGTTTTCCTGGGACAAGATGATATCCCTCGACGGCAACACCGCCGCGTACCTGCTGTACGCGGTCGCGCGGATCCACAGCATTTTTCGAAAGCTCGATCTCGCCGCGGGAACCTGCCGCGGAGTCCGGAGCAACTCCGTTCGAAACGCCGCGGAACTGGCCCTCGCCCGCAAGCTCGTGCGTTTTCCGGACGCGCTCGGCGCTGCGACGGCAACCTCCGCCCGCATTTCCTGTGCACGTATCTCTACGAACTCGCAGGTGAATTCAGCACTTTTTACAACGCCGACAAGGTGGCGGTCGCCGAGGCGCCGGTCCGCGCCCGCCGCCTGCTGCTCTGCAATCGCACGCTGCTGCTGCTGGAAACCGGACTGCAGCTCCTCGGCCTGCGCACGCTGACCCGGATGTGAACGGAGTCCCGCCCGGAGGGCACCCTCCACTGCGGGCCGGCAGAAAACACGCTTGCTGCAGCCCGGCCTTTGCGCCAGGTTTTCCACTAATGTCGACCCAGGAGTTCTACATCCGCGGCCCCACGGATACTGAAGCGCGCGGGCCCTTCACGGTTGAGCAGCTGATCACGTTGGGTGAGACGGGGGGCATCGATACGGAGACGCTCTTTTACGACGCCGCCACCGAGCAGTGGGCGCCCATCGCCGCGAGCGACAAGGTCAGGAATCTCATCTTTCCCGAGAAAAAACAGCTGAGCGTCAAACCAAAGCAATACGTCGCGATGCTCAACGTCCAGCAGGAGGAGCATCGGCCGATCACGGTCCAGGAAATGCTCGCCGCCGCTGAAGGCCGCACCGACGACACGAAGGACCGGCGCCATTACATGGAGATCCAGATCCGCTCCGCCCGGGCGGGTCTGCTGGCGGCGACGCTGATTTTCCTGATTAGCGCCACGGCCTTGGTCCTGCCGAGCATCGACGCCGTCATGAACCTGAACCTGGCCGCCATGAGCGAGCAGCCCTTGGTTTTCCTGGGTTTGATCGACCTCGTCTGCGCGGTCTTGCTCGGCCTCGGCATGACGGCGATTTATCCCTTCGTCCGGTTTCGCGCGGTCTTCGGCATCGGTCTCCTTGGCCTGATCTACTGGCTCCAGGATCAGCCGCTGCTGGCTTTCCTGGTCGTCGGAGGCTCGGTGGGCCTGTATTTCTGCACCGTCGTGCTCAGCTACCTGCCGGCGTTGCTCTCCGCGATCCTGGGTCTCGCCGGCATCGGCGGCTATGCCTATTTTGTGCTGAACTGACGCCGCCTGCGGCCATCGGCCGGCGGACGCAGTATCCTTCGCCTGGGCCAGCGGGCTGGGAAATGCCGCGCCCCTTCAGTGAATGTAGGGTCGGCCTGGTGGCCGGACCGTTTGCGCCCGGCAAGCGGCCCGTCGTCCAGCCTCTCGACACGCTCGGGGCCTTGAGCCTGCCGAAACGGCGACGGCCGTACCCTCGAATGCACGGTTCCACCTCGGCCGG
The DNA here is from genome assembly GCA_963722225.1 of uncultured Verrucomicrobiae bacterium. Classification (GTDB taxonomy): domain Bacteria; phylum Verrucomicrobiota; class Verrucomicrobiia; order Opitutales; family Opitutaceae; genus Fen-1467. Next base: position 15,986 of record CAVRNM010000038.1, read on the forward strand.
ATCCATGCAGTTGACCTTCATTTCGCTCTGCGTTGTTGCCGGCCGATCGGTGGAGCGCGTTGGCCCTAGCGCGCCCGGAGCGTCTTGGGGACAAGCCGCCCAACTTCGGCTGCATAAGTCCGGCCGAGGCTGATTCAAAAGAGATTTCTTGTTAGTGGAAAAATCCGCCTTGATATCCAGAGGCATCACGTCTGATAGTTTTCCACTTTATGAGAATTACCACACCTCCCGCGAGGGACTACTCCCGGAAATCGCTCCTGCACGTGGAAGATGACGCCCTGTGGGGCCGGGCCGTAAAACAGATGGCGAACACCTGGCAGGAGGTGTGCCACGTTGGAACCGCGACCTCCGCGCAGGCGGGCATCGCCCTGTGCCGCACCCACCAACCCGACCTCGCCTTGCTGGGCCTGACACTGCCCGATGCTGACGGTTTCGATCTCGCCCTCACACTCGCGAACTTTCCCCGCCCGCCGCGGATCCTGGTCCTCACGGTGAAGGCGGATGCCGTCACGCTCTTTCGCGCCGGATACGCCTACATTGCCGGCCTGGTCTGGAAGACCGGCCAGGTCCAGGACACGCTGCGCTGCGCTGTCCGCGAGATCCTGGCGGGCCGGAGGTATTTCCCCGAGGACGTGCGCCAGGCCATGCGCGCCATTCGCACCGATCCGGCCGCGTTCTTCAAGATTCTCTCGAGCCGCGAGCTGTCCCTGCTTCCCCTCCTCTGCCAGGGCCTCACCGACAGCCAGATCGGCGAGCAGAACGGCCTGTGCCCGGCGACCGTCAAATCACACCGCCAGCACATCATGACCAAGCTGGATCTGCATCGGACCGCTGATTTGATCCGGTGGGCCGCGGAAAAAGGATTCGTCGATTTCTCGCGCCCGGGGCGGGTCCGCCTCTGACGGCGGCGGGCCGCGCCTCCCTCTTCTTCGCGGATTCTGCGTCACTGAATCTTCCGGATCGAAGTGACGATGGTGGCGCGCGTTGTCCCTGACGCGCGTCGGGCGTCTTGAGCACAAGCCGCCCCACCTTAATCCGTCACTGCTTTGTATAACCCTCCCGACGAGCCCGGTCCGCCGTCAAAACGTGTGGACGAAGAGGCCCGAACGCAGCTTCGGTTCAAACCAGGTGCTTTTCGGCGGCATGATCTGCCCCGCGTCAGAAATCCCCATGACCTGGGCAACTTCCACCGGGAAAAGCGAGAAGGCCACTCCGCCGCGCGCGTCAACCCGTCTGACCAATTCCCCCGGACCGCGGATGCCCCCGACGAAATCGACGCGCTTGCTGGTCCGGGGATCATCAATGCCCAGGATCGGCGCCAGCAGGCGGTTTTGCACGATGCTGACGTCAAGTTGCGACACCGGATCGGCGGCGGGATCGACGGGGCAGCGCAACCCGTACCATTTCCCTCCGAGATACATGCTGACCCGGCCGGCGCGGTCGGGTGTTGGCAGGGCGTCGTTCTCCAGTCCAAACACCGCCCGCACCTCCTCCTTAAACGCCCCCTCGTTGCGGCCATTCAGGTCGGGGATCACCCGGTTGTAGGGCAGGATCTTGAGTTCGCTGCCGGGAAAAACCACGCCCAGGAACCAGTTGTAGTCCTCGGCGCCGTCATGGTGCGGATTGCGCCCGCGGCGCAGGCGGGCGACGCGGGCCGCGCTCGCGGCCCGATGATGCCCGTCGGCGATGTAAAAACACGCCACGCGTCGGAAGGCCTGGACCCACTCGGCGCCTCCTGCGATCCGCCAGGCGGTGTGGCGGATGCCGTCGGGGGCGGTGAAATCATGCCGGGGCTTTTCTCGGGTCTTCGCCTCCACCAGCGCGGTCACCACCGGATCATCGCGGTAGGTCAGAAAGACCGGGCCCGTGTTGGCGCTCAGGGAGTCGATCAGCCGCGTCCGGTCCTCTTCCTTGTCCCGACGGGTCTTCTCATTCCTCTTGATCAACCCGGCGTCGTAATCCTCCACATGACAGACGAGCACGATGCCCCGCTGACGGTGCTCGCCCATCTGTTGCTGGTAGACATAAAGGCACGGTTCTGGTTCGCGCACCAGAACACCGTCGCGCTGCAATTGAAGAAAGTTCTCGCGCGCCTTCGCGTAAACCGCGCTGCTGTAAGGATCGGTGCCCGGCGGGAGGTCGATCTCCGCCCGGTCAACGTGCAGCAGGCTGTGCGGCCGTCCGGCGGCCAGCGTCGCCGCCTCGGCCGCATCGACGACGTCATAGGGCACACACGCCACTTCAGGGGCGCGCTCGGGCACCGGAACCAGTCCTCGGAAAGCGCGAATACGCATGACGGGCGACACTCAGCCGTGACGGCGATTCCGCGTCAAGCCGCCTTGCGCCGCCCCGGCCGCCCAAACAAAAGCCCCCCGGCGAACCCGGAGGGCCTGCGGAAGAACCTCAGCGCGGCGTGCCTACTTGGCCGCCTTCTTGGTGCCGCGCTTGAATTTCGAGGTGAACTTTTCCACGCGCCCCGCCGCATCCACCAGACGCTTCTCGCCGGTGTAGGCGGGATGGGAATCCATCGTCACGTCCCGCAACAGGACGAAATACTCGACCCCGTCAATGGTCTCTTTGCGCGCCGATTTGATCGTCGATTTCGTCAGAAAACGCTTTCCCGTCGAGACATCGAGAAAGCAGACATTATTAAGTGCAGGATGGCCTTCAGTTTTCACAGGAAAAATAATGCAGCTGATCAACCCTGGCGCGCCTTGTACCGGGGATCGGTCTTGTTGATCACGTACACCTTGCCGCGACGGCGGACGACCTGGCAGTCAGGGTGACGCTTCTTGGCGGATTTGAGAGAGGAAACTACCTTCATAAAGGGCGAATAAGTGACCGGGCGTCCCCGAGGCTGTCAAACCAAATGTCCACGGCCAACGCAGCAGGACACGGTCTTTTGTTTTGGTGCGGCCACTAATGATGGGCAGGCCGCGGTCTTCCGCCTTCACCAGAAGCTGCGGCGGACCGGCGGCTCGCGCGACCAGGCGCCAGCTGGCTGGCAGCGACACGTTACCCAGCCGAAAAAAGACCCCATGGCCTGATTCGCCGTCCGCTAGCAGCCTGTCGGGCTTCGAGCCCTTCAGGCTGCTACTAGGAGGCTGGCCGGAGGGAAATCCGACAGCCTCCTAGAGGTGCTCCGGATATGCCCCGCGGTCAATCAACCGCCGCAAGGCCGCGCGGGCCCCCGGGATGTCCTCGCGGTAGGTCATGCCAAACCATTCGTCTTCGCTCCGGAGCACGCGAACGTCAGCGTAACCGGCCTCCACCAGGTTGCCGACTGCCACCGGCAGATAGAATTCCGCCGTCTGGCTCCGGCCGTAACGGTCCAGAAACTCGCCGAACAGGCCGCGCAACTGCCCGGTGAATTCCGGCGAAAAACCAAAACAGGTCATCGAGACGGGTTCATCGCCAGTGAGATCGCGCCAGCCGCCCCACGGCAGCGGAGCCCGGACCCGGCCCTCCGAGGTGCGCTCGATTTTCAGCACTTCGTCAATTCCGCTCAACCGGCCGACCGGGTCGATCCGGCACACCCCCCGGTTCACGGCGCCGTGGTCCGACAGCGTCTGGCGCAGCGGATAGCCCACCAATGCATACACGGGTTTGGCCGGCCCCGCCGGCGGGCGCATGGCGCGGAAATGCCCCGCCAGCACCTGGTAGGCCGCGGCGCCATAAAAATCGTCGGCGTTGATCACCGCATACGCCCCCCGCAGCACCGGCCCCGCGGCGAGCACCGCCTGACCGGTGCCCCACGGTTTTGTCCGCCCGGGCGCCGGAGGGTGTGGCGCCGGCAGGTCCGTGGTCTCCTGGAACGCGTAGGCCACCTCCATCCGCGTCTCAATCCGCCGCCCGATCGCGGCACGAAAGGCCTGCTCGATGTCGCGCCGGATGACGAACACGACCCGATTGAAGCCGGCCCTGAGCGCGTCGTGGGCCGAGTATTCGATAATGAGTTCGCCGCCCGGTCCGACGGGTTCGACCTGCTTCAGGCCGCCGAAACGGCTGCCCATGCCAGCCGCAAGAACAACGAGATCAAAGCTCATGGCGGTGAGGATTTCGCGCGAGGCCGCCGGGCGCCAGCCGAATTTGCCCCGGACGAAACCGACAAAACAATGTCGACGGCCCCGATTCCGGACACTAACATCCGCGTCCAGCTCATCTGCAGTTCTTCCTTCCCATGATGCTCACCCCTGCATCCTTCTCGCTCGCCCAGGATTTCCTGTTGCAGTGCGCCCGCCCGTTGGAGCGCGCGCTCTTCCGTTTTCATTTTGAGAACGCCCCGGCCGGGGACGTGCGCCACGCCCTCGCCGCCTTTCAAAATGACGATGGCGGCTTCGGCCGGGCGCTGGAGCCGGATTTCAGGCTGCCGGCGTCGTCAGCGCTGGCCACCTCCGTCGCTCTCAAATATCTTCGCGAAGCGGGTATCTCCGCCCGCGATCCCATGGTGTCCGCCGCGCTGCGCTGGACCCAGGCAGCCTTTGATGGCGGGCTCGACCGCTGGCCCCTCGTGCCTCCTGCAGTCAACGACTGGCCGCATGCCCCTTGGTGGACCTGGTCGGAGCCCGGCCAGCCGGGTTTCGCCGTCAACCCGGGCTTTGAGTTTGTCGCGCACCTCTGGCGCTATCGCGAAGCCGTGGACCCGATGTTCCTGTCTGAAATCACCGCCCGGGCGGAAGAACTCCTCGCCCGGCTCCCAGGCCGGCCGGAAATGCACGACCTCCTCTGCGTGATCCACCTTGCCGAGACCCCATCGGTCCCGGCAGTCCTGCGCAATCAGGCGGCGAACTACGTCCGGCAAGCCGGTCCCGCGATTGTCGCGCGGGAACCAAGCGCCTGGATCGAATACGGGGTGAAGCCCTTGGTGCTCGCGCCGCGGGCCGACTCGTTGCTGGCACCGCTGCTGCGCGGCCCGGCGGACGCCAACCTGGAGTTCGAGATCCTTCGCCAGGGCGCCGATGGGGCCTGGGCGCCAAACTGGAGCTGGGGCGGCCTTTTCCCGCAGGATTGGCCCGAGGCTGAATTGGAATGGAAGGGCGTTCTCACTCTCCGAGCCCTGCTCACCTACCGTTCGTACGGCTGCCTCGCGGCAGTCGGTTATGAAACCGTCGGTCAAACTGATTCACTGCCATGCGCCTGCCCCTGATTGTCTCCTGCCTGTTCGCACTCGCGGCGGCCGCCCATGCGACCGAACCCACGGACCACCCCACCTTGAAACTAGGCTCGCCCGCGCCGGACTTCAGCCTGCCTGGAGTCGATGGCAAAACCTATTCCCTCGCCGACTTCGCCAATGCGAAGATCCTCGTGGTGATCTTCACCTCGGTGCATTGCCCCACCGCGCAGGCGTATGAGGGGCGCATCAAACGGCTGGTCACCGACTATGGTCCCCGGGGAGTGACCTTCGTCGCCATCAATCCGAACAATCCCGATGCGGTCCGTCTCGACGAGCAGGGCTATACGGATCTCGACGACACGTTCGACTCGATGAAACTCCGCGCCGCGAACCGGGGTTTCAACTATCCGTTTCTTGACGACGGCCCCACCGAATCAGCCGCCCGGCAATATGGACCGGCCGCCACCCCTCATGTCTTCATCTTCGACGCCGCCCGGAGACTTCGCTTTCAAGGCCGGATCGATGATTCCGAGCGCGAGGATCTGGCCAGGAACCACGACACGCGCAATGCCTTGGATGCGCTCCTAGCGGGCCGGGACCCGCCGGTGAAGGAAACGATGGTGTTCGGTTGCTCGATCAAGTGGGCAGACAAAGCCGAGTCCAACCGGCGCTGGCGGGCCCAGGTGGCCAAGGAACCGGTCGCCATCGAGGCGGCGGACGCCGCCGCGCTGCGCGAATTGCGCGCCAACCGATCCGGCAAGATCCGCATCGTCAATGTCTGGGCCACCTGGTGCGGTCCCTGCGTCGCGGAATTCGACCAGCTGATCGAAACGAATTTGATCTACCGCAACCGGGATTTCGAGCTCGTCACCCTGGCGGCGCAATATCCCGACGAGAAGGACAAGGTTCTGAAGTTCCTGCAGCAGCACCAGGCATCGGCGCGCAATCTGATCTTCGGCGAAACGGACAAATACAAGCTGATGGCGGCGCTCGATCCGGAGTGGAACGGCGCCCTGCCCCACACCCTCGTCCTCGGGGCGGACGGCGCGGTCCTTTATCGCCAGACCGGCGAAATCGATTTTCTCAAGCTGCGCCGGGTGCTCGTCCCCGCGCTGGACCGGCTGGCTCCCTGGGGCGGCCTGAGCCCGGTCAAGTGATTGGGGGGCCGATGCGCCCTAGCAGCCTGTCGGACTTTGAGCCCTTCCGGCTGCAGTTTGCACGCAGGCGATCGAGTAAAGTGTGTTACTATCCATTCAATTGGACGCTGGGAGCGCTGATTCTGAATTTTCGTCGAAGAAACCGGACGGCCATGTGGCGCCAGTCTGCGACTGGCGATCGCCGGTCGCAGACCGGCGCTACTTTTGGTTGCGGCGCTGCCGCGCTGAGAAACATCCGGGCTACGGTTGCTTCGCGATCTTCAGCGCCTCTTCCTCCGAGCCCGCCTCGATCACCCGCGTCCGGGTTGCGGACAGGCG
>CAVRNM010000039.1:0-10162 GCA_963722225.1 uncultured Verrucomicrobiae bacterium
TAGAGTTGTCCATGGCGGAGGAATTCTTCGGGACTATAGCGTTTGAATGACTCGATCGCCTCATATTCGGCAAGCCCCAACGCGTTGTAGGCGTCGGCGAGACGCCGGCTCCGGTCCTCGGCTCGCTGCCAGAACTCACGGCGATCGTCACCGAGGAACAGGGCCTGGTCCTTCTGCGTCTCGTGCCGGAAGATGGCGCGGCGACGACGCAACACTTCCTGGGGACTGAGCGGCACGGCCAGGTCGATCTCATCCAGTTCCCACTCGGCCCAGGCCCCGCGGTAGAACCATAGTTCCGTCTCGCGAAACCAGGGCTCGTCCGTGCTGCGCGCCAGCGCATCGCGCAGCGCGTGCAGGCAGAGCCGGTGGGTGCCATGGGGATCGTCAAGGTCGCCGGCCGCGAACACCAGGTGCGGCCGCAGGTCGCCCAACAATTGGCGAACGATCTGCACATCATTCTCCCCCAGCTGCCGGCGCCGCACCGGGGCGCCGTAGTAGAAGGGCAGATCAAGGAAATGAAGATGGCTGGTGGGCACACCGCAGACCCGGGCGGCCGCAATCGCTTCGTTGCGCCGGACCAGAGTCTTCCAGCGCGTCAACTCCGCGGAGACCGGCAGGGCGCCTCCCGCCTCGTAGGCGGAACAGAGTTCCTGGAGGCGTCCGGCCAAACCGGCCTCGAGGAGACCCAGGTCGCGAACGAAGAGCAGCGCCCGCCAGAGCGACTCATCCGCGACGGCGTTGGCTCCGGAAACCTGGTAGGCGATGTGCACCTCGTGGCCGTGCTCGACGAGGCGGCAGAGCGTGCCGCCCATGGAGATCACGTCGTCGTCCGGGTGCGGCGAGAGCACCAGCACGCGTTTGGGGAACACCGTGGCCGAGGGCGAGCGCAGGGGGCGCACCGGCGCGTCGCCGGGCCTGGTGCGCGCGGGATCCCGTCCCCCCGGCCAGCCGGTGATCGTGTGCTGCATCTGATAAAAGCCGGCCAGGTTGGCTGCATAAGCCGAGCCGTGGACCTGCAACAGATCCTGGAGACCGGATTCGTTGTAATCGTCGTCCGTCAGCTTGAGGATCGGCTTCCCGCACTGATGCGACAGCCACAGAATGGCGCGGCGGGTCATGGGCTCGTCCCAGCTGAGACCCTGGTCTTCGATCGCGCCCACCAACCAGGGGGTCCGATAGCGGGTGAGCGCACTGGCGGCGGCCTGATCGAGAACAAACTGCACCTGGTCGTGTTCCTGCAGGAAAGAGGCGGTCACCTGCGGGGTGACCTCGCCTTCGATGGCGGCGCGCACAATGCCGGCCTTGTGCTGGCCCCACGCCATGAGCACCAGGCGCCGCGCCTCGAGAATGGTGCGGACGCCCATTGTGATCGCCGCCCGGGGGGTGTGCTCCGGGCCGCCGAAGTCGCCGGCCGCGTCGCGCCGGGTGAGCGGATCGAGTGTCACCAGCCGGGTGCGGGATCGCCGGGCGCTGCCGGGCTCGTTGAAACCGATGTGGCCGGTGCGACCGATGCCCAGGATTTGAAGATCGATGCCCCCCGAGCCGCGGATCTGTTCCTCGTATTCGCGGCAGTGGGCCTCGGCGGCTGCGCCCGATAGGGATCCGTCCGGCAGGTGAATCTGGGCGGCCGGAATGTCGACGTGATCGAACAAATGGACCCGCATGTAGTGATGAAAACTCTGGGGATGATCGGGCGCGAAACCCCGATATTCGTCGAGATTGAAGGTGATGACATTGGCAAGACTCAGCTTCTCCTCCCGGTGCAGCCGGACGAGTTCGGCATAGAAGCTGACCGGCGTGGACCCCGTCGCCAGTCCCAGCACCGCCGCGCGACCTTCGCGCTGGCGGGCGCGGATCAATTCGGCCACCTCGCGGGCGATGGCGCGCGACGCATCCAGGCTGCTGGCGAAAACCGCCAGCGGGGCATGTTCATATCGATTGGCCGCCAGAGTGTTTTGCATGGACATAGCGGAAGAGTTGAGGGGCCGCCGGCGCCGTCCTCATGATTGACTTGCTGATGGCGGCGAAAGATGGCAGAAACCTCGGTCGCTTGCGCCATTTCTTTTGGCGCGCGGAGCCCCTTGGCTTTTCCCGCGCCGCCTGGTTTCCCCTGTCCTCGCCATGACCACCGCGCCTGTTGCTTCCCCTGCTTTCATTCCCCTGACGCCCGCGCCACGACTGCGTTCCCTGGACGCCCTGCGCGGATTTGACATGATGTGGATCGTGGGAGCCGACGCCCTGGGCGATGCGTTCGCCCATTTGAACGGGGGGTGGGGAAGCCGGCTGGTCGCGACTCAGTTGGACCATGTGGAGTGGGCGGGATTTCATTTCTACGACCTCATCTTCCCGTTGTTTGTCTTCCTGATGGGCGTGGCGATCACTTTTTCGCTCAACCGGCTGATTGCGGCCGAAGGCCGCGCGGGGGCGCTCCGGCGGGTGTTTCGCCGCGCCCTGCTGATGTTCGTGCTCGGGTTGTTCTATTATGGGGGATTGGCGCGGCCCTTCGGCGAAGTCCGGCTCCTCGGCGTGCTGCAGCGCCTGGCGCTTTGCTATTTCTTTGCCGGCCTCCTCTTCATCTACGTGCGGCCGCGGCACCTCGTGGCGATCTGCGCGGGCTTGCTCATCGGTTATTGGGCGCTGCTCACGTTCGTGCCGGTGCCGGGCTTCGGCGCGGGTGATTTCGCGGAAGGACATAATCTGACCAACTGGCTCGACCAGCATTTCCTGCCCGGCCGCAAGTGGGACGGCAACCACGATCCCGAGGGGCTGTTGAGCACGCTGCCGGCCATTGCCTCATGCTTGCTCGGGGTTTTCGCGGGTTTGCTGCTGCGCGATCCGGCGCGCACGGAACGCCGCCAGGCGGTGCTGCTGGCCGGCGCCGGTGTGGCGCTGCTCATCCTCGGCCAGGCTTGGGGCCTGCAATTTCCGGTGATCAAGAAGATCTGGACCTCGTCGTTTGTTCTGGTGGCCGGCGGCTGGAGCATGCTCCTGCTCGCGACGTTTCACCTCGTCATCGAGGGATGGAAGGTGCGCGGCTGGGCCATGCCCTTCGTCTGGCTCGGCACCAATGCGATCACGATCTACCTCATCAGCAATGTCACGGATTTCGGCGGACTCTCCGCCCGGTTCGCCGGCGGCGACGTGGCGGCCTGGCTGAACGCCCGCTGGACCGGCCTGGGCGGACTGGTGCTGGCAGTGGTGAGTGTGCTGCTCTGCATGGCGGTCGGTCGTTTCCTCTATCAGCGGAAGATTTTCCTGCGTTTGTAGGGGGCCGGTGCCTATTGCGGCTGACCCTCCGGGCGGGCAACCAGGGAAGCTGCGACGGAGAGCGCGGCGATGTCTCCGAGCTGCTCATCGAAGGCTGCCGGCACCACCCGGCAGACCTGCCGCGCCAGGGGGAGCGCCTCGGCGGCGAGGGCTTTCTCCAGGGCGGGGATCAGCAGGTCCGCCGCCCTGACGAAAATGCTGCCGATGACGATGCATTCGGGGTTCAGGATGTCCACCAGCACGGCCAGACCCCGCCCGAGGTAGTCACCGCAGATTTCGAAGATTTCCAGCGCGAGCGGATCTCCCTGGCGAGCGGCCTCGGCGACGCGACGGGCGCTGATTCCGGCCAGATCCTCCTGGCCCACGCGGAAGGAGACGGCCTTCCCCTGCTGCAGCCACTCCGCCGCCTTGGTGCGGGCCAGTTGGGCAATGCCGCCGCCGCTGCAGAATCCCTCGAAGGAGCCGGCCTTCCCGTAGCCCACCGGGCCCGTGGGGGCCATCCTCAGGTGCCCCACCTCTCCGGCATTGTCGTTGGTGCCGGTGTAGAGCCGGCCATCCAGGATCAGACCGGCCCCCATGCCGGTGCCGAAGGTGAGGAAGATCATGTTCCGCGTGCCGCGTCCGGCGCCGAACTTCCATTCCGCCAGCGCGCAGGCGTTGGCATCGTTCTGGAAGCCGACAGGAACGCCAAAGCGCTCGGAGAGGAGGCGGACAATCTCCACCCCATCCCAGCCGGGGAGATTGGGCGGCGAGAGAATGAGTCCGCGTTGGCTGTCGAGCGGGCCGCCGCAGCTGACTCCCATGGCCGCGCAATCCCGGGCCTGGAGGCGGTGTTCTGACAAGAGCTGGCGGACGGCCTCCTGCAGCCGGCCCAACATGAGCTCAGGTCCGGGATAAGCCGCCGTGGCAAAAGTGAGCTTGCCTAGAATCTCGAGGCTCCCGCCCTCGCGCAGAACGCCCAGCACGGCGGCGCACTTGGTGCCGCCAAGGTCCAGTCCGACCAGGGTGGGCGGCTTCATGGCCTCAGAGGCCCGGCACCCGGGAAGAGATCCCCGATTGTTTGAGCAGATGGAGGTAGGTTGGAAAATCGAAGGGCGGCGTGCCGTAGAGGTAATGGTTGGCTCGGGTCTGGCCGGCCCACGCATAGCGGATGAGCAGCATGCCCTGACCCTCCAGCCGGGCCAGCTCGGCCACCCGCTGACGGGAATTGGCGGCAACGGAAAAGCCGCCCGCGAACAGCTCCCGGCCCGACGCCAGATCGGTCACCTGCACCGTCCCCTGCTCGGGCTCGAGGGTGTCGTTGACCGCGACCAGCGGACAGCGACCGTCCACGGGATCGTTGATCATCAGACAGACGTTGGGCTGGACGTTTTTCAGGAAGTAAAAGGCCAGCTTCGGCGAATTGTAGTAGTCGACGACGGCATCCGAAATGATGGGCCAGCCATCGCGGAGATTCCACCAGATGATGCCGGACCGGTTGAACTTGGCCGCGCGCCAGAATTCCACGAAATATTTCAGGGCTTCCGCCTGCACAGACTGGGAGGCGAGGATAAAGGAATCCAGATCGGTCGGGACGGTTCCGAAGAGGAGGCGGATTTGATTCAGCATCAGGTCATTCCTCCCGCGGGTGGTCTCGGAAAGGGGGAGCTTGCGCACCGACTTGGTGAGCCACTGGTCGTTCCAGGCGAAATCCTTCGTCCACGGGTAGACAAAATCCCGGTCGAACATCGCCTCGAGGGAGCGGCGGTTGGGGCAGCCGTGGTAGCCGATTTCGCTGACGAAGGCGGCCGCGGATTTCGTGTAGAAGTCGGCCTTGTAGTAGCCGCGGGGTCCCCAGAGGTGGTCCTCGGGCAGGAAATTGCCCCGGTTGCCCCGTTCGTAGTATTCGCGACTTACATACGGGGAGCTGGGCAGGTAGGGCCGCGTGGGATCGAGCTCGTAGAGCGCCGCGGGAATCGTCTGCCGGCTGATGCGATCGCGGTTGGGGTCGATGTTGAATCCGCCCAGCTGCCAGCCGAGGGAGACGTCGTCCTCATTGTTGCCGGACCAGAGGGCGAGGCAGGGATGGTTCCGCAGCTTGCGCACCACGGACCTGACTTCCTGCTCCACCCGGGCCGCGAAATCCCGGTTCTGCGGATAGAACGTGCAGCCCATGGCGAAGTCCTGCCAGACCAGGATGCCCTCGGCATCGCAGGTGTCGAAGAAGGCGTCGTCCTCGTACACGTTGCCGCCCCAGCAGCGCAGCATGTTGCAGTTGAGTTCGACGGCCAGGTTGAGCGCGGCGGCGAGCAGGGTGGCGTCGCGGCTGTGCAGGGCGTCGAGGGGCACCCAGTTCGAGCCGCGGATGAAAATCCTCTCGCCGTTGACGACAAAACAGAACCGCCCCGGCTGGTCGGGCGTGGTGATTTCGGTCCGGTCGAGCTGCACGGTGCGCAATCCGATGCGCGAGTTCCTCGAGGCGAGCACGCGGCCGGCGGCGTCGATGATCTGGAGCCCGGCATCGTACAGGGAGGCCTCGCCGTAGCCCCGGGGCCACCAGAAATCTGCGCTGCCGACCCGCAGCGCGATCCGGCCGGAGTGCGAGAGGAGGGGCTCGTCGCGCTGCAGCACCTCCCGGCCGCGGCGCTGCAAGGAGGCCCGCACCTTGAGATCGTCGATCATGGCGAACGGCACCTTCAGCTGAAAATCGGCGTAAAGGTCGGCGGACTTTTCGCGGCGGTCGATGCGGGTGGTCATCCAGTGGACATCCTCGAACCGGACGGGGTCGAGGACCCGCAGCTCCACGCCTCGCCAGAGGCCGGCGCTGACCAGGCGGGGCATGATGTCCCAGCCGTAGGAATGGGGCGCCTTGCGAATGGGCTCGGACTCGGAGTTGCCGTCCCCGCGCAGGCCGAGCACGCCGAGCGGGAAGTTCTGGGCCTCGATCACGGCGGACCGGAGGATCACCTGCAGGTCGTTGTCGGAGCCCGCCCGCAGGAGTGCGGTGACGTCGTAGCCGTGCTCGATCAGCATGTTGTCCGCCTCTCCGACGGGCCTCCCGTTGAGCCAGATCGTGGCCAGGCAATCGATGCCGCGGAAAAAGAGCTGCAGCCGCTGTCCCAGTGCGAGGGCGGGACTGGGGAAGCGGCGCGCATAGCACCATTGGTAGCCTTCGTATTTGCGGAGTGCATACACGTTGTTGCCGATCATCGGGTCGGCGATCCTTCCCGCGGCCAGGAGGTCCAGCTCGACATTTCCCGGGACCTGGGCGGGCACGGTATCGACGGCCAAGGATTTCAGCTGCGCCGGATCGGTGACCGGCTGCTCCGGCTGGGGCCAGAAAGCGAGATTCCAGCGGCCGTTGAGGGAGATGACGTTGTCCGGCGATGCCTGGGCCAGGTTCAGAAGTGAGGTCATAAGGAAAAGAAGCCGGATGCGGAAGCCACAGTTGGAAGACATGGTCGTTGTCCTTAGCCTGGACATTTCATGAAATCGGTATGCGCCGCCTGTAAGAAGGTGCTATGAGCGGACTTGCGAGATAAATCCAAGGACCTGCGCAATAAATGAATCCAAGTCTTGGAACAGGTATTTACAAGGTCAAATCAGCGCGAGGTTGAGGCTGAGTTTGAAGGTGGAGCGGTGAGCGGCGCCGGCGGCCTGGCGCTGCCGAAAAAGGCGGGATCGGCGCACCGGGCTGGCCGGCAATCGGGCGAGCCGGACGGTCGCCAAAAATCAGGCCGGAGGCGAACCACTCCGGCAGTTTCTAATTTCCGGCCGTCACCGGGGCTGGCGCCTTGACGTGCAGGCCATGGAGCGGCTCAAGCGAAAGCGAGGCGTCCCCCGCCGCCGCGCCGGATGACCAGTGCAGGCTCAACGATCGGGGATTGGGCACCATCGGGAAGAAGAGGCTGCCGGTCCGCGTCTCGCCGGGCGCGAGGATCAGCGGCAGGGCCAGGCGGCGCCGGTTGAACTCGGCCACGATGGCGGTCTTGTTGGTGCTGTTGATATACCACACGGCGAGGTAATACACCGGCAGCGCCAGAAAGGTCCCGGTGGCGGCGGTGGCGGCACCGGTGCTGAGAACGCCGTCCATGGCCAGGGCAACTCCGACCGTGCCGAAGAGCGCGGCCGGTGCCGCGTTGCGCACGAACGCCACGCCGGCATCGCGATATTTCTGCTCGAGGGTCTTGCTCTCCTTCTCCAAGGCCCACGGATTGTCTCCGGGCGCACGCCAGACACCGGCGAAATCCGCCAGCGCGGCCGAGGCGATGGTGAGCGGCTGTCCGCCCTGATTGCGGAGGGTGACGACATACTCGTCCCAATACGCCGCCCGCTTCCACGATCCCGGACCTTGGTAGACGATCACCGTGTTTAGCACGACCTCGACCGGCGGTTGCGCGGCCACGAGATTCAGCGGCACGGGCGGCGGCGTGCTCTTTCGCGCCATCTTGTACTTGGTGGAGACGCAACCGGACAGCAGCACGCTCGAGGTCGCCAGAATCGCGGCCATCGAGCGGAAGCCGGCAATGGGGAAGAAGACGGTGCACCGGTTGCGAGGATCCATGTCAGTTCTCCGTTTGGTCTGCGGGTGCCTTGCTGGTGAAAGACCTTCGCCGGGGGCGGTGGGAGGAGACTGGCTCGGCGGGCTCGAGGTCGGTGGCGATGAGCAGGGAGAGCAGTGCAAGGATGATGACGCTTTCGATCATGGCGGGGTGAGTTTCAGCAGGTGGTGGGGGAATTCCGTCCGGTGGGACTGGCGGCTGATGAGGAGTGCGCCTGGATCCTACTCGATTTCCGGGGATGTTCGTTAGTTGATAAATTTGATGCCCGTCATTGCGTAGGCCAATGTTGCGCTGCAGCCTTCCTCCATGATCGATCGAAAAATATCTGCCGTCCTCCTGTTCGCCGCGCTGGCCCTGGTTCCGGCGGCTCGCGCCGAGCCCGAAGTTCACGTCAAGCCGACGTCCGATCCGACGTTCCCCGAGTTACCCGGCGTCGTCAGACTCTGGAACGGGAACGCACCAGGCGCGGAGGGCCGGAGCTCGCCCCTTCAGATGCGCTGGGAGAACTATGACACGACCTGGTACGCGGTGGTCACCAACGTCAACACCCCCGCCATCATCCCATTCCTGCCGCCGCCGGATAAGGCCTCGGGGATTGCCATTGTCGTGTGCCCCGGCGGCGGCCACGAGTTCCTCGCGATGGAACACGAAGGCTACGCCGTCGGAAAATGGCTGTCGGAGCATGGCGTGGCGGCGTTTGTCCTCGAGTACCGCCTGGCCCGCGCTCCAGGGTCGACTTACACGGTCAACCGCCATGCGCTGATGGACGCGCAGAGGGCGATCCGGACGGTGCGCAGCCGCGCCAAGGAATGGAACGTCAATCCGGCGGCCGTCGGGATCATGGGGTTTTCTGCCGGCGGGGAACTCGCGGCCCTCGCCGCCGCCCAATTCGCCGATCCGGTCATAGGATCGAACGACGCGATTGACGCGCTCGACTGCCGGCCTGACTTCCAGGCCCTTTTCTATCCGGGCCTGGCGCGCGAGCAGCCGACCCCGACGCCGCGAACTCCCCCGGCCTTCCTTTGCGGCGCCTATGACGACGCGTTTAACCTGACGACGCCGATGGTCCGGTATTACCTGAAACTCGCGGAGTCGGGCGTGCCGACCGAGCTTCATGTCTATGCCCGCGGCGGCCACGGATTTGGCATCCGCGATGAGGGCAAGCCCGTGTACACCTGGATGTCGCTCTTCCGGGCCTGGCTGGATGGCTTGGGCTCTTCAGCGAAGGGCGCTCCCTAACGCGCCCACTTCGACAATCCAGAGGCTGTCCGAAAAGTCCGGCAAGAACCGTAGGGGCGCAGGCTTGCTGCGCCCATTTCCGAGGGCGCGACAAGATCGCGCCCCTACGGTGGCGCCGCAGAATCGAGGATCAACCGACCTTTCGGACAGCCTCCAAGGAGAACGCTGGTCATCGTTCCGGACAGCAGAACCCTCGTTGTTACCGGCGGCGCGGCTGCTTCCGGTGACCCGCGCCCAACAGCTGTTCGGCCACCGCGTCCAGGCCGAGGCGATGCAGGGTGTCTCGGAGCGCTTCGCGCAGCGCGGGCTTGTACCAGAAAAAGAAGCTGCGTTGTTCCTCTTTTTCCTCGGGGGTGTGCGCCACGAAAACCGGTTTTCCCGAGCAGGGGTGCAGGCCGGTGGCGTAAATCTCCGTGGCCACTGTCATCGGCGTGGGTGTGAAATCCTGCACCTGCTCCAGCCGGAACCCGAGCTCCTTGGTCTGCAGCGCGAGGTCGGCCATGTCCTGGGGACGCGATCCGGGGTGCGAGCTGATGAAATACGGCACCAGCTGGAGTTGCGTTTTCCCGAGCCGGGCCGTGACCGCATCGAAACGCTCCTTGAAGCGGCGAAAGAGCGCAAAGGACGGCTTGCGCATGACCCGCAACACTTGTTGGAGGTATGCTCCGGCGCGACCTTGAGCCGGCCGGAGACGTGATGCGCGAGGAGTTCGTTGATGTACCGGTCATGGCCCTGGCGCACCTCGGGCGGAGCGCGCCCGTCCAGCAACAGGTCGTACCGGAGTCCGCTCGTCACGAAGGCATGTTTCACCCCGGGTATCGCCCGCGCCGCCCGATAGACTTCGAGCAGCGGACGATGATCCGTGTCGAGGTTGGGAACAGATGCGCGGCCAGATACAGCTCGGCCTTTCGCACTCATCGCACAGGCTCTGCACGCGGCCCTGCATCCGGTACATGTTCGCCGAGGGGCCTCCGAGATCGGTGATCGTCCCGTGGAAATCGGGCATCGTCGTCACCGCCTGCACCTCGCGCAGGATGCTTTCCTGGCTGCGGCTGACCACGAATTTGCCCTGGTGCGCGGAGATCGTGCAGAAGCTGCACCCGCCGAAGCAGCCC
>CAVRNM010000040.1:0-17479 GCA_963722225.1 uncultured Verrucomicrobiae bacterium
GAGCTCGCGGTGAATGGGGTTTTCACGCCCGCCGAGCCTGGCGGCCGGACCGGCGCGGTTCAAGTGTGGACCGGCTTCGCGTTCGGAATGGCCGGCGTTCCGCCCGGCCATTCGGCAAACCACCTGGAATCGCCACGCGGGCAAATCGGGGTTCCCCCGTCAATCCCGCTTCCGGGCCCAGCCGGCCAGGATCGGATAAAGCACGTGCCGCCAGGCGGCGTAGCCCTCCGAGTTGAGGTGCAATCGGTCCGGCACAAAGCAGTCGGGTTTCGCGGTGCCATCGGGCTGCGCCAGCGGGGTGAAGACATCGCAGAGCGTGCTGTGCCGGTCGGTCGCCGCGAGCGCCGCAATCCGGGTATTCAAATCTTGGATTCGTGCCACGTAGTCCGGCTGGCTGCCGCGGGGCATGACGGTGCACCACGCGATCGGAATGGCCGGATAGGCCGCGCGGATCCGCGCGAGCATCTCCCGCAGATTGGCCGCGATCTGCTCCGGGGCGGTGTGCTCGCCGAGGTCGTTCGTGCCGATCAGGATCACCAGTCCCCGGGGGTGGAGGCAAAGCACGTCGTCCTGCAGGCGATAGACGAGGTTGGGCGTCGTATCGCCGCCGATGCCGCGATTGGCCACCCTCGCCCCGAGGCCGATGAAATCCACATCGAGCATGCGCCATCCCTCGGTGATCGAGTCACCGACAAACACGATCTCGTCCTGGTCCCGGGCCTGGTTCTGCGCGAACTCGGCCCGCCGGTCGGCGTTCTTCTTCACGAATCCGCTCCACGAGGAAATCTTCCCCGGGACGGGAAACACGCCGTCAGCCGGCAGGTAGGCATCCGCTCCACGGAGCGCGACAAACCCGGCGACGCCCAGGATCGCCAGGAGGCACAGAAGTCTTTTCTTCATCGGTGGAAATGTTGTTGCCGGCGCCTTGATAGCCAGGCCGGTTGTCTTGGTCAATTGCCGCGTCGCTGGATGTTCCCCTTGGCCAGTTCGCTCCAAACCGGTCTCACTTCGATCGTGCCGGCCCTGGCCATCGGATGTTGCGCCGCCGTGACCTACGGATGGCGCGATTGCTGCCCGGCCGGGGGCGGAACAGACTGAGCCGCCGGATCCGTTGACTGTTTCGGGGTCGCGCTGGAAACCGGATTAGCGCCACCCTTAGGAGCTTTAATCCGGAACGGAATGCCCTTTTGGCGCGACCATTCCCCGAACGCCACGACCGGCGTCGGGATGACCATGCCCTGCGTGTAATTCATCCGCGCCCATTGCTGACTGCCGCTGATCCTGACGGACCAGATGTATTCTCCCTCCGGAGCCAGCGCCTTTTCCAGTTTATACTGGCTCCCGGTTATGGCGTCCCGCTCCAGGAAAAGCTCAGACGATTTCCCGCCGTTGGCCATGCTCCAGATGGCGAAATCGGCCGGGAGTTGAGGGTTCTTTTGGCGCCACTTAAAAACCGGGGTCAAAGAATCTACCACGACCGGCGCGCCGGGTTGCAGTAGACTCGGCTCAAAAGTGACGGGGGTGATCGTTGGGAATGTTCTCACTCCGACACAGCCGGTAGCGGGAAAAAGCAGAGCTGCTAAAAGCGAGAACAGGGCAGGGGTAGTTTTCATCATGGCCGACGGTCTGGGGGGTAAACGTTGAAAGGCCGGTTCCGATCGGCGGACGCCAAGCCTCCTTCATCGCAGGGTGGGGACGGACGTGGTTGGTGTTCGAACCCAACGCGCAGTGAAATCTCTGGCGCGGCTAGGATTTAAGAACCTCGATGAGATGTCAACGCCGCGCCTTGCCGGCGCGGCCGCGGAGGGTCGCGGCGGCTGGGAGGGCGGGCGCGCGGGAGGAATGCGCGGCTCCTCGCTAGATGAATCCGAGCGGGGTTAACTTTCGGCCGAGAACGGCCGCGGAGTCACCGCCGAGCCACCGGTCGATGACGGTGGCGTAGACCTGGCGGAAATCGATGCTGTAGGTGAGATCCTGATTTCGGTCGACGTTGAGGGCCGGCGCGGTGCCGTGCAGCCCGCCCTTCACCTTCGCGCCCATGACAAAAAGCGGCGCGGCCGTGCCGTGGTCGGTGCCTTTGCCATCGTTCTCCATCGGCCGCCGCCCGAACTCGGAGAAGGTCATCACCATCACCTGGTCAGCCAGATGGTGCGCCTCGAGATCCTGCTGGAACGCGGCCAACCCGTCGCCCAGCGTCGCGAGCAGCTGTTCATGGCGGCCCTGTTGGTTGACATGGGTGTCGAAACTTCCCAGCGAAAGGAAATAAACGCGGGTGGAAAGTCCGCCGGCGATCAGGGCGGCGACATTGCGCAGCTCGGAGGCAAAGGCATTTTGCGGATAGGCTGCGGTGGCCTGGTAGCCATTGAAGATATCCCCGACTTTGCGCTCGGTGACGAGGGCGTCCATCATCGTGTGGCGCAGGTAGGATGCGCTCCCGTTTTCTCCTGGGATCGGCTGGTGGACCAGCTTCTCCAGCAGGCCCAGGTTCTCACTGCGCTGGCGGCGGTTGCCGTACGGGGGGACGCCGAACGTGGCATGGTCCTGGTCAGCGGCGAAAATTCCCGGCACCTCACTCGTGAGATGCAGGCCGAGCGGATCGTCGTTGGCCGGGACACCGCGGCAGCAGTTATCGAAATACCGGCCGACAAATCCCGTGGAGACAAATTCGTTGCTGTCACTCGCAGTCTCCCAGATGTCGGTCGAGCGGAAGTGACTGCGGTTGGGATTGGGGTAGCCGACGTTCTGGACGATCGCGAGCTTGCCTTCCTGCGCGAGCTGGTGGAGGCCGGCGCAGGCCGGGTTGAAACCGAGATGATCATCGAGCCGGAGGACTTTGTTCTTCGGCACGCCGAGGCCCGGGCGCAGTTGGTAATAGTGGTCATCCTCGAACGGCACGACGGTGTTGAGCCCGTCATTGCCGCCGGCGAGCTGGACAATGACAAGGATCGGCATGTCCTGGCGCGGCGCCGGCGTAGCGGCGCGCGCAGCAGCGACGAGAAACGAAGGCGCATAGTGCGAAAAGGCGAGCAGGCCGATGCCCTTGGCGCCCAGCGTGAAGAACTCGCGCCGCGTGGAAGGCAGAAGATTGGGCCGATTCTTCATGGAGGTGCAGGACGGCGACGGATCAACAAAGCTGATATTCCGGGGTTTCGAGGACGGCCACGACGGTCGTGCGGACGCGGGCCAGCGACGAGGCGGCCGGGCCTTCGCCGGCCAGCGCGGCGCTGACGGCCTGGCGATAGGCGTCGGCGGCGGGCAGGGGAAGCAGGCGCTGGAGCAAGCGCCCGGCCGCCTCGTCCGGGTTCAGGGCAGCATAGGGCCGGAGGGCATCGTCGCCTACGGTGAAGGCTGTTTCCCCGGCTGCGCGCGCGGACGCAACGGCCCGCTGTTCGTCGGCATTGAGCCGGGATTCGTCGAACGGCTGGAACAGGGAACGGGCGAGCACGCGCCGCGCCTCCAGCGTGGCCGAGCTGATCCATTCCCGACCCCCGACCCAGCCCCGGACATTCGGCGGATTATAGGGAACCTGACCCATCTGGCGGAACGCCGGCTCGAGCCGGCGCGGCAGCGGAGCCACGTCGAGCGAGAAGTCCTGCACGAGACCGAGGAAAAACTGCACCGGGCTCTTGATGGCGGCGCCGCGAAATTGCGGCGCAAAAAAGAGCCGGCTGGAAAAGTAACGCTGCGCGAGCTGGCGCAGGTCAAATCCCGTGCTGCGCCACCATTCGCCGAGGACGTCGAGATAACCGTCCGGCAGCGTTTCGTCGGTGAGATAAAAGCGCGTCAGCCTCGCCGGCAGGTGCGTGCCGGCCGCCTTTTGCGTGTAGATCAAGTCGATGACACCGTCCCCGTCATAGTTGGCCGTCTGGCCGAAGAGCGTCTTGGAGCCGTGGTCATGCAGCCGCGGCGCAAACCGGTATTCGCCAAAACGCTGGACATATCCGGTGAGGGCGCGCGCTGCTTCCTTGACGTCGCTCTCGGTGTAATGCCCGATGCCCAAAGTGAAGAGCTCCATCAGCTCGCGTGCGAAGTTTTCGTTCGGAGCCCCCGTGCGGTTCTGCTGGAGATCGAGGTAGTTGATCATCGCCGGCGAACGCAGGACGGCCTTCGTCAGTTCCGGGGCGGAACCAGCGCTGTTCCGGCGCAGCAGGTCCTGATGGCGGTAGAGCAATGCGGTGTTCGGCACCTTCTGCGCGGCCACCACGTAGATGTTCCCGAGAAAGAGCGTCCATTTCTCGCACCCAGCGTAGTCCGGCCGGCTGGCGTGTTGCAGCCAGTGGACGGTGAGATCCAACAGGGCACTGCGCGAACGTTCCCGCGCCTGTTGGTTCAGCGTCCGCCGGTCGGCGGGCGCCGCGGCCCGGATCTGCTCGGCAAATTCCGGCGTGTCGTCCTCGAGCGCGACGATCGAGGGTGGTGTCGGCAGCGCGGGTGGCGTCGCGGAAAAGTGGCGCTGAAGCGTGGCGGCGAGCCCCGCTTCGAGCGCGCGCGCCACTTCCGGAGGCTGCGCGGACCAGCCGATCCGGCGGAGCAGATGCCGGGCGGCACCCTCGTCCCATTCCCCTGCCGGCAACGGCTGCCAGGCTTCCGCGGGCGTAAGCGCGAGTTTCATGGTCGGCAAAGGGAGAAGACGCAAGGCAGGCTATATGGTTTCAAGCGCCTCGCAATCCACCGGCGGAGTCTCGCGAGGCCTATTTGGCCTGGAACCAGGCGGGATCGGTCAGATTCCAGCCACCACCGAGCGCCTCATACAGCTGAACGAGTGAAACCATTTCGTCGCGGCGGGTCTGAGCCAGGGCCGATTCCGATGGATACAGCAGCTGCTGGACCTGCAGCAGTTCATAGTAACTCGCCGAGCCCGCCTTGTAGCGTTCGAGGGCCACATCCACGGCTTCGCGGTAGGCCCGGACTTCAATCTCCTGCTGGGCCCGGATTTCCCGCAATTTTTGCCGCGCCATGAGCGCATTGGATGCGTCCGCGAAGGCATTCGCGGCGGCCTGCTGGTAGCGCACTCTGGCCTCCTCCCAGGCGGCCTTGGCCCGCAGGTACTCGCCGCGAAGGGTCCCCGGTTGGAAAAGGGGCCCGCTCAACTGCGCGCCGGCTGACCACAACTCCGCCTGATGGGTCGTGAGACTCTGCAGACGCTCGCTGACCCCGCCGAAGACGGCGCTGAGCCCGATCCGCGGGAGGAAATCACCGACTGCCACGCCGATCTGGGCGCTCGCCCCCCGGGCGGCGTATTCCGCAGCGCGGACGTCGGGCCGCCGTTCCAGCAGGGCGGACGGGAGGTCGGCGGGCACATCCGGGGCCGGCGCCGCCAGGCTTTTCCCGCGCGCGATTGGGCCGGGATTGCGCCCCAGGAGGACGCTGAGGTTGTTTTCCAGGAGGGTGATTTCCCTCTCGATCTCCGGAATCCTGGCGGCGGCGGCGGCCTGGGCCGCCTGGGCGCTCGAGGTTTCGAGCTTGGAGGCGACGCCGCCCCTCAGCCGCATGTCGAAAAGCCGCAGGCTCTCACCGAAGGAATCGGCGGCGTCACGCGAGATGGCGAGCTCCTCGTCGAGCTCGAGCAACTGAAAATAGTCCGCCGCCACTTCGCCGAGAAGGCTGAGCATGACGCCCCGTCGCACCTCTTCAGTCGCGAGGAACTGGGCGCGCGCGGCCTCGTCGAGGCGGCGCAATCGCCCCCACACGTCGATCTCCCAGGCCGCCGACAGAGCGGCATCGTAGGAGTTGATGGTCGCTCCGCCGCCCAGGGGATTGGCCGCGCCGAAGACGGCATCGCGCCCGCGGTCGGCGTTCGTGCCGTAAACGACCGACGGCCATAACGCACCCCGTGCGGCGAGAGCGAGGCCGCGGGCCTGCTCCACCCGGGCGGCCGCAATGCGCGGATCGTAACCATTGGTCAGCGCCTCGTGGACCAGCCCGGTGAGGACCGGATCATGGTAGAGGTCCCACCAGCCGAGATCGGCCAGCGAGTGTTGCTCCGACGCCGCGCTCGCGCGGAAGGTGGCGGGGACCGGGACGTCGGGCCGGTGGTAGCTCGGCCCAACCGCGCAACCGGCGAGCAGCGTTAAAGAAAAAAGAGGAAGAAGGGGCGCGCGCATGTCAGTCCGGGGTCAGTGGGTCGGCGGCAGGGCGCCGTCGGGCGGAGGCTCGCCCGGCGCCAGATGGTGCTTGTGGGCCCACCGGCGTTCCGAATTGGCCGTTTTCTCGACGACGTAAAACAGCACCGGAATCAGAAAGATCGCCAGGGCGCTTGCCGCGATCATTCCGCCGATGACCGCGGTGCCCATCACCTTGCGCGCCACGGCTCCGGCGCCCGAGGCGAACCAGAGGGGGACGCAGCCGAGAATGAAGGCGAAGGACGTCATCAGGATGGGCCGCAGCCGGATCCGCGCCCCCTCGAGGGCCGCCTCCGCGAGCGGGACCCCGTGCTCGAAAGCGCGTCCGCGCGAATTCGACGATCAGGATCGCGTTCTTGGCCGACAGGCCGATCAGCATGACGAGGCCGATCTGGCCGAAGACATCGTATTCGACCCCCCGCAACGTGATCGCCGCGAACGCGCCGAACACCGCCACCGGCACGCTGAGCAGCACGCCAAAGGGAAGCGACCAGCTCTCGTACAGGGCGGCGAGGATGAGGAAGACGAAGAGGAGCGAGAGGCCGAAAATGGCGGCCGGCGGCACGCCCTGTTGCGCCGCCTTCTCCTGGAACGACATGTCCCGGTAGTCATAGCCCATCTCCGGAGGCATCGTCTGCGCTGAACACCTGCTCCAGGGCCGTCATCACCTGGCCCGAGCTGAAACCGGGCGCGCCGGTGACGTTGATCTGGGCGCTCCGGAACAGGTTGTGGCGCATGATGAATTCCGGGCCGAGCCGATGCTCGACCGTCGTCAGGGCCGAAATCGGAACCATGTCGCCGCCCCGGTTGCGGACGTAGATAGGTGCTGAGCGCCTCCGTATTGTTGCGATATTCGCCCTCCGCCTCGCACATACACCTGCCACTGCCGGCCGAACCGGTTGAAATAGTTGACGAAAATGCCGCCCATGTAGCCTGGAGCGCGCGGTAAACATCGGCGACCGCCACCCCTGCTTGAGGACCTTGTCCCGGTCCACCTGGACGAAGACCTGCGGGACGACGGGCAGGAAGGTCGTCTGAATCTGGGCGATCTCCGGACGCTTGCGCGCGGCGGCGAGGAATTTGTTCACGTTTCGGTTGAGAAAGGCGATGTCGCGCCCGCGCGGTCCTCGAGGATGAAGGTGACTCCGCCCGCCGTGCCGACGCCCGGGATGGCCGGCGGCGCGAACGCGAAGGCGATCCCCTCGGGAATCTTCGCCAGCTCCCGGTTCAGGTGCGCCTGGATCGCGTCGTAACTGCTCCTCCGGCTTCGTCCGCTCCGACCAGGGCTTCAGAGTGACGAAGAAGAAGGCGCTGTAAGTGTTGTAGACCTGGCTCAGCAGGCTGAAGCCGATGACCGAGGTGAAGTGCTCGACTCCGGGCGTATCCTTGAGGATCTCCTCCACCTTGCCGGCGCCGCGGCGTGCGCTGGAGCGAGGCCGCGTTGGGCAGTTGCAGGGCCGACGTACATGTAGCCCTGGTCCTCCTCGCGGAAGGAACGCGGACCGGAGCCGGCCGCCCAAAGAGCCAGGCTCCGCCGCAAAACGCGGCCAGGATGAGCAGGCTGAGGCCGCATCTTGCGGATCAGATGCCGGGCAAAGCCGACATAGCCGTTCGTCGGCGCGCTGGAAGGCGCGGTTGAACCAGCGATAGAACCCGCCCAGCGGTCCCGTGCGCTCTCCTTCGCGGCCGCAGGATCAGCGCGCAAAGGGCCGGGCTGAGCGAGAGGGCGTTGAAGGCCGAGATGATGACCGATATGGCGATCGTCAGGGCGAACTGCTGGTAGAGCCGTGCCGGTGATTCCGGGAATGAAGGCCGTCGGAACGAACACGGCGGCCAGGATGAGCGCGATGGCGATGACCGGGCCGCGCACCTCCGCCATCGCCTTGAGCGCGGCCTCGCGCGGGGCCAGCCCCTCCTCGATATGGTGCTCCACCGCTTCGACGACGACGATCGCGTCGTCCACCACAAGGCCGATCGCCAGGACCAGGCCGAAGAGGGAGAGGGTGTTGATCGGAAAAGCCGAAGAGCGGGAAGAAGGCGAAGGTGCCGATCAGCGAGACCGGCACCGCCAGCAGCGGGATCAGCGTCGCCCGCCAGCCCTGGAGGAAGACGAAGACGACCAGGAGCGACCAGCGCCAGCGCCTCCCAGAGCGTGGTCGAGATCTCGTGGATTCCCTCGGAAATGGCGTGGGTCGTGTCGAGGGCGACCGTGTATTCGAGATCCTGGGGGAAGCGCTTCCTTCAATTCCTCCATGGCCTGCCTGACGCCCTTCGCGCAATCGAGGGCGTTGGAGCCGGGAAGCTGGTAGACGGCGATATTGGCAGCCGCCTTGCCGTCGAGCCGGCCCGATGACGTTGTAGATCTGCGCGCCGAGTTCGACCCGGGCCACGTCGCTGGAGCCGGACGACGGAGCCGCTGGGTTCTCGCGGATGACGATATTCCCGAACTCCTCCGGGTGAAGTGAGCCGGCCCTGGGCGCGAACCGAATAGGTGAATTCCTGCCCCGGCGGGCGCCGGCTCTCCGCCGATCAGCCCCGTGGGATTGACGGTGTTCTGAGCCTGGATGGCCTGGATCACCTCCCCAACCGTGATGTTCAGCTTGGCGAGCTGGTCGGGCTTGACCCAAAAGCGCATCGCATACTGGCCCGCGCCGAACACATTGGCGCTGGCGATGCCGGGCACGCGGGTCAGCCGGTCGTTGATGTTGATGTAAGCGTAATTCGCGAGGAAGGTGCTGTCGTACGTCCCGTGCGGCGAATACAGGGCGATCAGCATGAGCGGAGCGGTGAGCTGCTTCTGCACGGTCACGCCGTAGGCGGCCACGTCGGCGGGAGCTGGGAGCTCGGACTGCGTCTGGCGCATCTGGGAGAGGATCAGGTCGGTGTTCGGATCGGTCGCGACGTCGAAATCAACGATCATCCGCATCGAGCCGTCGCTGCCGTTGATCGAATACATGTAGTTCATGTTGTCGACGCCGCTCATCTGCTGCTCGATCGGGGTGGCCACCGACTGCTCGACGGTCTGGGCGTCGGCGCCCACGTAGGTCGTCGTGAATCCGCGACCTCCGGCGGCACGATTTTCGGGAATTGCGCGATCGGCAGGCCGACCAGGCACACGAGTCCGACGATCACCGTCAGGATTGAGATGACGATCGCAACGATCGGGCGGTCGATGAAGAACTTGGACATGGTCTGGCGTGGTTCGGGCCGGGTGTTCTTCGCGGTCGGCCCTACTGGCGAGGCGTCCCGGCGGGTTTGCCTTCAAAAGGCAGCGGCTGAACCGCCATGCCTTCCTGAACCTTTTGAAACCCTTCGACGATGACCCGATCGCCCGGACGCATGCCGCCGTCCACGACCACATCGGCGCCGATTTGTGGTCCTGCTTTCACGACCTTGAAATGGGCATGGTTGTTTTCATCCACCGTCGCGATCTGGTACCCTCCCTGCAGCTCTGTGAGCGCCCGTTGTGGAACGAGCATGGCTCCCTTGATCGTCCGGACAACCGCGCGGACGCGCCCGTACTGACCGGGCCGGAGCAAGTTTTGCGGATTGGGAAACAAGGCCGCGATCTGGAGCGTTCCGGTATTCGGATCGATCTCGCGATCCGCCGCATAAAACTTTCCCGGGAAGGGGTAAACGCTCCCATTGGAGAGGATCAGCTCCAGCCTGAGGTCGGGGGTGAATTCCTCCATCGCGCCGGGGTGCTCCGCCCGGAAATCGAGATACGACTGCTCGCTGATCGGAAAGTAGACTTTCATCGGATCGACGGTGGACACGGACGTGAGGATCCCGGTGCCGGGTCCCACGAGATCACCGACCTGGGCCTGCACGATCCCGGCAACCCCGTCCACCGGGGAAGTGATCCGGGTGAAATCGAGATTGAGCTGCGCCTGATCAACGGCGGCCCGGCTGGCGGCGACCTGGGCCTGGGCGGCGAGGTTCACCTGCACGGCGTCGTCGTATTCCTGCTGGCTGATCGCCTGGCTTTTGGCCAGTGGACCATACCGTTTGACGTCCTGTTCGGTCTTGCCCAGCTGCGCCTCCGCCTGTTGCAGCTGGGCCTGGGCCACGGCGAGGGCGGCGCGGAAGGGCCGCGGGTCGATTTCGAAGAGCAGCTCGCCCTTTTTGACCGTCGCGCCGTCGCGATAGTCCTGCCGCATGAGGTAACCGCTCACCTGGGCGCGGATCTGCGCATCGACAAAGCCGTGCAGGCTGGCGACCCAGGTCTGGCTTACCGGAACATCCCGCTGCGCCACCGCCGCGACCTCCACCGCAACCGGACCGGAGGCCGGCGCCGAGGGCTTCCCGCAGCCGCCGAGCGCGAACGAAAGGAGGCTGCCCGCGGCGAGAAAAGGGATGCATCTCCGGGCGAATGGAAACGACGTTCGCGCCACAAATGATTCAGTTGAAGAGTGACTGGAACGTGCGGGAAAAGCAGCGGCGGCAGAATCCATCCTGGAAGGATACATAACCGCCTGTCTGCATCAAATGCTTTGAGCCTCTCATGGTTGCGCCTGGTTGCTGGAATGCAGGCGGCACGAGCACTTTGCCGCCACTCTCACAGTAATTCTAAATCGCAATCATATGTTAATTAGCATCTTACATAACATCTCAGCCGGATTGATGCAATTGGGCCATGAATTTGCGGGGAAACGTCCGTTCCCCACCCCCTCACTCTCACTTCTTGTTTCCGAGTGAATGTAGGGTCGGCCCTTGTGGCCGGACCGTTGGCGCTCGGCCAGCGGCCCGTCGACCAGCCCCTCGACACGCTCGGGGCCTTGAGCTTGCTGGCGCGGTCGAGGGGAATTTGGGGGCCGGGAAGGGGAGGGCGCCTTCATCCGGCAAGCGGGGCGGGAGACTTTATTCTCAGGCTAGTTCGTCGCCGGAAGTTGGGGCAGCGTTTGCTCCAGGTTCTGACGCGCTTCTGCGAAATCCGGCTTGATGCGCAAGGCCACCGCGAATTCTGCGATCGCCTCCCGGAGGCGTCCGGCATGAAAGAGCGCTGCGCCCAGGCTGTTGTGGGCCGGCGCGTAATCCGGCCGGCTGCGCACTGCCGCCTCCAACTCTGCGATCGCTTGGGCCGTCCGTCCCGCCTCGAGCAGCGCGTTGCCGAGATTGTTGCGCGCCTCCACGTACTCCGGCTTGATCTGCACGGCGGCCGAGTAGTGCGCGATCGCTTCCTCGTTCCGACGGTCTTTCAAGAAAACATTGCCGAGATTGTAGTGCGCCTCCTCGTTGTCCGGATCGAGCCGCAACGCCGTCAGATATTCCTGAATGGCGTCCGTCTCCCGGCCCGCCCGGAGCCAGGCGTTGCCCAGATTGAAATGCATTTTCGCGTCATCCGGCATGAGTCGCAGCGCCTCGTGGTAATGCTCGACCGCCTCTCCGACCTGGCCGGTGTCCAGCAGCGCGTTGGCCAGGTTGTTGTGGGCCCGGGCGTAGTTTGGATCGAGCTGTAGTGCCGTCCGGCATTCTGCGATCGCCTCCGGCAGCCGGCCCACCTGGCGCAGGACATTGCCGTAGCTGCTATGGGCCTCGACGTAGTTTCGATTAACCCGCAGGGCCGCCTGATACTGCGAGATCGCATCGGGAAACCGCCCCCCAACGTCGAGGTGGTTTCCCAACCGGCAATGTTCCACCACATAATGGTCGAATCCCTCCAGGACGTTGAACCCCAGGGAGAACGCGAGCAGGAGCACCCAGACCGCCCGGACCATCACCCGCCAGCGCGGGCGCGAGGCCAGCACGCGCTCCATCGCCAGGATTCCCACGACCGCGAGGAAAACCAGCGTGGGAAGAAACTCCGCCTCGTAGCGGCTGCAATTGCCGTAGAACAGGCACAGAACCCCCGCGCAGACCCCAAACAGGATCGCCACCGCCGCCAGAAATCCCTGCAACCGGACGCGGTCCTCCCTTGTGCGATCCCACCAGGCCAGCGGCGCGGCGAGCGCAAACCAGACGATTGGAATATTGGTCAGGATGCCGAAAGGATCTTCCACTTCAGCGTGACCGGCCGGGAGCGCCGGCGTCGCGATATCGGTGGCAAACGGAAAATCCCGGGTCCACCGGACGGGCTCCAGAAAGTAGACGCAGAAATTGAACCAGAGAAAGCGCAGGCTGAAATGCTGGACAATGTCCTGGCGGCCACCGGCCAGCTGGTACCGCTGGCCGAATTCGAAGGGACTGTCGAAGCGCAGGTCGTTGTAGACCATCAACCCGAGCCCGCAGAGCGCCAGCGGAAGCATCGCCGCCACCACGATAGCCCAGGGCCGCCGCCGGTCGGTGGTCGCAGCCTCGTTCCACGCGATGGCGGCCGGCACGAGCAAAATCGGCGCGCCGAGAAGCAGGAACGGCCGGGCCCCGACCGCGAAGCCCAGCGCCAGGCTGGCCGCGGCCACCCACCGCACCCGCCGCCCGGGGTCGATCACCGCCCGCCAGACCGCTCCCAGTGCCAGCAATCCCAAGGCCCAGCCACAGCTGACCGCCACCTCCCAGAATTCCGCTCGTTGGAGCAAGATCGGCACGCCCGTCGCCAGACCCAGTGCCAGGGTCCCGGCCACCACCACCACCACGCTGACCTCGGAAAAGTAGCGCCGCCAGACGCCGCGCAACAGCGCCGCGCCCGCCAGAAATCCAACCGCGCAGAAGATCGCCACGGCGTGGTGGTGAAACAAGTACTGCCCGGTCAGCGCCGCCCACGGCCAGAAGAGCAGCAGCGCCGGCGCGACTCCGAAATAGAGGTACAACCGGCCCTTGTAGTAGGTCAGATCGTGCAACCCGTACCCGGTGCGGAAGCGCGCATTGGCAACCGGATCATACGGATCGGCCAGCGTCGCCAGCTGCGGCGGAGCCACCTTGTCGAGACTCAGCTGCCCATGCTGAAAGCCCCGGACCAGCAGGTTGTAATGGTTGTCGGCCGCCTTCCAGCCCGCCAGCTCGGTCGCGCTCTGCGAGGCCATCCAGGCGAACAATCCCACGATCCCGGCGCACACGAGGCCAAGGCCGACGGTGCGGATCTGTTGAGACCTCCTCTGGAGCATGGGCGTAGTCATCCCAGACAAGGCGGAAGGAAGCAATGGATCAAGATCGGCTTTTGGTCTCTCCAGAAACAGCACATCACTTGTGGCCACGAGCGCCAGCGAGTGGATCCGAAAACGAACGTTGGCTCCCTGGCGCTCGCCGCCCCGCAGCCCCGAGATATCTTCCCGTCTGGTGTAAAACCTGTTTTGCGGGAGGAACTCCTGGGACGGAGTCAGCGCGACCGTGGAATCACGCCGCCTTTCCGCTCGCGGCAAGGTGCGGGCTGGTTCCTCTGGACATCGCGGGGCGACTCCACTCGAATGGCACGGTCCCCGGTTTCAAAAGTGCCGATATGAATCCTCCGCTCCCCGCGCCAAGCAAGCGCACGGTTCTTGGCGGGATTGCGATATTGGCGCTCATGCTCGGCGGCCTTTTCGCCTGGCGGCACTGGCGAACGCCGGTCTCGACGGCAGAAGTGGCGGCGTATCTGGATCGGGCGGTTGGGGGCGGCCGGCTTCGGTTTTCTGCGGTGCAGATCAGAATCCTGCAGCGGGACGAAGCCGACCTGCAGATGGCCGTTGCGGCAATGGCCCGGCCCCTCGAGCCTCTTTATTCGAAAATCGACGCGGCCGACTATCTCCAGCGGAAATTCCAGCTGGATCCGGAATCAAACGCCGAGGCGCGCCGTCTCCTGGCCGACCAGGGCTTGTCCCAGAACCCTGAATTCCGGGTGCCGGGCCGTTCCCGCCCGACCCTTATCGTGTGACCGTTCTGCAATTGCAGTGTTCTGGCGGCGCCCGATTCGACTTTCACGGCGTGATCAACGCCCATCGAGACGGCACCGGATGGGTTTTTGCGCTGGGCGCTGGCGGCCTGGAAGATGGCGACCCGCATGGGGAGCCACGGTCCGCCTTTGGCGACAACTCGCTGGTGGCGGGCGACGCGACTGACGATGTCCGACTGCGGGCGCTCGCCACCGATCTGCAGGCTTTCGCCGGCCGCGTCGCCGAGGCCCGGCGGAAGATAGAATCAGCCCGCGCCACCGCGATCGAAGGCCGCCGGAAGGCGTTCCTGGCCCAGATCGCGCCGGGCCGCGTTTTTCGCGGCCTGGCGCGGAAGGACGGGGAGCAGCAAGGGACGCCACTCTATCTCCAAATTGCGGAACTCTCGCCCGGAAACGAGGTGACCGCCTTTTTGCGCAATGAGGGGAGCTGGCATATTGCGCGCACTTTCCAAGGTTCATGGAACGCGGATGACGAATTTGAAAAGCCGGTCCTCAACCTCGTCTCCCGTCCCGACCAGGCCGTCGAGAATGCCGGACCGTTCCTGGAAAACACGCAGACCTGGTCGTTCGCGCTGCGCCTGGACCCCCCTGGGGAACTTTCGGAACGGAACCGGCATTATCAGTATCAATTCCAACCCCTGCACCCGGAGCAAGTGCCCGCGTTGAAGGAGCGCCTGGAAGCGGAGTTTAAAGGGGCGATGACTGCCACCGAGCCGGAATTGCTCTACCATGGCACGGCTTTCTCCAAGACTAACGGCAACTCCGAGCCGATCCTGTTGCGCTTCACCGGCCGCTCGGAAGGTGGCAGATCGATCGAGGCGGTGCTGGAATCGACGACCCGCTCGTGGAAGCGGTCGCTTCACGGGACGATCTTTGCCAATTCCCGGCGCTCGGGCGGCGAGCCCGTTCGCCTCCGAACCAGCGCGAACGAAGCGGCGGAAGATGCCCCCCCCGGATCCGCCCTCGGTGACCGCGACGATCTGGAGCTCCGCCTCGGCATCAAGGAGGGATGGCTCGTCGGAGAGGACGGGCGATTCACGTACCGGCTGGCGGTCGCCAGCGAAGCTGATCTTCACCAACTGGAGGCCGACCGTGCGGAACGGGCGCGGCGCTTCAAGCGTGTTTTCAGGGCCGGGATCGCCTACGATGGCATTTTGCACGAAGCTCAGGAATTCACCACCCACGTGCGCCTCGAGATCATCCGGCTTGATCGGCCAACGGGTGCGATTGCGGCGCGCATCAGCTCCTTTGGCCATTTAAGTGTCCATCGGGATTTTCTCGGCACCGGCGATCCTTCCGGGGGTTCGATCGTGCTGGGCGCCAGGAGCCGGGGAAGTCCGGATGCCACTTACAGCCCCAACACACCTTTTTTTGAAAACCCGGCCGCGAGGACGCTGTACCTGGCGCTCACCGGGGATTTGATCACCGGCAGGATCCGGGGCGACCCACATTCGCTGATGGAGTTCTCGGCGGGCGCCTTCCTTTCCGTGCCCAGCGAAGACTCGGAACCGAATTCGCCGCCCGCCAACGGTTCCGTGTTTCCGCCCTTTCCGAAGAGTGGCGGAGCCTATTTGCTCAACCGGGGAAGCTGGGCGGCCCTGCCGAAGAACGGAGGCCATGTTGTGGTTGAAACAGTCCACTCGGCGTCCGAATTGAGGCTGCCGACAAACATTATCGCGGTCGTGGAAGCGGGGGTTAACGAGCTCGCCAAGAAAGGAGGGAAAGGCAACGTCGAAGCAAAGGTCCCCTATCTCGAATTCGACGGCAAGGATCCCCGGCCCAAGTTCAACGGGCCGGCCATGGTCCTCCTCTTTATCGGTCCGGCACCGACCGGCGTGCCTCCGGTCGAATTGGCGCCCGCCGAAACCTTGCCGGACGGCCGGCGCCGGATTGAGATCATGGGCGATTCTCCGACGAAAACCCGTTTTGGCGACCAACGGCTGGCAGGGTACGTCAGGCCGGTCGCCCCTGACGCCATTCTGCTCACCTCGACCTCCGGGCTCGCGCCCGGCCCCTATGTCTTCAACGCCGACGTTGGCTACGAATTGATACAGGAATAATCGCGTGCACTGCCCCATCTCCCGACCGCACTGTCACCGAGCGAGGGCGCCCGACGGCCGCGCCGACCAAGGCCGGGGAATGGACAGGCGGGTGCGCGTCTTGAAGCCGGCCGGTCATCGCAGGGGCGCAAACTGCACCGGAGCGATCCTGCCGGGTAAGGGCAGGCCACTCATCCTTCTGCTGCGACCGTTCGTCCAACGATTGCCGCCCTCTTGCCAGACACCTCTAGTGTCGTTTCGAAAATGCTGGGACAACCCGATGAACCCCCCCTTTGCTGTTTTGCCAGTTGGAGTCGCGACGCGGTGGGTGGTAAAGTTGAGAGCCGGGCAGGAATCCGCGCCCAAGACAGCGCCCGAGCCGCAGAAGAAATCGAGCGAGACCCCAGGTCACGCGGCAGCGCCCTGGCCCACATCTCCCGTGGCCGAACCGGGGCGGGGGCGGACCTTTGCATCGGCCGGCCCGGCAGGGGTTTTGGCGGCAGTTCGGCGAATCCTGGAATCGAGCAGGCCGGAACTCGAAACCCAACCGCTCCATCCTTTCTTCCCATGTCCAAATCCATAATCCACTCGGGCTTCGCCCTGCTTTGCCTCCTGACGAATTGGCCCGGTTTTGCCGCGGAGAGCACCATGCCGGCGCCGGCCTTTGGCGACCGGGAACAGCCCGTTGACCTTTCCGGGCCGGTAACGCTGCCGGACTGCGTCGGCCTCGCGCTGGGCCGGAATTTCACCGTCCGGATACAACACTTCACCGTGGATGAGGCGGTCGCCGCTGTGACCGTCCAACAGGCGGCGTTTGAGCCGGTTTTCGGATTCAATGCGAACAAGCAGGTGACGCAACAGGCCGCCAGCCAGGTCGAGTTTAGCTTCCCTTATTCCGACTACCAGACGGCCGCACTCTCGTCGTTCGGGTCGCCGAAACCCTGGATTGGGCGGCGACGCTCGCCGGCCTCGGCGTAGAGGACATGCGGCAAGAGCCGGAGATCGTTCACGACACGCTGATCGCGATCCTGAAAACCCATGAGGACCGCGCCCGCATTTCTGCCCAGACGACGCAGCGGCTGCTGGGGAAGGTGGGCGTGATGAGCACGCCGGCGAGGATCGACGAAAGCGGCCCTGGCCCGGCGATGCGTCGCCGCCTCGCGGGCTTCGCGCAGACCCTGCGCGGCGCCGGCTTCGCGATCGGCCTCGCCGAAGTTCATGCTGCGCGCCTGCTGGCGATGCTGCTGGCGGAGCGGCCGGAGCGCTTGCGCGCCGGGTTCCAGGCTTTGTTCTGCTCACGCCATGCCGATTTGCAACGCTTCGGCGATTTGTTCGACGCCTTCTGGCGCGGGCGGGGGACGAAGCGCGCGACGCGGATTACCGCCCAAGGCCTCGCGGCGCGCTCGCCGCGAAGTTTCGAGGCCGGCCGGGCGCCGGATGTTCGAGGGACGCGCTGCCCGAGACCACGCAAGCCCCGGCGCCGGAAGGCGGTTCGTCGGAGGGCCGTGGCCGTA
>CAVRNM010000041.1:0-41609 GCA_963722225.1 uncultured Verrucomicrobiae bacterium
GTGTAGTGTAACACAAGTTCCTGTCATAAATATCTGGACTTTCCCTGGGTCGGCGGTCAGCTTGGAGCATGAAACGAAACGGACGAGCAGTGACGCCGGTGACAGTGACGGAAGAGGAGCGTGCCCACTTGGAGGCTTTGACTCGCAAGCGGAACGCCCCGGCTCGGGAGGTGAGCCGCGCCCGGATGATTCTGCTCGCGGCCACGGGTTGCAGTAATACCGAGATCGCCCGCCGCACCTCGGTGTGGGCTCCCACGGTTAGCTGCTGGCGGCGGCGGTTTAATCAACGGGGACTGCTCGGGCTGACGGAACTGCCGCGGAGCGGTGCCCCGCGTCAGATCACCGACGAGGCGGTTGAGCAGGTTGTGCGCACCACCCTGCAGCGGACCCCGGAAGGAGCGACCCATTGGAGCACGCGCCGGCTGGCCGCGCGGCTGGGCTTGTCGCATCAAAGCATCGCTCGGATCTGGCGTGCTTTCGGCCTGCAGCCGCATCGGGCCGAGGTGTTTAACCTCTCCACCGACCCCTATTTTGTGGCGAAGGTGCGCGACGTGGTCGGGTTGTATATGAACCCGCCCGCCAACGCTTTGGTGCTGTGTGTGGACGAAAAAAGCCAGATCCAGGCCTTGGAGCGATCCCAACCGATCCTGCCGCTGCGTCCCGGCCATCCCGAAGGCCAGAGTCACGACTATTTCCGCCATGGCACCACCTCGCTGTTCGCGGCGCTGGACGTCGCCACCGGACGGGTCATCGGCAGCCTCAAACCCCGGCACCGCAGCCGCGAGTTTCTGGCTTTTCTGCGCCAGATCGAACGGGAGGTGCCCGCCGGCCTCGAGATCCACCTGGTCAGCGACAACGACGCCACCCACCAGACCGCGACCGTTGTCCGCTGGCTGCGCTCGCGGCCCCACTGGGCGCTGCATTTCATCCCGACCCATTCGAGCTGGCTGAACCAAGTAGAGCGCTGCTTTGCCTTGATCACCAACCAGTCGATTCGCCGCGGTTCCTTCTCCAGCGTACCCCAACTCAAGGAAGCTATCCTCGACTACATCGACCGTCATAATGCCCGCCCGAAGCCGTTCCGCTGGACCGCCACGGCCGATTCCATCCTCGGCAAGGTCGCAGCAATATGTAATGAACTTCGGTGACACTACACTAGAGGCTACCCGGTGGCCCGCTCCGAACAAGCGGGCGATTCCGGGTTATGCCAGTCTCTGGCGCAGGGGATCCTTGACCTCAGGCCGGCGCGGGCGTTCGGTACTCCCATGACGCTTAGCCAGATTGCCGCGCAACTCTACACGGTCCGCGAATTCTGCCAGACCGCGTCTGGTCTGGCTGCGAGCGCCCGGAAAATCCGCGCGCTCGGATACCCGGCGGTGCAACTGAGCGGGCAGGGTCCGATCTCCCCGGATGAGATTGTCAAGATCATGGACGGGGAGGGCCTCGTCATCTGCGCCACGCACGAACCCTCCGCCGTGATCCTCGACGAGCCTGAAAAGGCCATCGACACCCTGCAGCGGCTCGGCTGCCGGCTCACGGCGTATCCGTGGCCGCAGGGCGTCGATTTTGGCGACGCCGGCAGCATCAACACCCTGGTGCGGAAGCTCGACGCGGCGGGCGCCCGGTTCCGCGGGGCCGGCCTGACCCTCGGCTACCATCACCACGACATCGAATTCGTGCGGTTCCAGGGCGCGCCGGTGCTGGAGTATATCTTCGCTCACACGGCTCCGTCGAACGTGGTCGCCGAGCTGGACACCTACTGGGTACACGCCGGCGGGGGCGACTGCGTGGAGTGGTGCCGCCAGCTGCGCGGCCGCCTGCCGTTCCTCCATCTCAAGGATTACGCGATGGGGCCCGACCGGAAGCCGTTTTTCGCGGAAATCGGCCGGGGCACGCTGCCCTTTGCGCGCATCATTTCCGAGGCCGAGCGTTCCGGCTGCCAGTGGTTCATTGTCGAACAGGACACCTGTCCGCACGATCCCTTCGACTCGCTCCGCATCAGCTTCGACTACCTCAAGACCAACCTCGTCTCCTGATCCCACCCCGGCGATGGCCTCCGCCAAGTCCTTTCTCCCGGACGACTTCCTTCTGACGACCAGATGGGCGCGCACCCTCTACTTTGAGCATGCGGCCGGGCAGCCCATCTTCGACTATCACTGCCACCTGTCGCCGCGGGACATCGCGGCCGACCGGCGGTTTGAGAACCTTTACCAGATC
Organism: uncultured Verrucomicrobiae bacterium; assembly: GCA_963722225.1. Classification (GTDB taxonomy): domain Bacteria; phylum Verrucomicrobiota; class Verrucomicrobiia; order Opitutales; family Opitutaceae; genus Fen-1467. Next base: position 2,218 of record CAVRNM010000041.1, read on the forward strand.
TGGCTCGGCGGGGACCATTACAAATGGCGCGCGATGCGCTCCAACGGCGTGCCCGAGGACCTGATCACGGGCAACGCCCGACCGGATTACGACAAGTTCCTGGCCTACGCGCGCACGGTTCCCGCCACCCTGCGCAACCCGCTCTACCACTGGTCGCACCTTGAACTGCGCCGTTATTTTGGGATCAACGAGATCATCAGCGAACAGACGGCGCCAAAGATCTGGGAGAAGGCCAACCGCTTGCTGGCCACTCCCGCGCTCTCGATCCACGGCATCCTGAAGAAGTTCCAGGTCGCCGTGGTCTGCACGACCGACGATCCGGCCGACAGCCTTGAACACCATGCGGCCATCGCCCGCAGCGGTCTGACCACCCGCGTCTATCCGACTTTCCGGCCCGACAAGGCGCTGCTGGTCAGCGATCCGGCCGTCTTCAACGCGTGGTGCGACCGCCTCGCCGCCCGGGCCGACGTCGATGTCAAGGACCTTGCCTCGTTCTTGGAGGCGCTCCGGCGCCGCCACGATTTCTTCCACTCGCTCGGCGGCCGTGTGTCGGACCACGGACTGGAGAACATCCCCGACGCCGACTGCACCGGGGCCGCGGCCGCGGCGATCTTCGCGGCGGCGCGCGCCGGTCGGCCGGCCTCGCCGGAGCAGGCGGCCCGCTTCACCTGGTTTCTCCTGCTCTTTTTCGGGCGCCTCGACGCGGCGAAGGGGTGGATCAAGCAGCTCCATCTGGGGGCGCTCCGCAACAACAACACGCGCCTGCTCCAGCGTCTCGGCGCCGACGCCGGGGTCGACTCGATTGGCGACTTTCCGCAGGCCCGCGGCCTCGCCCGCTATCTCGACCGGCTCGACTCCGAAGGCGCCCTGCCGAAGACGGTGATCTACAACGTGAATCCGGCCGACAACTACGTTTTCGCGACGATGATCGGCAACGTGCAGGACGGCCTCACGCCGGGCAAGATCCAGTTCGGCTCCGGCTGGTGGTTCCTGGATCAGCAGGAGGGCATGGAGTGGCAGCTCAACGCGCTATCGCGGCTCGGGCTGCTCAGCCGTTTCGTCGGCATGCTGACCGATTCGCGCAGCTTCCTCAGCTACGTGCGGCACGAATATTTCCGCCGGGTGCTCTGCGCGCTGCTGGGCGCGGACATCGAGGCCGGGCTCATTCCCGCCGACCGCGCGCTGGTGGGCGGAATGGTCGAGGACATCTGCTATCGCAATGCCGAGCGCTATTTCGGACTCGAGGCCGGCCGGTTCGATGCGGCGAGGCGCTCTACAACGTCGCGCCGGCCGCCGCTGGGGGCGGCTCATCCCCCGGCTGGCCGTGGCGCAATTGCGTGAGAACGTCCTGGAACTTCTCCCGGTTGCGGTCGTTGATGGCGGCAAGGGCTTCGTGGGCCTCAGTGATGCGGCTTCGGGCCCGGTTTGACGGCGCGGGCCGCAAGGCCAGCGGAATCAAGTCCGGGGGGACCGGCGGCGGCGGATCCACGATGGCCCGCAGCACGGATTCCATCGCCAGTTCTTCAAACAAGCCGCGAATCTCAGAAGGGAGCGACTGGAGGATGAACGGATTTCCTGACTTCCCGCCCCGGGCGAGCGCTTCATGGATGGTGCCCAGCATGGTGCTGTCCAGAAAGGTGCAGCCGGAGAAGTCCAGTGCGACCGGCTTGCCAGCGGCGATTTCATCGCGGCAGGTATCATGGAATGCCGCCGCCAGGGTCCAGCCACACCGGCCCTGGAAGCGGAAGAACGTCGACCGGCCATTGCTGCCGGCGAGGATCCGGCCGGAATGGAGCAAGGAGGCCGGCGTGGGCGCTGCCGCAGACTCGTGGTTCAGCGAGCCGCCCGTGGCCCCGGCGGTGACGAGGACCAGCGTGACGTCATCCTCCCGCTCCCCGCCCCCGTTGCGGCCGAAGGCCATTTCGCGGATGCGCCGGAGGAGTTCCTGGGGCTCCCCGGACGATTCGCCCAGCAGCGCGAGCAGGGCCCGGTAATCCGGCGGCTTCCCGGCCGCCCCCGGATCGTTGATTCCGTCAGTGTACAACAGCAGCCGGTCACCCCGATCCAGGCGCGTCGACCACAGCGCATAGACCGCGTCGTCCGCCAGGCCGAGCGCGGGCCCGGTCTTGACGATGGTTTCAATCGTCCCGGTCGCCCGCCGCAGGAACAGCGGAGGATGACCGCCGGAGGCGACCTGCAGATCCCCGGTCCGGAGATTCAGCAGGCACAGGGCGGCCGTGAGAAACAGGCCCGGCGCGGAGCATTCGCGGAGAATCGCGCGGTTGACCTCCGTGAGCACCCGGTCGGGCGGCAGAACCCGGCCCGCCCCAGTGTCGTAGAGGCGCAGCCGCAATTTGAAGAGCACGGCGACCATCGCCGCGCTGACGCCGTGGCCCGCCGCATCGGCGACGTAAAATGCCGCGTGGTCATCGTCGACCCGCACCACATCATAGAGGTCTCCACCCACGTTGTGGCCGGGGCGGTAATAGGCGTCGAAGGTGAACGATCCGAGTTCCGGCACGCGCTGCGGCAACAGGGCGCGTTGCACCAGTTCCGCCCGGACAAGGTCCTGGGAGATGATCTCGGACTGCTCGGCGAGAAGGTTGAAGGCCTCCTCGAGCTGACCGACCCGCTGACGGAGTTCCGCATTGCGCCCCTCGAGCTCGAATTGCAGGCGCAGCCGTTCGGCGAGGAGTTTCCGTTGTCGCAGGGCGTTGCGCACGGACACCAGGAACGACTCCATCTCCACGATGGGTTTGCTGATGAAATCGAAGGCGCCGAGTTTTACCGCCTTCACCGCGTCGTCAAACGTCGCCCGCCCGGACAGGACGATCCACGCCGGACCGGGACAGTGGACCAAAGCCCATTGCATCAGGGACAACCCGTCGGTCCCGGGCATCCTGATGTCGGTGATGACCACGCCGATTCCCCCGCGGCGCAAGACCGCCTGGGCGCACTCGGCGTCGCGCGCGGTTTCGACGGATTTGTAGCCGCCGCGTTGGAGGACCATCGAGAGCAGCCGGCAGATGGCGGGATCATCGTCGATCACCAGAATCCGCCCCTCGGGGCTGTCATCTGGCGGCGGACCGGGCGACGGAAGGTCCATTTCGGCAGTTGTGGGCTTGGAATCCGGCATGGCGGCTGGCATCATCCACCGGCAAAGTCGGCGCGGCGTCTCTGGCCGGGGCGCCGGCTCGCTTTCCCTACCATTACACGGGTGTCACCGTTTCTCAAACCAGCGTCCCTGGCCCGTCAACGACCATCCAGCCCGGTGCCGTCTCTGATGAAACCATTCCGCCCCGACCGCAAAACGGAATCTGCACCGAACGTGTTGTGGGCAGGCCGCCCCACCCCAACTGCATTGTTTCGGTTTGGAGCGGCTTAAGCGACCACGCAGCCGCGTACCGGGCGATGATCGTCGCAATGGCCAGGACCATGAACCATGCAGTAGGAGGCTGGGCGGACGGAAGTCCGACAGCCTCCTAGAACAGCGACTTTGCAGCGATGCCAACGGCAGTGATCGGGCCCTGGTCGCTCAGGCCATCAACCGCCCGGTCGACCTTGCGCATGGTGCTCTGGGCGTCGCGAAACAGGGAATCGTCGCTGATCAACTTCCCCAGGGTTCCCTGGCCATTGTTGAGCTTGTCGGAGACTTCCTTGAGGTTCTTCAGGGTGAGCTTGAGCTCCGTGCCGGTCTGATCGTCGTAGACCAGCGTGCCGAGCGCCCCCTTGCCGGATTTCACCTGGTCAATGACGCCTTGGGCGTTCGAGACGAAGACCCGGGCGTCGGAGGCCGCCCCTTTGATCTCGCCGACCGAGGCGAGGAGGTCGTCGTGGAGCTTGGAGTCGTTCACCAGCTTGCCGAACGTGCCCTCGCCGCTGCGGATCTTGGCGGTGATGTCCTGCAGATTCGAAATGGTCTCGGTGAGTTTCGGCCCGTTGTCAGTGACCAGCTTGTCGATCTTCTTGAAGATGTTGCCGCTGTCATTGCCACCGAGGTTCTTGCCGATGTCGGCGACGACCTGTTCCAACCGGTCGCCCAAGGATCCTAGCTTGGCGATGACCTCGTTCATATCGACGGTATTCCTGGTCTTGATCTCGGCGCCCGGCTGCAGGAAGGGCAGTCCGGTCGAGCCGACCGTGACCTCCAGGTGGTTGCTGCCGAGCAGGCTGGAGGTGGCCACCATGGCAACGGCATCGTTGGGGATGTTGATTCCAGGTTGAATGCTGAGCACAGCTTCCGCCTGCCGCCCTGCCAGTCGGGTTTGCCTCACGGCACCGATTCTCACTCCCGCCATCAGAATGTCGTCCCCGTCGTGCAGGCCCTTCAGGTTCTCGAACCGGGCAATAAGCGTGTAGCCCTTCTGTTTGAAGACGCGTCCCCCGTTGAGCGACTCGAACGTCACCCAGAGCAGGGCCAGGCCGAGAAGGAAAAACAGCCCAACGCGGATGGATTGGATGCGATTATTCATGGTCATTCTCCAGTTGTTTAAAGCGGGGATGCTTCAGATCGATGGTCGGATTGAGGAAATTCGCGATGGCGGGATCCGCGGGCCGGGTGAAATCGGCGACCCCGCCGATGGCGCAGATCCGACCATCCATTATGATGGCCATGCGGTCGGCGATCGACATGGCGAGCTCACGGTCATGCGAGACGACGATCGTGGTGACGGCGGTCTGTTCGCGCAGCGCGGCGATGATTTCAATGATCGTCGCCGACATCACCGGGTCGAGCTCGGAGGTCGGCTCATCGTAGAGCAGCAATTGGGGCTCCATGACCAGCGCGCGGGCGATTGCCACCCGTTTCTTCATGCCGCCGGACAGTTCGGCCGGGTACTGGACCGCGGCTTTCTCCAGGGACAAGATCTGCAACGTGCGCATCACCCGGTCGCGGATCTGGGTTTCGCTGCCGAACCGGTGTTCCCGCGGATAAAGCGCGAGGTTGTCATAGACCGTCAGCGAGTTGAACAGGGCGCCGGCCTGAAAGACGAGGGCGAGGCGGACCCGCTCGCGCGTGGCGGGATCCGCCGGGTCAAAGTCGCCGATGCGCAGGCGGCCGCTGGTGGGGACTTCGAGCCCGGCGATGTGCCGGAGGAGGACGCTCTTGCCGGAGCCGCTGGGGCCCATGATGACAAAAATCTCGCCGGGGCTCACGGCCAGGCTGACGTCCTTGAGCACGGGGGTGTCGTCGAAGCTCTTGTTGAGCTTCTCGATGGTGACGCCGAAGGTCTTGTTGACGAAGGGAGAGGAGGAGCCGGCCATGGCGGGTCAGGCGACGAGGATTTTGGTGACGAAGTAGTTGAGCACGAGGATGAGGATGAGCGAGACCACCACCGCCTTGGTGACGGCGGCGCCGATCTCCCGCGGGCCGCCGCGGGTGTTGAGGCCGATTTGGCAGCAGACCAGGATCACCGCAAATCCGAACACCTCCGATTTGATCAGACCATCCCAGACATCTTTTGCCTCCATGAACCGTTTCAGGGTGGCGAAATAGGCGTCGGGCTCGACGGAGATGAACCCGGTGTATTTGCAGACCAGCGCACCACCGAACCAGCCGCAGAGATTTCCGATGGTGGTCAGCACGGGCATCATGAACTGCACCGCCACCAACCGGGGCATCACCAGGATGCGCTCCGGGGGAATGTCCATGGTCACGAGGGCATCCACCTCCTGGTAGACCTTCATTGACGCGAGTTCCGCCGTGATCGCGGAGCCGACGCGCCCCGCCAGCAGGATCGAGACCATCAGGGGGCCGAGTTCGCGGACCATCGACATCCCCACGAGGGTTCCGATGAACTGTTTGGCGCCGAAGTTCTGCATGCTGTACCCGCTTTCCAGCGCGAGGACCGAGCCAATGAAAAAGCAAAGGATGGTAACGATCGGCAGGGTCGTGTAGCCGATCATGTAGCACTGCTCGATGATGCGCGGGAATTGCCGGGGCAGCGTCTTCAGGTACCGGGCGGAGTTGACCGCCAGCATCACGGTGCTGCCAATGCTCTCGAAAATGGCGTTGAGTTGTTTCATGGTGACGCTGCTCCGGTGGTCTTCTTATCCGGATTGGAGGAAAAATCGAACAGGAACGGCCGCCAGGAAGTGTTGTTCGCATCGCATTTCAGTCCGATGACCCCGCCCAGCAGCGCAATGCGGCCGCGCCCGGTCCCGGTGGCGACGCTGAAAAGCGGGCCGAGGTGAAACTCGCGGCGTCCGGGCGTGCGGCGCCAGGTGACCGCATCCCACAGGAGCGAAGCCTGCGTATTGTCGGGGGCAGTCCGTTCGTACCGGTAGACCGCCAAGAGCGGCGTATAGGCGCGGCGCACCGGCTCATTGTCCTGAAAGAACACCTCCAGCGGGCTCAGCAGCTGAAATTGACGGTGGCTCGCCCCGTCGTCCCAATAACTGAAAAAGGGCCAGACATGGGTCTTCTCCGCCGTCGGAAGGCCTGGGTTGCGGGCACTGTGTTCGCGGAGCGACCAATAGAAGAAATAGAGAAACTGGGTCTTGGTCTGGGTGAGACCGACATCCGTCCATTGCTCGCGCCGGTAGAGCGGCCAGAGCACCCAGTGCTTGTCGTCCCCCTTGATGTTGGAATGCGTGTAGATCGGGGCCCAGCGATTGATCCGGCGGTCGTCGCCCCGGCCTTGCACGAGAAGCGGCCAGAACCAGCGGGTTTCATCGTAATGGTACGGCGCCGTGCGATGGGTGTAGCCGAAGAAAGGCCAGGCATAGGTTTCGCTCCGGGAGTCCGCGCTCTCGTCGCGCGCGTAGAAGGGCAGCACGCCCAGATTCACCTCCGGCTTCGGCAGCCACAGCTTCGCCTCGTTCTTGTAGATCAGCGGCCAGAGATAGTACTGCTCGCGATAGGCGCCGGCCTTCGCCCGCCAGCCCAGCAACGGCCAGACGGTGAAGCCATGATTCCCTTCGCCGCGCATAATCTTGACGATCGGCCAGGGAGTCGTGGTCGTCGTCACGCCATGCCGTTCAAACCGGCCGTAAAAGGGGAACAGCGTCCAGGAGATCCGGTCGTCGCCGAACCGGTTGATCACCGTGCCCTGGAGCGGAAACAGGGCGCGATAGGACGTGGCGGGATCGCCGGTGTCCCGGGAGAAGTAGAACGGCCAGAAGTCGAAGCTGCGCTCCCGCTCATTGGGAGGAGCGGACGGCTTGGGCTGTTGGGAATTGACCAACTCCAGCAAGCTCCAGCGCGAGCCGGTTTCGTCCGTCCGGTGGCTCAGCAGCGGATAGAGGAAATCGCTCTCGGTGGTGCGGGCGGCCGGGTCTTTTTGATAGACAAAAAACGGCCTGAAGCCTCCGCTGCGGCTGCCGTCGGCGGCGGTCTGGCCGAATAACAGGGGCCCAACCGCCTGCCAGGAGGGTCCCAGCCCGGCCGGGGACTTGTCCTGGCTCCCCCGCTCGACGACCACCGGCCAGCAATTGCACTCCTCCGCTCCCGCCGGGAGGCAGCAAAGCCCCGTCAGGCCAAGGAAGGCGATTAGCTGGCAAACGCGCATTGTGAATAGTTTAGGAGAAGCCAGACAAAAAAGAAACACCGGACCGGGTGAAGATTCGGCAACTGCCTGGCCCGGCGGACATAGAGTGGTTAGGTTAGCGCCCGGTGCGATCTCTGCAAATTCTATGTTACTACCGGTGATCGCCGCGGAAGTTCCGCCGGACGCGCAGTCAGGTCTGCAAAAGACTCCCGGCGGCTCCAAAACACCGTCTGCACCAACAGATCGCTCTTAGCCGTGATCATGCAGTCGGATGCAGGGCGGGATCGCCGGAACGAGCGCCACAAGGCGCGACATCCGCCATCCCGCCGATTTGTCGAGAGTGGCGGGGTGCGGCGACCCCGCCCTACAAACCTGTAAGTCGAACTACGAGCAAGTATCGCCCCGACTGCATTGTTCCGGTTCAGTGTGAAAAATGCAGACGGAAGCTGGCGGGATCGCGCGCGACCGGATTCACGGATCGAATGCGTCGTCGTCCGGCAAAGGGCGGCGGATTTCTACCGCCACGGCTTCTCCGCCACCGGATCGCGCCCTTCGTCGTACTCGATAAAATCGAAGAATGTCTCGATCGGCCTCCCCTCGAGCCCCGATTCCTTGATGCGCTGCTGCAGGGTGTCGGAGCCGCCGTCGCGCCAGCCGCGTTTCATCATGAAGCTGTTCCAGATTTCGCATTCGTCGTCGGTGTGCGGGGTGCCCCGCGCTTCACACCAGGCGAGGATTTCCTCGTCGGTGCCGCCCTGGAGGACGCGGGCCGCGAGGTCCGGGTGCTTCAGGCCAAGAAAATTGCAGCAGCGGCCGTCGAAGCCGCGGGCGAGGTTGGGAATGTAGTCAGCCGGAAGCTTGCCGGCGGCATGCAGGCGGATCTTGTCGAGCATCCGGCCGAAATAAACGAGGCGGCCGACCTTGGCGTAGGTGCTGCGGAGACCGGGAATGTTGGATATATTGAATCTCGATTTTGGAGTTTCGATTTTCGATGGGCGGTTGCGGACAACCACAGTGGCTGCGGGGTCATTAGAGCACAAACCAGATGTCGAAAATCAAAAAGGACGGCTAGTCTCCCTTTGGAGGGCGTTGACCCGGGCCGTCCCGCGCTTAACTTCCGGCTATGCAACTTGTCCGCCGCGCGGTTTTATCTGGGTTCGCGTTTTTGCCGGTCGCGGTTAGCCTGGCCCAGGTGGATCGTATCACCGGCCGGTCGTTTGCCACCCGTTCTGAAGTCATCGCGCAGCATGGCATGGTGTGCACGAGCCAGCCGCTCGCGACGCAGGCCGGGCTCGACATCCTGAAGGCCGGCGGTACCGCGGTCGACGCCGCCATCGCCGCCAACGCGGCGCTCGGCCTCATGGAACCGGTCAGCAGCGGCGTGGGCGGCGATCTGTTCGCCATCGTCTGGGATGCGAAAACGCACCGCCTGTACGGTCTCAACGCTTCCGGCCGTTCGCCGCTGGGGCTCAGCTACGGGCAGATGCAGGCCGAGCTGGCGAAGCTCCATCGCACTACGATTCCCCCGTTTGGCATGCTGCCGATCAGCGTGCCCGGCGCGGTCGACGGTTGGTCCGAGCTGCACGCGAAGTTCGGCAAGCTCCCGCTGGCGCAGGTGCTGGCCCCTGCCATCCGCTATGCCGAGGAGGGTTTTCCGGTCAGCGAACTCATCGCCTATTACTGGGACCGCAATGTGGCGATCCTGCGCGCCCAGCACCTGCCCGGGGCGTTCGCGGAAACCTACGCGCCGGGCGGGCACGCGCCCGCGAAAGGCGAGATTTTCAGGAACCCTTCGCTGGCCCGCACCTATCGCCTGATCGTGGGGCAGGGCCGCGACGTCTTCTACCGCGGCGCGATTGCCGATGATGTCGACGCGTTCATGCGCGCTAACGGCGGCTGGCTCCGGAAAGCCGACTTCGAACAACATGCGTCAACCTGGGTTGAGCCGCTCTCGACGAACTACCGCGGTTACGACGTCTACGAATTGCCGCCCAACGGCCAGGGCATCGCGACGCTGCAGATGCTGAACATTCTCGAGGGTTTCGATCTGAAAAAGATGGGATTTCTCTCGGCCGACGCGCTGCACGTCATGATCGAGACCAAGAAGCTGGTGTTCGAGGACCGCGCCAGGTTCTACGCCGATCCGGCCTTCGCCAAGGTGCCGGTGAAATGGCTGATCTCGAAGGAATACGCCGCGGAGCGACGCCCGCTGATCGACCCGGCGCGCGCCGGCCGGTCCTATGATGCCGGTCATCCGCCGGTGAACGATGGCGACACGATCTACCTCTGCACGGCGGATGCCGAGGGCAACATGGTGTCGCTTATCCAGAGCAACTATCGCGGGATGGGCAGCGGGATCACGGTGCCGGGACTCGGCTTCGATTTCCAGGACCGCGGCGAGATCTTCACGATGGAGCCCGGCCACGCCAACGTCTACGCGCCGGGCAAACGGCCGTTCCACACGATCATTCCGGCGTTCGTGATGAAAGATGGGCAGCCGTGGCTGGCGTTCGGCGTGATGGGCGGGGCGATGCAGCCGCAGGGCCACGTGCAGATCCTGGTCAACCTGATCGATTACGGCCTCAACCTCCAGGAGGCGGGCGACACCGCGCGCTGGCAGCACGACGGCTCGACGGACTACGATCACCCGAGGATGACCGATGGCGGCTATGTCTATCTGGAGAGCGGCATCCCCTGGGACGTCGTGGCCGAGCTCAAGCGCCGAGGGCACGACATTCGCACGGATCTCGGCGGGTACGGCGGCTACCAGGCGATCATGTGGGACGCGAAGAACCGGACCTACATCGGGGCCAGCGAAAGCCGCAAGGACGGCCAGGCGGCGGGGTGGTGAGCCGGGGGCGCTGGGATACTGGAGAGCGGAGACGGGAGGCCGGAAACCGGAGAGCGGAAACCAGAGGCCGGAGAGCGGCGACCGGGGGCGGGAGACCGGAGTCTCAGCGGGTGCAGAATATTGTAGGAGCCTGCTTGCAGGCGATGGCTGCGAACGCCGGCCGATCGGAAGTAGCCGCGAGCGTAAGCGAGTGGAGGCTGGCGTGGCTGCGGTTCTTCTCCGGCCTGTGCTTTCTGAGGCAATTGTGGCCATTCCATATTTGGCCGCCAAAGGCGCAGAAGTCACTAAGCCGGGACTCGAACGCAGGATACTGGGGACCAGCCTCGCGAAAAGTCGTCGGGTCGCGAAGAAGCAAAGCCGTTCACCGCGGATGACACGGATTGCACGGATCGGATCCGGAATCCGTGAAATCCGCGTAATCCGTGGTCTGTGGTTTGGAAGGTCCGTTATGGTGGTTTGAATGAACTTCTCGCCGCGCTCGGGTGGAGGGCGGACCTCCGTGTCCGCCGCGGCTCGGTGGGAGCCTCGCTCTCCTTCTAATCGCAATTTACCGCTACAACCTCCATGAAACCGCGCAGCGACCTGCCTCGATCAGGAGTTCTTCGTTTCCGGAGTAATCCCCGTTTTGCGATAGAGGTCGGATGATTCCGGACAAGGCGGAGAGACTGTCAGATGGCTTAACCGCGCGCGGGACCGGATCGTCAACCGCACGCTGCGGAGAATGGGCTGGAGAGTGCTGCGGGTGTGGGAGCACGAGCTGGCCCGGAAGAATGAGCGTCGCCTGCTTGATCGGATCCAGCACGACTTGTCGCCGGTTGGATCGTTCTTGTGACTTTTGTGCCTCTTGTGGCCAAAACTGGGATGGCCACAAAATGCTCAAAAGGCACAGAACGGAGATCCAGTCTTTCTCACAGGAGGCAGCGGAGTCAGAACCGCACGCGACAGGGACGGGCTGATCCGGAAGCACGAGGCCAGGTTGCTGGGCCGGCTGCGTCGGGGAATCGGTATCTGAAGGGACGACAGTCCGGATTCTCAAACGTCGGGTTGGGACGGCGCGAGGCCGGGATGTTTCGTTTTCAACCAAACTAGGATCTCCCCGCGCAGACCATGGGAGAATTGGATCAGTTCCGCAGCGTCTTCCGGAGTCGCGCCGCCGACGTAGTCATATTCCACCGTGTTTCGCATCCGACGGCAGCGTTCAAGATAGTCTCCGTCGTCCTGGTGTTGCAGACCCAGAATCACCGGCAGCGCCTGCAGTGTCCGGTAATGGGTCAGCTGTTTTTCCGGCCGGTAGCCCTCGGCATACAGCAGAATCGTGCACAGCTTGAGCGCGGCATTGAAGGCGATGCCAAACTGCCAGTCAGACGATATGCCGCCGGATGCAGCATCCTTAAGGTCCCGTCCCGCGATCAGCCAAAGATCGCGGATTTCCGCGGCATCATTCTGATGCGGGCGCAGCCACCCGTTCGCGAGCCAGGTTTGCCAATTCACTCTCCTTACCAATAAGGAAAATTTTCTGCTCTGCGAGTACATCACCGAGGAAATGATCATTGTTCGCGACCCGGCGCGCGAACTCGTCCCGGGTGAAAACATGCGGATTGATCTCGCGACCGATTCGCTCGGTCAGTCCACGCAGCCGCGGCGCCAGTCCGCGCTGCCCGATCTGACCGATGATCATCAGGTCGACATCGCTTCCCGCGCGCCCGGTCGATTGTGCCAGGGAGCCGAAAACAAAGGCGAATTCGATTTTGTCGGACGCCAGGGCGGTTTGCAGGACATCGCGCAAACCCACGGTCTTGAGCACGATGTTCCGCAGTTCAGGATACAGCGGGTGCGCCTTGTTGGCGGTGTAATAGCAGCGGTGGCTATCCCGGGAGGGGATCACGAGTTCAAGGTGCTCCAGCTTCTCCAGTTCTTCTTCGACCGACCTCTTGGCAAACGTGGTCTGGGCGATGATCTCGGCACGATACCTCCGGTCCGCTCGAACGCCAAAAAGAATGCGCAGGACCTCGGCACGCACCTTGGAGTGAAACAGGAGACCAAGCGTGGTCATCGGAAGGCTGCTATTACCAGCTTTAAGGCTGGTATTACCAGCTTATTTTCGGCTTGGTCTTTATTTTCTTGAGGTAGAGGTGGCGGTGTTGGTCGACGGCACGCCCGTATACTGGCGCCGAGATGTTGCCAGGTGGCCTGCGCCGATTCAGGTCTTCAGTTTCCTGGAGGAGGGCTTCGATCGGTGCACGGTGTAGGGAGCAGCGGGCTCCTGCACCAGGACCTCGGCGGGGATCTTCATGGGTATCATGGATGGCGGGCTAAATGGTGGTGGCATCGATCTTGTCGTATTCGGCGTGGGTGCCGATAAAACGGATGAAGACGATTCCAGGGTGATAGTGAATGCGGACGATGAGGCGGTAACATGGCGACACCCTGCTCGGTGAACGCGTACGGCCGGTATCGGCGGCCGCCATATCCTGAACTTGAGGTTCCAATTTGGAACCTCAAGTTGGTAACTTCTTTCCGTGTAAGTTGTAGCAAAAAATCAGCGGGGAATCCCGAGGCGTTCCGTTGGACAGCCTTGTTCAAGTTCTTCGTACGGACGCCGTACAGCGCCGCCAGATCCGAATCGAGCATCACCTTCTGTCCGCGTATCAGATGAATGCGGCTTTGAACTACCTCGATTGTCACAGGGGCTGTTACTGCCACTCGTGATTTCTTAAGACGAGGCATTTCTATGACCTGGTAACATTGTCGAACGGTGTCGAGCCAGAAAACGCCGGTTTCCCGAGCATAGAGACAATGACAGCGGAGGCAGCGGAGTCAGACCGGGCCATTCACGCGACGGGGGCGTCACGTCTCAGATGCGGACTTCCCTCCGGGCGGGCGATGCGCTAAGACTGCCGCCGATGCAACCGGGCACGATGCGCCAGGGAGTCAGCGGTTACCAATGGCTCGTGTTGCTGGTCGCCTGGCTGGGCTGGGTGTTCGATTCGATGGACGCCACGATCTACGCCCTGGTGCTGCAGCCGGCCTTGCATGAACTGCTGGCGGGAACGGTGGCGGGCGGCGAACCATCGGCGGAGTCCATCGCCTGGTACGGCGGAATCATCTTCGCGGTCTTCCTCGTGGGGTGGGCGGCCGGGGGCATGCTCTTTGGCGTCCTGGCGGACCGGATCGGCCGCACCAGGACCCTGGTTTTCACCATCCTGATCTACGCCGTCTTCACCGGCCTGGCGGCGTTGTCGACCACCTGGTGGCAGCTGGCGCTCTACCGTTTCATCACGGCGCTGGGAATCGGCGGCGAATGGGCGGCCGGCGCCGCGCTGGTCGCCGAGGTCTGGCCCGAGGACCGCCGCGCCAAGGCCGCGGGCATCCTGCAATCCGCCTGGGCGGCCGGCTTCCTCTTTGCCGCAGTGGTCAACCTGGCCCTGGGCCGGCATGGGTGGCGGCCGATGTTTCTCGTCGGCGTGGCGCCGGCGGTGGTGGCCCTGTTCGTGCGGCTGTGGGTCCGGGAGCCGGAGCGGTGGCTCCAGTCCAGCGCCCGGGAGCGACAGGCCGGCGTTCCGCGGACCACGCGGCTCGCGGAGCTCTTTCGGCCGGAGTATCGGCGGGCCACGCTCGTGGGCTCCGGCCTGGCCTTCGTCGCGGTGGCGGGATTGTGGGGCGCAACGAACTGGACGCCGACGCTCGTCCGGGCGCTGCCGGCGTTGCGCGGCCTGGAGGCCGGCCGGATGACCAGCTACATCAGTTATGCCACCATGACGTTGAATGTCGGCGCGCTGGCCGGTTACCTCGCGTTTGGTCCCCTGGCCGACCGTTGGGGCCGGCGCCCCGTGTTTGCCCTGATGTGCGCGGGCAGCCTGGTGATGCTGCCCATCACGTTCCTCGCGCCGCGCACCTTCGGCGGGGTGCTCCTGCTCCTGCCGCTGCTCGGCTTCTTCAACAACGGCATCTTCAGCGGGTTTCCGATCTACCTGCCGGAATTGTATCCGACGCGGATCCGGGCGACGGGCACGGGCTTCTGCTTCAACGCCGGCCGGTTGCTGGCGGCGGGCGGGCCGTTCCTGACCGGCACCCTGGTCGCCGGCCTGGGAAATTTCGGCCGCGCCGCCAGCGCGGTGGGTTCAATCTACCTCCTTGGGCTCGTGATTCTGGTTTTCGCGCCGGAAACCAAGGGCCGGCCGCTGCCACCGTGAGAACCGCCGCTTAAGGTTCACCACGAAACACACGAAGAGAAACCGGGAAGCCAGGCCGCTGCGCGTGGGGTTGCGAACCCGATCTTCTGAGTTCCACGCAAAACCCGGCATGGATCTGCTTGCTGAGCCCGGAATGATTTTATGTAGAAATCAGGAAGGCTGGTCCAAACGAGGCCTGATTTCCTGAGTTCCACATTGCCTTCACCCGGCCGCCCGATCGCCTGCAAACAGATTCCACCATGCTCACTACCCGTTACTCGATGCTCGCTACTTCGGTTGCGGCCTTGCCTCCGGACCCGGCGATGCAATCCTTCCGCCATGAAAGGCGCCCTTGCCCGTTGTCCCTGGGCCACCACGCCGGCCTACATCGCCTACCATGACACCGAGTGGGGCCTGCCGCAGCACGACGACCGGGTGCTGTTCGAATTCCTGCTCCTCGAGGGCGCGCAGGCCGGGCTGAGCTGGCTCACCATCCTCAACAAGCGCGAGAACTACCGGCGCGCGTTTGACGGATTTGACGCGGAGAAGATTGCCCGCTACGGCGACCGCAAAGTGGCGGCGCTGATGGCTGACGCTGGCATCGTCCGCAACCACCTGAAGATTGCGGCCGCCATCCGCAACGCCCGGGCGTTTCTCGCGGTCCAGGGTGAATTCGGCACATTCGACCGCTACATCTGGCAGTTCGCGGCCGGCCGGCCGATCGTGAACGCCTGGCGCACCCTCAGACAGCTGCCGGCCCGCACGCCCGAGTCTGACGCGATAAGCCGCGACCTGAAAGCGCGCGGGTTCACGTTTGTCGGCAGCACGATCTGCTATGCGCACATGCAGGCCACCGGCATGGTCAACGACCACCTCGTCAATTGTCCGCGTTATGCCGTGCTCGCGGCGGGAGGGTAGGGCGCGAGCCGCGCGTATATCGGAAGAGCAGGACAATATGGCGGCGGGGTTCGGCGACCCCGCCCTACATTCGAGGTGTGCGAACCGCGCCCGGCAGCCTGCGCTCGCCTTTTCGCGACCGGCCATCAACTTCGACTAACCTCCCTCGCCGCGCATGAACACACCGGCTTCCGCCCCCGTCCCGCTCTTCAACTGGCTGAAAACACGAGCCGCGGGCGTACTGCTGCACCCGGTCTCCATGCCGGGCGATTTCGGCGTCGGCACATTCGACCAGAACCTCGACCGCTTTCTCGAGTTCCTGGAAGCCGCGGGCTACTCCTATTGGCAGCTTTGTCCGCTTGGCCCGACGGGCTATGGCGATTCCCCCTACCAGTGTTTCTCCGCCTTCGCCGGCAATCCGTATCTGATCAACCTGCTGGAACTGACGCGGCACGGTCTGCTCCCGCAGGATGCGCTCGGGCCCCTGGTTTTTCTCAATGCCGATCGCGTCGACTACAGTGCGCTCTACCGGCTGATCTGGCCCCTGCTCGCCCGCGCCTACGAAAACTACCGCGCCGGTCGGGGGACGGCGCCCTACGGTTCCTTCGAGGCCTTTCAACAGGAGAATGCCGCGTGGCTCGAGCCCTACGCCTATTTCCGGGCGCTCAAGGACCACTACGAGGGGCGGCCCTGGTGGGACTGGCCCGAGGAGACGCGGATCTACGCGAAGGCGGGATCGTCGGACCTGCGCCGCAAGCTCCAGCAGGAGATCGCGACGCACGCGTTCTCCCAGTATTTGTTCTTTGGCCAGTGGCGCCGGGTGCGGGCGACCGCGGCCCGGCGGGGACTGCAGATCATCGGCGACATTCCGATCTTCGTGGCGATGGACAGCGCGGATGCCTGGTCCGCTCCGCGCCTCTTTGAAATCGATGAGCGGACGGGCCGGCCGCTGGCGGTCGCCGGCGTGCCGCCGGACTATTTCTCCAAGGACGGCCAGCTGTGGGGCAATCCGCTCTACCGCTGGGACGTGCACGCGGCCGATGACTTCGCGTGGTGGCACGCCCGGATGCGCGCCGCGTTCGAGCTCTACGACGTGGTGCGGATCGACCATTTCCGCGGGTTTGCCGACTACTGGCGGATTCCGTTCCCCGCCGCCACCGCCCGCAAGGGCCAATGGCGGCCGGGCCCGGGACTGGCCCTCTTCGAGTCGATCTGTCGCGCCTTTCCGGACGCCCGGATCATCGCGGAGGATCTCGGCGAGCTTTCACCCGCGGCGCGGCAGCTGCGGCGCGACACCGGGCTGCCGGGAATGGCGATCCTGCAATTCGCGTTTGGCGGCAAGAGCAACAACTGGTATCTGCCGCACAACCTCGAGGCCAACGCCGTCATCTATCCCGGCACGCATGACAACGACACGAGCCTCGGCTGGTATGCGACGGCGGACGAGAAGGCCCGCGACCATGCGCGCCGCTACCTGCGCGTAAGCGGTGTTGAGATCGGTTGGGATTTTGTCCGCGCCTCGTATTCCGCCGTCAGCCGTCTGGCGGTCGTCACGCTGCCGGACCTGCTCAGCCTGGGCACCGAGGGGCGGTTCAACACGCCGGGACGACCGGACGGCAACTGGCAGTGGCGTTGTCGTGCGTCGCAGCTTGACCTCCTGTTCGGGGAGACCACGCGCTATCTGCACGAGCTCGCCGACCTTCACGGCCGGCTGCCCGAGGCCGCGGACGTTAAGGCGGCGGATGAGGACGGGGCTGCGGGCGCTGATGGGACGGAATGAGCGGGCAGATCTGAACTTGCCCTCCGGGGCCCTGCCGGATTTGGATTTCTCGAAACCACCACGTATGCTTGCAGCCCCGGGCCTTTTGTGCGATGCTTTCTTCCCAGAGAAACCACGGATTAGACATGGCGGCGTGCGGAGAGGCAGCGAATGATCAACCAACCTAATGTCAGGGCAGGACTAATCGCTGGTCCGGAATCCGCAGCGCCTGAACAGCGGAGAAGGGACGATGCTCCCGTCGTTCCGAGCGGGGGGTTGCGGGACGGATCTCAAGCGGTTGGCCCGTTGGGCGAAGGGCCGGCGGAGACGGGAGAGCAGCGGATCCAGGAAGACACCAGCACCGTTATTACTTTTCGCGACAGCGCGATGCCATTCAGCCCTAGCGCGCCCACGGCAACGGCGACGCAACCACCGGCGGGCGAAGCCGCCATCCAGGCCCAGCGCGACGAGGACCGCCTGCTGGCGTTGCAGTTGCTTCACCTTGAATGGACATCGCTCCCGTTTGAACTCCAGCGGGCCATTGTGCTGCTGCTGAGCGGCCTGGCGAAAGACCGGTAGGTCTGGTTTCAGGCGGAATTTTTGCGGTGGGCTGCGGCCTGGCGCAGAGCTGTCGCCGGCAAAAAGGTGGCGCGCGTCTTCTCGAAGAAGCTTGGGTTGATTCACCCAGCCCGTGCGGGGAAACGTGCTTTGTTAGGGACGGGTAGGAACTTGTAGCCGGGGTCGCCTGCCCTGAGCCGTTTCGACAAGCTCAAGGCCCCGAGCATGTCGAGGGGCTGGTCGAACGGGCCAAACCCCGCCATGCCCGATGAAACGGCGGGATCCGGCCTGCGCTCCGTAGCCTTGGCGAAGGAGGGCGATCCCGCCCTGCACCTGACTGGAGGTTTCCCCCTCAGCCCAGCGTGGCCACGATCTTCGCGCCGTCCTTCAGCTGGTCGGTGGAGACGAGATTGCCCGGAACCGGCCGGCCGTCGACGGTGAGCGATTTCACCCCGGAGGAAACCCCGGCGGGGTTCCTGACCTCGATATGCACGGTCAGGTCCCGGAACCGCCGGCGCATGGTGAAGCCCGGCCAGGCCTTGGGGATGCAGGGGTCGATCCGCAGGCCGCCGATCTCCGGGCGCACGCCGAGGAGCCAGTGGGTGGCGGCGTAGTAGGCCCACGAGGCGGTGCCGGAGAGCCAGGAGGTGCGCGACGCGCCTTCGTTGACGTTGTAGCGTGAATACGTCGTCTGGCAGTGGACGTAGGGCTCGACCTGCCGGATTTCAGCGCGGTCGTTGTAGGCCGCCGGATTGAACGCTCGGTAGTAGTCGTAGGCGGCGTCGCCGTCGCCGAGGAGGCATTCGGCGATCACCGCCCAGCTCTGGGTGTGGGAGAAGATGCCGGCGTTCTCCTTGATGCCGTTGTTGAAGAGCGTCGCCTTCATCACGTCCGGGTTCGCCTTCATGAACGGCGGGGCGCAGAGCATGGCGCCATAGGGCGTCGCGAGCTTTTCCTTCATCGTCTGCATCGCGCGGTGCGCCTGGTCGGGGGTGGCGGCGCCGCTGATCACGGCCCAGACCTGGGTGTTCATGTACACCTGGCCCTCGGCAAAATCCTTGGTGCCGTAAATCGAACCGTCGTCGCCGATGGCCCAGATGAACCACTCGCCGTCCCAGCACACCTTCTGGATGTTCGCCTCGAGCTTCTCCAACTCGGCCCGGGCCCAGGCGGCCTCCGGCGGCCGGCCGAGCTTCTCGGCAATCCCGGCGTAGACCTCGAGCCCGTAGCGGACCTGGAAGGACACAAACACGCTTTCGCCGCGGTAACCCAGCTTGATGCAGTCATTCCAATCGGCGGAGAGCCCGCAGGGAAGGCCGTTGCGGCCGGTGCGTTCGAGGTTGAACTCGAGGGCGCGGCGGAGGTGACCGAATACGGTCGCCTCCCCGTGGTCGGCATAGGGCAGGACCTGGCGGTAGAAGTCGAGGTTGCCGGTTTCGGCCACGTAGACGGGCACGGCGTTGAAGAACCACAGGCAGTCGTCGGAGCGATATTCCTCCTCCGGCGGCGGCGCTTCGTGGCCCGGGTTGTGCGTGAAAGGCTTGATGACCGGGATGGCGCCGCCGTTGGCCAGCTGGCCGGTTAGCATCAGCTCGAGGCGCGGCTGGATCCGCTCGCGGATGAGCGGGATGGCGCCGAGAAAATCTTGCACCGTGTCGCGGAAGCCGAGGCCGTCGCGCTCGCCGTTGTAGACCAGGGAGGCGGAGCGGGACCACGCGTAGGTGATGAGGGCGTTGTACGCGTTCCAGACGTTGACCATGTGGTCGAGGGCCTCGGCGGGCGTCTGGACGACGATGGATCCGAGGTCGGCGTGCCACGCGGCCTTGAGGTGGCGGAATTCCTCTTCGCAGCGGGCGGCCGTGCCAAAGGTGGCGACGGTCGCGCGGCCGTGCGAAGCCGGCGTGCCGAGTCCGAGGAGGACGATCAATTCGCGCGTTTCACCTGGCGCAAGGTCGACCTTGACCTGAAGCGCGCCGCAGACGTTGTCGCCTTCGGTGAGGAAATTGCTGAGCGGAGCGCCCTGCGCGAGCGCGGCGGGCGCAGCGTAGCCGCCGTAGGCGCCAAGGAAGACTTCGCGGCGGGTTTCCCAGCCGGAGAGCGGGGCGCCGGTAAGGGCCATCCATGAGCGTCCGCAGCCGGCGAGCTCCTGGCCGTCGAAATGTTGGTTGGGATTGTTGGCGACCCCGAGCACGCCGCTCTCCATCGAGGTCTTGGTGATGAAGAGGGAATACTGCAGGTTGACCAGGTCCTGGTAGGTGTTCCAGTGGTTGGCGAACTCGCAGTAGGTCGTGATGGCGAGTTCGCGCCGTATGGCGGATTGATTGGTGACGCGCAGCCGCCAGTATTCAAAGGTCTGGCCGAGCGGCACAAAGTAGAGCGACTCGGTGTGGATGCCGGCGTACGTGCTCTCAATCTGCGTATAGGCGGTGCCGTGGCGGCAGACGGACGCGTAGCGGTCGAGCGGTTTCCCCACGGGCTGCCAGGATGAGCTCCAGAAGTCGCCGCTCGCGCCATCGCGCAGGTAGAAATAACGGCCCGGCTGGTCGAGCGGCACGGAATTGAACCGCATGCGCAGAAAGCGGCCGGTGGCGGCGCTCTTGTAGAACGAGTAGCCGCCGGCATGGTTCGTGATGATCGCGCCGTATTCCGTCGTGCCGAGGTAGTTGGCCCACGGGCGCGGCGTGTCGGGGCGGGTGATGACGTATTCCTTGGCGTTGTCGTCGAAGTGACCGTACTTCATGAGGATGACTCTGAGGTGAACAAGGCGCGGGACGGGAGGCAACAGCAACTGCGCGGAGTTGCATCTTCCCGGACGGTCGCTTAGCCATTATCCCCTTTTTCCAAGAAACCATGGAAGCTGCACGTTTCGCCCAAGCCCATATTCTGAGCCAGCCGGTTTACCAGCCGGGCAAACCGATCAGTCAGGTGGCCCGGGAATTCGGGCTCGACCCCGACCAGATCGACAAGCTGGCTTCCAATGAAAATCCGCTGGGACCGTCCCCCAAGGCGGTCGAAGCGGCGGCGGCGGCCTTGCGCGAGGTGAATCTTTATCCGGACGGGAGTTGCTGGGATCTCACCGGCAAGGTCGCGGCCCGGCTGCAGGTGGGGCGCGACCAGCTCGTTTTTGGCAATGGTTCGAACGAGGTGTTGGAGCTGGTGGCGCATGTTTTTCTGGGACCCGGCACTGAGGCCGTCATGGGCGTGCATGGATTTGCCGTCTACAAGCTGGTCACGCTGCTGATGGGAGCCAAGGCGGTCGAGGTGGCGATGCCGGGGTTTGCGCACGATCTCGCGGCCATGCGCGCCGCCGTCACGCCGCGCACCCGCGTGGTTTTTCTGGCGAATCCCAACAATCCGACCGGCACCGCCCATCCCCAGGCGGAAGTCGTCGGATTTGCCCGCAGTCTGCCCGAAGACGTGCTCCTCGTGCTCGACGAAGCCTACACCGAGTACCAGGACCACGCGCCGGATCTTCGTTCGCTGATCGCCGGTGGTCAGGCGATATTGTGCACCCGGACTTTCTCCAAGATTTACGGCCTGGCTGGCCTGAGAGTTGGGTACGGTTTCACCCGGCCGGACATCGCGGCGCTGCTGCACCGCGCGCGGGCGCCCTTCAACATCAACGCGGTAGCCCAGGCGGCGGCGACGGCGGCCCTCGATGACGCCGCGTTCGTGCAGCGCAGCCGCGAGGTGAACCGGGCCGGTCTCAAACAACTGGCGACCGGCTTCCAGGAGCTGGGGCTCCCATACGTGCCGTCCGCCGCCAATTTCATCCTGGTGCAGGTTCCGGATGGCGCGAAGGTTTTCCAGTTCCTGCAGGCTCGCGGCACCATCGTGCGACCGTTCGGGAATTTGCCCGCCCACGTGCGGATCACGGTGGGAACCGCGGCGCAGAACGAGCGCTGCCTGGCCAGTCTGAAAGCTTATCTGGCGGCCTGCACCTGAGGCAGGATAATGGAACCAGGTTCGCGACCTGCATGAACGCGTCGATACCATATGATTGTAGGGCGGGGTCGCCGGACCCCGCCGGTCCTTGTTCTTGTTATGGCGGGGTTCGGCGACCCCGCCCTACACGAATCCAATAGCATTAATGCACCTAAGATGTAGGAGCCTGCTTGCAGGCGATTTCGCTTCAACAATCGCGAGCAAGCTCGCTCCTACAGCTACAACCGCCAATGCCTTCTCGCTCCTTGATTCTAGATTCTGCCTCCTGAATCCATGTCTCCTTCCGAAGATTCCTCCGGCCGGCTGTTGCTGAGCGGCAACGAAGCGGTGGCGCTGGCGGCGCTGCATTGCGGGGTGGCGCTCGGCACCGGCTATCCCGGCACGCCTTCCACCGAGATTCTTGAGAGTTTTGGCGCCTGGGGAGGCAAGGCCCAATGGGCGCCGAATGAAAAAGTCGCGGCCGAAGTCGCGCTGGGCGCCGCGTTCGCCCGGGCCCGGGTGATCTGCACGATGAAGCACGTCGGCCTCAACGTGGCGGCCGATGTGCTGTTCACGATGACCTACTCGGGGGTGGATGGCGGCTATGTGCTCGTGGTGGCGGATGATCCCGGCATGGCCTCAAGCCAGAACGAACAGGACAGCCGGCGTTACGCCGAGGCGGCCGCCGCGCCGATGTTCGAGCCGGCGGACTCGCAGGAGGCTTATGACCTCCTGCGGACCGCCTTCGAGGTCAGCGAGCGGTGGCACCTCCCGGTGCTTTTCCGTCTGACCACGCGGGTGTGCCACTCGAAATCGCCGGTCATGCCCCGGTTTCCCGTCGGCGTGGCACCGGCCCAAACCGGCGTGCCAGCCCCGGAATTTATTCGCAATATCGCCGGCCGCGTCATGGTGCCGGGGCACGCCAAGCCCGCCCACAAGCGGCTGCGCGCGAAACTGGCCGACCTCCAGGCATGGAACGAGGCGGAGGGACCGAATCGCGTCGAGCGGCGGAGTGGGAGCCTGGGCGTCATCACGAGCGGCATCAGCTATCATCACGTGCGCGAAGCGGCGCCGGATGCCAGTGTGCTCAAACTCGGCTTGAGCCATCCGCTGCCGCTTAAAACCCTGCGTGAATTTGCCGGATCGGTGGAGCGTTGTGTCGTGATCGAGGAGAACGATCCCTGGCTCGCCACCGCCTGCCGGGCCGCGGGGCTGGCCGTGGAATCCAAGGACGATGCGATTTTCCGCTTTGGCGAACTCAACGTTGACCGGGTGCGGCGAATCGTGGCGCGCGATGCCAGCCCCGAGCCGGTGCCGCCGCGCGGCAAGCCACCCGAGCTTTGCGCCGGCTGTCCGCACCGCTCCAGTTTCGAGGTGCTCAAGGAACTCGATTGCATCGTCTCCGGCGACATCGGCTGCTACACGCTGGCCGCGCTGCCGCCGCTCGCGGCGATGGACATGATGATCGACATGGGAGCGGCCGTCGGCATGGGGCTGGGCTTGCGTCATGTGCTGCCGCGCGACCAGGCCAAGCGCGTCGTGTCAGTCATCGGGGACAGCACCTTCCTGCACGGCGGACTTCCCGGGCTCGTCGAAATGGCCTACAACCCGCCCGCCACCGGGCATGTGCTGGTCATCCTGGACAACGGCACGACCGCCATGACGGGTCAGCAGGAGCACCCGGGCACCGGCCGCCAGCTCGACGGCGCGGCAACCTACCAGGTCAGTTACGAGGCGATGGCGCGCGCGGCCGGGGTGCGGAATGTCGTCACCCTCAATCCGATCCGCGAGAAGGCGAGGTTCAAGGAGCTCCTCGCCGAGGCGCTGCGCAAGGACGAGCTGACCGTCTTCATCGCCCGCAGCCCTTGCATCCTCGCGGCCGGGCGGATCGTGGCCTGGCGGATGGAACTGAAGGCGAAAGAGGCCGCCGGAGTGACGGCTGGCGCGTGTGGGCCGGATTGCACCTGCGGCAATGCGCCGGGCGGCGCGGAGGAAGATGGATTGGACGCGGATTGTAGGGCGGCATCGCCGGATGCCGCCGCTGGATTGGACAAGGCGGGGTGCGGCGACCCCGCCCCACAATGTTAGCTGGCTTTCACGCCATGAGCTTGAATCCACTTGCCCCCATCAACGTCCGCTTCGCCGGCCTCGGCGGCACCGGCGTCATCAAGGCGTCGGATATCTTCGCCGACGTGGTGTTCCGCCTGGGCCGCACGGTCAAGAAGGCCGAGGTTCACGGGATGAGCCAGCGCGGCGGCTCGGTGCAGTCGGACGTCCGCTTCGGCGCCGAAGTGCACAGCCCGATGATTCCCGACGGGGCCTGCGATTTCCTCGTGGTGCTCGAACCCTCGCAGGTCGAGGTCGTGCGCGGGGGGCTGCGGCCCGGGGGCGTGCTGCTGACGCCGGCCGACCTCGACGTGGCAAGGTTGCCCACGGCCAAGGCGCTGAATGTGGCCCTGCTCGGGCGGCTCAGCCGGCATTTTGATTTTCCGGAGCAGAGCTGGCGCGACAGTCTGCGCACCCATTTCGCGGACAAGCTCCATGCGGCCAATGACCAGGCGTTCGACCTCGGCCGCGGCGCTTGAGCCAGGCTGCGCTTGCCCCGGGGGAGGCCTTGCAAGAGATTCTTGAGTTGCGGTTCCCCGCCCGGTAGATGCTTCCACGCCTAGAAGCCCACCCCATGATCCGGAATCTCTGGAATGACCTTGAGGGCACTTTCTTCCCGGAAAGCGCGTTGGATTACATGCCGGCCGACCGCCTGCGCGAAGTGCAGTTGCAGCGGCTCAAGGCGGTGACGGCACTGGCCTACGAGCGTGTCGCGCTCTTCCGCGAACGCATGGAGACCAAAGGGGTGAAACCCGGCGACGTGCGAACGCTGGAAGATGTGCGTTTGCTGCCGTTCGCCGCAAAAACGGATCTGCGCGACACCTATCCCTACGGGCTCTTTGCCGTGCCAATAAGCGAGGTGGTGAGACTGCACGCCTCCAGCGGCACGACCGGCAAGCCGATCGTCGTTGGCTACACGGCGCAGGACATGGAAGTCTGGAAACAGGTCATCATGCGCACGCTTTACGCCGCCGGTTACAGCCGCGGCGATGTGGTGCAGAACATGTTTGGCTACGGCTTGTTCACCGGCGGCCTGGGTCTCCATGACGGCATCGAGGGCATCGGCGCCACCGTCATCCCGATCTCGGGCGGAAACAGCGAACGCCAGATCATGGTGATGAAGGACTTTGGCGTCACGGCGGTCTCCTGCACGCCGAGCTACTTCGTTCACCTGATCGAGGTCGCCGGCCGGCTGGGGATCGATTTTAAACGCGATCTCAAGGTGAAGCGCGGGGTGTTCGGGGCTGAACCCTGGACTGACCCGATGCGGCAGTTCATCGAGACCGCCTCCGGCATCAAGGCCTACGACATCTACGGTTTGTCGGAGATCATCGGTCCGGGCGTGGCGGCGGAGTGCGTGTGCCAGTCCGGACTCCATGTGTTTGAGGATCATTTCCTGGTGGAGATTGTGGATCCGAAGACGCTCGAACCGGTGCCGGACGGACAGGAGGGCGAACTTGTGATCACGACGCTGAGCAAACGGGCGATGCCGGTCATCCGTTACCGGACCCGCGACATCACGGCGCTCGAGCCGCGGCCCTGCGCTTGCGGCCGGAGCATCCGGCGGATCCGGCGCATCAGCCGGCGCAGCGACGACATGTTCATCATCCGCGGTGTCAATGTCTTTCCCTCGCAGATCGAGACCGCGCTGCTCAAGACCGAGGCCAGCCTCCCCCATTACCAGATTGTGCTGACCCGGAAATTCGGCCTGGACCGGATGGAAGTCCGGGTCGAGGTCACGGGGGAGATGCTGAGCGACCGTCTGAGTGACATGGAGGGATTGCAGCGGCGCTTGGCGCACAGCATTGAGCAGATCACCAGCTTGCACACCGAAGTGATCCTCGTGCAGCCGGGCACGATTCCGCGGAGCGAAGGCAAGGCGAAGCGGGTGCTCGACCAGCGCAACGATTCTGTGTGAACCCCGTCACCCTAGCAGCCTGTCGGGCCGCGAGCCCTTCAGGCTGCTGAATGCAAAACCGCCCCTTTCATCGAACAGGGAATATGAGCCGATGAGCCAAGCTGACTCCAATACGTGTAAAGATCGCCGAGATTCTGCCCGTTTTCCCGGGTTGGATTGGGCGGTTCTGCCAGTGGGAGGCTGGCCGGACGGAAGTCCGACAGCCTCCTAGCCGGGCCATGAACGATGATTCTGAATCCGGCTGCCGAAGCAGGGTCGCCGCTCGTCGGCGGACCGTTCCCAGTCCTGTCCAGGCACGATGCTGATCGGTGCGGATGCACGACTCGCTACCGGCCGACCACCGCTGACTGCCCACCACGCGCTACTCACTACCCGCTACTGGTTACACCTCCCATGAAAATCCGCCAGATCTCCGTCTTTCTTGAAAACCGCCCCGGGCGCCTGTCCGCGCTTTGCCGCATCCTGGCCGAGGCGGGCGTGAATCTCAGCACCCTGACGCTGGCCGAGACCGGTGAGTTCGGCCTGCTCCGCCTTATCACGCCGGATCCCGACAAGGCGAAGCAGGTGATTGGACAAGCCGGCTACGCGGTCACGGCAACGGAAGTGGTGGCGCTGCAGGTGCCGGACCGGCCGGGCGGGCTGGCCTCGGTGCTGCAAGTGCTGGAGGCGCAGCGCATCTCGGTGGAGTACATGTATGCGTTTGCGATGCGGGCCGGCGGCGACGCGGTCATGGTTTTTCGCTTCGACGACATGGACCGCGCGCTCACGGTGCTGCAGGCCGCCGGAGTCAGCGTTTTCAAATCCGTCGACCTCTTCGGGGCCTGAGGACCGTTCTCGACGTAGGGCCGGAAAGCTATGGTGGGTGCCGACCTCGGGCAGACCGCCCTTGGTTCCGCCGCCGTTTCCGGATCTCCGGAGGAGGAGATTTTGTCATTTAATAGATGACATCCGGCCGCAGAAGCTTGGGCCATGAACTCGCACCGCGGTTACCGATGGCCCAGATACTGGGCACTTGATCTGATCGATGAAGGCGTCGTTGAACTGGCGCGCGCCGCCGCCCGGCGGGCCCAGAAGCGGAGGATTTCGGGCCCCCGGGTCCGCCGGTGGCAATGCCTTCGTCCGGGAGTGGATACGCCGCTATGGAACGGGCTGGCCGCGGCGGTGGAGGCGCGGCTCCGAAAACGGGGGGCGAAGTCCCGGTTGGCCCGCCTGCTGGGCGTCTCCCGCCAGCGGCTTCATCTTTTGATCGTGGCAAGAACCGCCTATCCCGATGCGGAACGAGCCCTGCTGCTCCAGCTGTGGCTGCAGGCCCGAATGCGGCACCAGAATGTGGGTATTCCAACTGCCGCGGAGCCGATATCGCCCTTGTTATCTGTTAAATGACAAAGGTGGCGGAGCACAGGGATAGATTCTTGTCATTTTATAGATGACAACAGGCGGGGCCGGCCCGAGCGGTCAGCAACGAGATTGACGGGTTTGGACAAGAGCCATTGTGATGCAGCGATGGCCAAACCCGTTGTGCGGGGTTCATTCGTTTGTCGACTGGCGCTTCTTCCGGTGCTGGCGTGGGCGGCCCCGTTTCTCGCGGGTGCCGGTGGACCGGCACCGGCGACGATGTTCCGCTACGAGCCCTCGCATGCGGCGGCGCTGGCGGCAGAATCCGTCGAACTGAACGGAATGGCGTGGCGATTTCCCACGGGTGGGGAGGTGCGCTCGACCCCGGCGGTGGCGGAAGGGCGCGCCGTTTTCGGCAGCGGCGACGGTTTCCTTTATGCGGTGGAAGTGAAGACGGGCGCGGAGCAATGGAAGGCCAACCTCGGCGGCGCCGTCACCAGCTCCCCGGCGATAGCGCGGGGCCTGGTCGTCGTGATGGGGCACGACGGCCGGCTGCACGCGCGGAGGCTGACCGACGGCGGTCCGGTGTGGACGCTGGCGACGGGGCCGGACCTTGCGCTCGGCGGTGACCCGCGGGCCTTTGATCTTTGGGATTCCTCTCCAACGGTGGCAGGCGACGCCGTCTATGTGGGCGGCGGCGATGGAAAGGTGTATGCGGTGGACCTGGACACGGGCCGGGAACGCTGGTCGCACGCCACCGGAAGCCGGGTGCGCTCGAGCCCGGCCGTGGGCGGGGGAGCCCTGTTTGCCGGCAGCTTCGACGGGTGTATTTACTGTTTAGATACATCCACCGGCCAGGAACGGTGGAAGCACCAGACGGGCGACGCCGTCCAATCATCACCGGCGCTGGGCGGGGGCCTGGTCTACGTCGGAACCCGCGCGGAGGCGGTGCTGGCGCTGGAGGCGGCGACGGGCGCGCTCAAGTGGCGGCGCCCGCATTCCGGATCGTGGGTGCTGGCGTCGGCGGCGGTGGCGCAAGGGAGGGTGATCATCGGCGGATCCGATTCCCATCTGCTCGAGGCGCTCGACGCGCAAACGGGCGAGCCGGCCTGGAGCCGGCCGGTCGGCGCGCGCCTGCTCGGCTCCCCCACGGTCATCGGGGAGGTCGTGGTCTACGGGGCGGAGGATTTCCGGGTTTACACGCTCGATGCCGCTACCGGCCTTGGCCTGTCGATGGAGTTCACGGAAGGCGCCATTTACAGTTCCGTCGTGCCGGTGGCCGGGCTCGTCCTGGCCGGAAGCGACGACCATCATCTCTATGCGTTTAAAACCCGCCCGGCGGTGCTGCCGGCCGATGCGGCACCCGCGGAGCTCTTGCGCGCCTTGGAAGGTCGTTACCGCACCGAGGCGGGCGACGTGTATACGCTGGCGCTCCACCAGGGACGGCTGGGCCTGGCCTTCTGCACTTATCCGCCCGCCCTGGTCGTGGTGCAGGCCGACGGCTCGTTCGTTTGTCCGATGCTCTGGGGCACCAAAGGGCAACTGCGGCGCGAGCCCGGGCAGCCTGCGGCGGCGCTTGTCCTGTCGCAATTCGGGCAGGAATCGGTCGCCTGGCGTCTGGCCGGGCCGGCGACGCCGGAGGCCGGGCGCTGACCGCGGCCAGCGGGCAAGCCCTACCGCGTGTCCAGCCACGCGCGCGCAAGGCCGGCGAGCAGGCCGAACAAATGGCCCTCCCACGACGTGCCGTCGCGGACGGGTTTGAGGCCGGCGAGCATGCCGCCGTAAAACACGATGACCCCGCCGGCGACGAGGAGATCGGAGGCGGTCCGCGTGAACCAGGCGACGGCGAGCAGATAGCCCAGAAAGCCGAAGATGACGCCACTCATCCCGACATGCGAGGCCTGGCGGCCGAACACCCAGAGCAGCGCGCCCTCGGCGAGCGCGATGGTCGCGGCCACTTCAATGAACCCCGCCTGGTTGCGGCGCAGCACGAGCCCTCCGAGAACGAGGAACGGCAGCAGATTGGCGGCGAAGTGCGCGAGGTTGGCGTGGACGAACGGCGCGGTGATGAGGCCGATCAACCCCGACAGTTTCCGGGGAATCACGCCGAGCGGCGTCGCCCAACGGCGGGAGAGGAAGGGGAGGATGGTTCCGATCACCATCGCTGCGGCCGGCCAGGAGAGATAGCACCACGGTGCCTCAAAGTAGAGCCGGTGAAGAAACGGCAGAACCTTATCCATGGGAGGCGAGGTAAGGCTCGATCGCGCGAAAACCGGGGAGCGTGCAGGCCGCGGCGCGCGCGGCGCCGTCGGCGAAAAGATAGAGCGCGTATCCGCCAAACCCGCCCCCGCAGTATTTTGCGGCCAGCAATCCCGGCAAATCGCCCGGCAGCGGCGCCATGCCTTCCGCGGTCTGGACGGCCGACGACAGCCGCACCGCCCCGGCCAGTTGCGCCAGGTCCTCCCGCCACACGGCGTCACGGGCGGTCCGCCCGGCGCGCTCGATGGCATCGTAATCACGCGCCTGGTTGGCCACGCCGGGCGTCGAGTGCTGCTTCCCGGTCCAGAACACCGCCAGGCGGCCCCGCAGAAAGGCTCCGTCCGTCTTCAGTTCCAGGTCCGGGCGCCGGCCGCTTCGCCAGACACACAGGCCGGACTCGGCGATGACCGCCGGGTCCTGCCAGCCCACGCCGAGATCGAGTTCGGAATCCACCCCGTCCTTGCCGTTGAGCAGGGCCCACGCCCCGCTCCCGCCGAGCCCGGCGTTGCGTTCGTAGGGCCAGGAGCGCAGCGACACGGTGGGCGAGATCGCGCAATTGACAATGAAGGCGCCCGGCCGGGCGAAACGCGGCACGTCGAGCCAGCCGCCGGCGAAATCGATGCGCAGCGGCGCCTCGCGGGGCGCGCGAATCCACCGGACGATTTCGGACGTGGACACCGGGGGAAATTGCGGCGGCGTCTTGGGCAGGACGACATAACGCGCCCCGGTCTCCGCGCAGAGGGCCTGTTTGGCGGCGGCGTATCGATCGTCCTCGGTCACCGCCAGGATATGGGGCCGCAGCCGGAGAAAATGCTCCTTGAACTCGAGCCCCTCCTCGAGGCCTTCGCCGATCACCACGGCGTCCACCGATCCCAGCGAGGCGATCAGGGCGCACTTGTGCTCGTCGGGCAGCGAACTGCGGCGCTGCCGCTGCCGCCACAGCACCTCGGCCGAGGCGAAGGACACCGTGAGGTGGTCGCCCAGGGCGCGGGCTTCGCGGAAAAACTGCAGATGGCCGGCGTGGACGATATCGTAGAAGCCCGAGACGAAGACCTTGATCATGGAGAACCGGGCTAGCAGGACGCAGGACGAGACGGGCGTCAATCCGGCGTGCAGTCCGTCTTTGCCAAAAGCCCGGCGTTGTGGCTTTGTGCCGGCATGCGGATTGCCGTGCTTGCCGACACGCATGACCATTGCCCCGCCGGGCTGCCGGAGCGACTCCGCGGCGCCGATGAGATCTGGCATCTGGGGGACGTGTGCGATCCGGCGACGCTGGCGGGGCTGGAACGGCTCGGGGTGCCCTTGCGGGTGGTGCTGGGCAACTGTGACTGGAATCCCGCCTGGCCCCGCGAACTCCGGCTCGAGCGGGTCGGAGTGCGATTTGTCCTGGTTCATGTTCCGCCGGCGAAAACCCCGGGCGGAGTCGACTTCGTGTTGCATGGCCACACCCATGTGCCGCGCGACGAGACCGATTCGCGGGGGGTGCGCTGCCTGAACCCCGGCTGCACCTCGCGGCCCCGCGGCGGGCATCCGCCCAGTTTTGCGTGGTTGACGATCGACGCGGGACGGATCGAATGGCGGGTCATGCAACTCTAGGCCATGTGGAAGGACGTGCCCAATCTGCTCAGCCTGCTGCGTCTCGCGTGCGCGCCGCTCATGGTGGGATCCGCGTTGGGAACCGGTTCCCGGCCGTGGTTCTTTGCGCTGTTGGGCACCGCGCTGCTGACGGATGCGCTCGACGGCTTTCTGGCGCGCCGGCTGCATGCCGAGTCTGATCTGGGCCGCCGGCTGGACAGCTGGGGTGATTATGCGATGACCGCGGCGGTGGTGCTGGGAATCTGGCGGCTGTGGCCGGAGGTGATGCAGCGAGAATGGCCCTGGTTCCTGACGACCCTCGCCGGTTGTTTCGCCATCGTGGCGTACGGGCTTGTCCGCTGGCGGCGGGTGCTGGGCTACCACACGTGGCTGGCGAAGGGAATGGCGGTCGTGCTGCCGCCAGCCATGGTGATGGTGCTGGTCGGATGGTCGGCGATTCCATTTCACGTCGCGGTGGGCCTCCAGGTGCTTTGCGGGCTGGAGGAAATGACGATTGCCTTTCTCCTGCCGGGCTTTTCCGGGGAAACGCGCAGCCTCTGGCACGCGTGGCTCCACCGGCGCGAGGCACGTGAACTGGCGCCGCGCTCCAAATGACCGATCGCGCGAGCAACCGTCTGGACCCGCGGCCGGGCGAGCTGCCGGCCCCGCCCGGGCAGCTGTTGCTTTTCGAACCGACGCCCCAGCCGGCCGACCCCGGAATGGTGTTCATCCGCAGCGATCGCGCCCGTCATTACCGGCTGACGCTGCGGCGGGACGGCGTGGCGGTGACGACCATCCCCCGGCGCGGTTCCGAGCAGGAGGCCCGGCGGTTTGTCGAACGCCATTGCGCCTGGCTGGAACGCGCCCGGGCCCGCCAGCAGGCCCGGCCCCGCCCCGCCGCCGTGTGGACGCTCGGCACGAGCGTCCTCTGGCGGGGCCAGGGCGAGGAGATCCGGCCGGCCGGCGAAGGCGGGCCCCCGCGGGTGGCCCTTGGCGCCGAGGTGTTTCGCGTGGCCCGGACCGACGGGGATTTGCGGCCGGCGCTGGAGGCGCAATTTGCGCGCCGGGCGCGCATCGAATTGCCGGCGCGCGCCTGGGAGCTGGCGGCCGCGACCGGCAGCGTCATCAAGCGGGTGGTGATCCGCAGCCAGCGTTCCCGGTGGGGTTCCTGCTCCGGGCGCGGCACGATTTCGCTCAACTGGCGTCTGATCCAGGCGCCGGATTTCGTCCGGGACTACATCATCTACCACGAGCTGGCGCATCGGCGGGAGATGAACCATTCGGCGCGGTTCTGGGCGTGCGTGGAGACGCTCTGTCCGGCGTGGCGGGCCGCCGAGCGCTGGCTGAAGCGCGAGGGCGGCCTCGTGGGCCTGTGAAGGGGCGCATCTCGCGATTGACGGTGATTCCGAACGTAGCGCAGCCATCCCTGGCTGCATTGGTTGCAGGCTGGAAGCCTGCGCCACGAAACGCGACCGCTCGTTCATCACCGATGGCGCAGGCTTGCTGCCTGCTTTACCGTCAATCGGAAGATGCACCCCCGGTGGACTGCGGCCGTCGTATCCGGTTGACGGCGGCCGGGGGGACCCGGAGCATCACGACCTCGGGGCGGCGCGGCCCGCCGCCGGGTTTCAACCCGTTCCATGCACGGCGACCTTCAGTTGGTTAGCATCCACGACCCCGGACCGTTCCTGCTCGCGATCCTGAGCATCGTCCTGATCGACATTGTGCTGGCCGGCGACAACGCCGTGGTCATTGCGCTGGTGGTGCGGACGTTGCCGGCGCCGCAGCGGCTGTGGGGCACTTTTCTCGGGGCGGGCATGGCGGTGTTGCTGCGGGTGGTGCTGACCGCGGTGGCCGCGCGACTGATGAATGTCAGTTACATCAGGCTCGCCGGCGGCCTCCTCATCCTGTGGATCGCGGTGAAGCTGCTGCTGCAGGAAGCGCAGGGGAAGGCCGGCGACCGCAGGGCGGGCACCCTGGGGCAGGCCGTCTGGCTGATCATGGTGGCCGATGTCTCCATGTCGCTGGACAACGTGCTGGCGGTGGCCGGCGCGTCGCAAGGGCATCTCGGGCTGCTGCTCTTCGGCCTGGGCCTCAGCATTCCCCTGGTCGTGTTCACCAGCAACCTGCTGGCGCGGCTGATGGACCGGTATCCAATTATCATTTACATCGGCGCGGCCCTCCTGGGCAAGGTGGGCGGCGAGATGATCATGACCGACCGGCTGACCACCGCCCTCCTCACCCCGCCCGCCTGGCTGGTGGGCGTCGTGGAGGCGGCCCTGGCGGCCGGGGTGATCGGGCTGGCGCTGGCCCTGCGGAAGCGCCGGATCCCGGGCAACAGGTGACCGCGGGCGGCCGGCGAGGGGCGGTCGTTCTGATGGCTTAACCGGGTGGCCGCCCGCTGGCTGGTGTGGCATCGCGCGAGGAGCCGGTCGGCCCTGGCTTTAGGCGAAGGTGGAGGCTCGCCGCCTGCCCATCAATCGGTTGCCGCGCCAACGCCAAGGGCCGGGGGGCCGCCCGGCGAGGGGCGCCGCCACGATTTTGACCGGGCCGGTTCCGGTGTCTTCACGGGGTCCCTCCGCCATGACCTCCGTGCATCCGCCTCGATGTCTCACAGGCGAAAATCCGGATTTTCGGGCGGTCATCACGCGAATCGCCCCGGGGGAAAGGGACCGATAGCCGACCGGTGCGGGAAATTTGAATTGCCACGCCTCGGAGCGGAGCCTTTCGTTGACCTTCCACACGTCATCTTGAACCCTTTCATTCCTCCTCGCCATGGCTGAACTCGTAGGAAACTGTCTCGTCGCCCAATCCGGCGGTCCGACCGCGGTCATCAATGCCAGCGTGGCTGGTGTCGTTGCCGAGGCGCTCAACCACAATTGCATCGAAGAGGTCTACGGCGGCCTCAATGGCGTGCTGGGCATCATCAATGAGGAGTTTGTCGACCTGGCCGCCGAGTCACAGCAGCAGATCCGGGCCCTCCGTCATACGCCGGGAGCCGCCCTGGGCACCTGCCGCTTCAAGCTGAAGAAGCAGCAGGATTTTGATCGGGTGCTCGAGGTCTTCAAGACGCACAACATCCGGTACTTCTTCTACTGCGGGGGCAACGATTCCCAGGACACGGCCGACAAGATTTCCAAGCTGGCGCAGGCGCAGAATTACGAGCTGCGGGTGATCGGCATCCCGAAGACAATCGATAACGACCTGCCGGTCACGGATCATTGCCCGGGCTACGGCAGCGTGGTCAAGTACGTGTGCGCGACGGTGCGCGAACTGGCCTGCGACAACGAGGCCATGGGCCAGAACGACCTGGTCTCGATCCTCGAGGTCATGGGCCGGAACGCCGGATGGATCGCCGCCGGCTCGGCGCTCGCGAAACGCCGGGACCATCCGCACGACCCGCCGCACCTGATTTATCTTCCGGAGACCCCGTTCAGCGCCGAAAAATTCGTGGAGGACGTGCGCCGCGTGCTGAAGCGGGAAAAATATTGCTTCGTCGTCGTGGGCGAGGGCCTGCTGGACAAGGACGGCAATTACGTCGCGACCGACAGCACCAGCACCGACGCATTCGGCCATGCGCAACTCGGTGGCGCGGCCGAATATCTGAAGGGCCTCGTGGAACAGCAGGTGGGGGTGAAGGCGCGCACCGCGAAGCTGGGCATCGCCCAGCGGGCCGCCGCCCATTGCTCCTCCAAGACGGACAACGACGAGGCGTTTCTCGCGGGTCAGGCCGCCGTCAAGGCGGCGATTGCGGGCGAGACGGACAAGATGGTCGTGCTCGTGCGCGGCGACACCGAACATTACACCTGTGAGACGGGGCTCGCGCCGCTCAGCGAGATTGCCAACGGCGTCAAGAAGCTCCCGCGGGAGTGGATCAACGAAGACAACGTGAGCATGAACTTCCAGTTCTTCCGTTACGCGCTCCCACTCATCCAGGGCGAAGTGTCGGTGCCCTACGACAACGGCCTGCCGGCTTTCGCCCGCCTCGAAAAGCACCGCATCGAGAAGACCCTGCCGCCGTACGAGGTATAGGATTCAGCGGGCTGCGCCCGCGAATCCTGTCAGGTCGTACAGCGCGTAGCCGGCAAAAAGGTTGGGACGAAAAGTGCAGGGGGTGTGCCAGTCGCCGCGCAGCACCGCGCGCCGGGAGATCGTGATCCCCTTGGCCGCGCAGAACCCTTCGAAGTCAACAATCGTGACCGGGTTGGCCGGACGGCTTTCATACCACGCGGTCGTATAAACGGGATTATGCGGCTTGCGACCGAGGAAAAAGGCGTCGGCCCGGTTCTTCCAATAACCGTGGTTGACGAATCCAACCGTGACGGCCCGGCCGACGCGCAGGGCGGCGAGGATGACGGCGGCCGGATCAGTGAGTTCCTGCACCGTGCGGGAGCAGATGACGCGATCAAAGAACCGGTCGGGAAACGCGTGCATGAACGCCTCCATGTCACCCTGGTAGGCGGTGACGCCGTGGCGCACGCAGCCGAGGATCTTCCGGAAGTCGAGGTCCACCCCGAGGCCGCGGACCTGCTTCGTCTGCTGCAGGTAGTCGAGCAGCAGGCCGCGGCCGCAGCCGAGGTCGAGCACGCGGCTGCCCGGTTCAACCCAGTCGCCGATGATCTGCATGTCCACCGTGCGTTTCTCGACGAGCTTGCTCATGGCGATTTGGGTGAACCCAGGAAACTGCGCACCAGCGCGTAGAGTTCCTCGGATTCGAGCAGGAACGAGTCGTGGCCGAGGCTGGTAGTCAGCTCGGCATAGCTCGCGCGCTTGCCGGCGCGCAGGAGCGCGAGCACGATTTCGCGGTTCTGGACCGGGGGGAACAGCCAGTCGCTCGTGAACGCCACGCTGAGCGTTTCCGCCTCCACCGCCGCAAAGGCCTGCTCGAGCGAACCGTGGGCGGCGGCCAGGTCGAAATGGTCGAGGGCGCGCGTGATGTAGAGGTAGGAATTCGCGTCGAAGCGGTTGATAAAGCTTTCGCCCTGGTGCCGCAGGTAGCTTTCCACTTCAAACTGGACGTCGAAGGTATAGGCGGCGGCGGCCGGGGGCGAGGCGCCGCCGGCGACCTCGGGTTTGCTCGACGGGGACGTCGCGGCTCCGGCGGTTTTCCGCCGGCCGAACTTCTGGTCCATGCTCTGGTCGGAAAGGTACGTGATGTGGGCCATCATGCGGGCGATGGCCAGGCCGACGTGCGGGCCGCCACCAGTGGCGTAGTCGCCGCGATGCCACTCGGGGTCTTGCATGATGGCCTGCCGGCCCACCTCGTTAAAGGCGATGGCCTGTGCGCTTTCCCGCGCCGTCGTGGCCAGCGGAATCAGGCGCCGCACAAAAGCCGGGAATTCGATGCCCCATTGGAGCACCTGCATTCCGCCCATCGAGCCGCCGACAACCGCGTAGAGTGAGGCCAGGCCGAGATGGTCGCACAGGGTTTTCTGGGCGCGGACCATGTCGCGGACGGTGACGAAGGGAAACGTGAGACCGAACGGCCGGCCGGTCGCGGGGTCAACCGACAGCGGGCCGCTGGATCCCTGGCAGCCGCCGAGGACGTTGGCGCACAGCACAAAGAAGCGGTTCGTGTCGACCGCCTTGCCCGGTCCGATGAAATTGTTCCACCAGCCCGGCTTGGAATCGGTCAGGGCATGGATGCCGGCGCAGTGGTGATCGCCGCTGAGGGCATGGCAGATGATAATCGTGTTGTCCCGGGCGGCGTCGAGCCGGCCGTAGGTCTCGTAGCGCAGGGTGAAGCCCGGCAGCACCTGGCCGCTCTCAAAGGCGAAGGGATGCGGATGGACGAAATCGTGCGGCTCGACGAGGCCGACCTCGCCGGGCTCGGGGGGCGCACTGAGAACATCGTCCTCCGCATCGTTCATGGGATGAGTGAACCACAGAGAACACCGAGAACACGAAGGGAAGCAAAGCGAATTTCGTGCCTTAGTCGGACACCAGCATCTGGACCGACTCGGCCTTCAGGGCATTTCAACCAGACGGTAGGGCGGGTTATCCCTAACCCGCCTTCCCCCGCCTCAACAAACCGGCGCGTTAAGGATAACGCGCCCTACCGCGACTGCCCGATCCCCGGCTCAGGCGTGGGCTTGCTCGCTCAACGCGTCGTCCATCTCCTCATTGGTGAAGACGTTTTGCACGTCGTCCAGTTCCTCCAGCGCCTCCTGCAATTTCAGCAGCGAACGGGCGGCGTCGAGACTGGTGATGGGATGCGTCTGGGTGGCCACGTAGGCGATTTCCGCGGAGTCGGTCTTGATGTTCTTTTTCTCGAGGGCGCGGATGACCGTGTCGAAGACTTTGATGGCACAGCGGATTTCGAATCCCTGCTCGGTGGTGATGACGTCGTCGGCGCCGGCATCAAGGGCGATCTCCATCAGCGCATCCTCGGTCGCCTTGTCCTTGCTGATCAGAAACTGGCCGACGTGTTGAAATTTATAGAGCACCGCGCCGGCGCCGGCGAGATTGCCGCCATAGCGCGTGAAGACGCTGCGCACCTCCGAGGCGGCGCGGTTCTTGTTGTCCGTCGTCACCTGCACGACCATGGCGGCGCCGCCGGGGGCATAGCCTTCATAGGTCACCTCGTCGTAGACCACCCCGGGAAGCTCGCCCGTGCCCTTCTTGATGGCGCGGTCGACATTTTCGCCCGGCATGTTGGCCTCGCGCGCCTTCATCACGATGGTGCGCAGCCGGGGGTTCATGTCGGGGTTGCCGCCGCCCGCTTTCGCGGCGATGGTGATTTCTTTCGCGAGGCGGCTGAAGACCTTGCCCCTCTTGGCGTCGATGGCGCCTTTAAAGTGTTTGAGTTTTGCCCACTTGCTATGACCAGACATGGGAGGGAGGGGAGTGGAAGTGAGGGTGAAGGTGAAAGTGAAAGTGAGAGTGAGGGGGAACGGAGAACGGAGACGGGGGAGGCCGGAGCGAGAGCAAGAGAAAAGCTGACAACTGAAAACTGAGATCGAAAAACTGAAATCGGAAATCGGAAAATCGAGACGGCGAAGAGCGAAAAGCGAAAACCAGGGACAATCTATTTCCTAGCCTTCTTTTTCGCTGGCGTCACGTTTTTCATGCCCGGCTTGCCGGCGGCCGGCGCCGGCTCATCGTCTTTGATGCGGTTGATCACCAGTTGCTGGCCAATGGTGAACAGACCGTTGATGGTCATGTAGATCGATAGGGCGCAGGAATAGCTGTAGCAGATGAACGCAAAGATAACCGGCATGAACTTCATCATCTTCACCTGCGCATTGTCGACGGTGGGTTGCGGGGTCAGGCGCATCTGGTACAGCATGGTAGCGGCCATCAGGAGCGGCATGATGTTGATCGGGAAGCCGAGGCCGGGGATGTGCCCGACGGTGTCGGGCGCCGAAAGATCTGGCGCCCAAAGGAAACTCTGGAAGCGCAGCTCGGCGGAGCTCTGCAGCATGGTGAAGAAGCCGAAGAAAAGCGGCATCGTGATCAGCATCGGCAGGCAGCCGCCCATGGGATTGATCTTGTGCTCCTTGAAGAGCTCGAGCGTGGCCTGATTGAGCTTCTGCGGGTTGTCCTTGTATTTCTCCTTGAGCGCGGCGATCTGCGGTTGGAATTTTTGCATGCGCTTGGCGGAGCGCGAGGCCGCGAGGGTGAAGGGCAGACTGACGGTCTTGATGATCAGGGTCATCAGCACGATGGCCAGGCCCCAGTTGAAGACCCAGCGCTGCGTCCAGTGCATGAGCGTGTTCATGAACGGCGCCACATAACCGCAGAGGAAGATCCGACTGTAGAGCGCCGTGCCGTATTGCATGACGCGGTCCTCGTTATGCGCGAGCTTTGCCAGGCGTTGGTATTCTTTCGGGCCGACGTAGAAATCGCCGGCCATCTGCGCGCTCCCGCCGGCCGCGAGCTGCGGGAGGCTGAACCGCTCGGCCCCGGTCAGGCCGATGTTCGCCCGCGGCGAGCCGGGGAAGGGAGGCAGGTCAATTCTCCGGGCGATCACTGCGTCCCCGGGCTTGTCGGCGACCAAAATGCCGGCAAAAAACTGGTTTGTGACCGCCGCCCAGACGACGGGGCCAGCCTTCTCCACGAAGGCTTTTGGCGTGGTGTCCTTGCCGAACATGCGTCCGACGACGCCAGCACCTTCCAGGTCGCTGCGGCTGATGAACTGGTTGCCGTCGCCGTCGTAGCTCGCGACATTCAGGTACCGGCCGTAATCATTAAGGCTGACGAGCGAAGCCGTGCCGAGGCTGAGCGCCACGCGGGGCAGCGTGGCGGCTTCATTCGTCAAATTGCGAAAGGTGGTTTCATGCCGGACAACGTAGGGATCGCCGGTCGTGTCGCCCGGGGCGCGCACCGAAAAGCGCCGCGTGACCTCGAGTCGGTCGCCCACGACGGCGCGAAAAACCACTGCAGTCGGGGTCGAGGAGACCAGCTGGTAACGGGTGGTGCGGCTGAAGCCAGGTAACGATTCTTCGGTGAACGCCAGGAGGGATCGGCGTGGAGCCGGTTGAACACGAACGGCTCCGGCTCGCCGATCTCGTTGGCGTATTTCTTGAAGGCGATGTCGCGAATGGCTCCG